>DATGLT010000224.1:0-4800 GCA_035294005.1 Verrucomicrobiia bacterium
TGCGCCGATCAAAACTGTTGCACGCCGAAGTCCTGGTTACAGGTCTCCCATCCAGCGGAGAACCCATTTGCGACGACCTCATCGCCCAAGTGTCGCCCCAAATCATCATCGTTACCGACGCCCAGTTCCCAATAACAGAGCGGGCCGGGCCAAGGCTCCGGGCGCGCTTGAAGCGCCAACCCGTTCCGACTTTATACACCAGCGAGACAGGGGCAGTGACATTCTTGTTTTCGCCAAGCTCATGGACGTTGCGGACGATGAGCGGTGTTCATCTGAGCAGCCGTTCAAGGCTTGATAACAGTTCGAACAGAATCCCCGAAGGTTTCGAGCTCATCCAAGACCCCGTTGACGGCGCGAACATCCAAACCAACGACCCGGCTGACGGCGGATGACAAATCGAGTTTTGACTTGCGAACAAGCTCGATCAAGGAGGGCAACTCGCTGGCCAGGTGGTCTGAAACGCCGATGACCTCGGCTTCCTTGTTCAACAGTTCGGCATATGGATGAAGCTCGATGGGCTTCTCCGTAATGCCCGCCAAGGCTGCCCTGCCCTGGATTGCGAGCGATGAAATGGCCTGGCCCATCGTCAGCGGCAGACCGATGAGCTCCAACGCCACGTCAACTCCTCTGCCTTTGGTGAGGCGCTGCACCTCGGGGACCGGTTCGACCTTGGATGCGTCCACAGGGACCGCCCCAAATCCCTCGGCCATGGCCAGTTTGGCAGGTTTAATGTCGATCCCAAAAACCTGGCCGGCCCCAAGCGCTCTCGCAATCTGAACCGCGGAGATGCCCAATCCTCCGAGGCCATACACGGCCACAGTCTCACCTGGGGCGAGGCGCGCTTTTCTCAGCGCGTGCAAGGCCGTGGCTGAAGAACACATCATAATGGCCCCGATCTCGAAGGAAATATCGTCCGGCAGTCTGAAAAGACTGCGAACAGGCATTCGGATGAACTCCGCGTACCCGCCGTCGCGATGTTTGCCAATCATTCTGCCGGTGGAACAAAATTGTTCAATCCCGCTGCGGCAAGCGGCGCAATCGCCGCACGTGGCCAGGTAATGAAGACACACCCGGTCGCCTGGTCTAAAACCGCATGCGCGTTGTCCAATCTCTTCGATTACCCCGGCAACTTCGTGCCCGAGCGTTAGCGGAAGCGGGCCCGCAGCCGAGCGCCCGGCCCGGTAGTGCGCGTCGGAATGGCAGATCCCAGCCGCTTTGACTCGAATCAGAGCGTCCCCGGGTCCGCAGTTGGGCACGGGAACTTCCATCAACCGGAGCGGCGCGGCGACCTGGAGAAGTTGAATGGCTTTCAATGAAAAATTTTGCTGTCAATAAGCCCGGGACGTGATACAGTTAAGATGTTGCAATACTCGATGCCAGCAAAAACCCTGCGGCGCGACTTTCAAAGGCGCACAGCATCGTTGCAATTTCGAACCCTGTCCCTCGGTCCACATACACCAAAGGAACCTTTCTCATGAACGCAAACGGTACGATCAGCGAAATCCTGCATCATAAGGGAAACCATGTTTGGTCAATATCCCCTGAGACGATGGTTTTCGATGCCATCCAGCTTATGGCGGACAAGAATATCGGCGCCTTGCTGGTCACTCAACACGGCAACCTGGTTGGAATCCTGACCGAGCGCGATTACACGCGCAAGGTCGCGCTGAAAGGCAAATCCTCGAAGCAGACCGCCGTTAAAGAAATCCTTTCCGGGCAAGTCATTCATGCGACCCCGGACCATACGGTCGAAGATTGCATGCGGCTGATGACCGAGCACAGGGTCAGGCACCTGCCGGTGCTTGAAGCCGGCCAAATCATCGGCATTGTCTCGATCGGCGACCTGGTAAACTGGATCATCTCGGCCCAGAGCAGCACCATCAATCTGCTGCAGACTTACATCTCGGGCGTGCCAGCCTGAACAACGGGGCTTAACGCGCCCGCGCTCGCGACAGCGAGACCGAAACGTACCGCGCCTGCGGAATCACGAATTTCTTCGCTTCCACGTACACCGATTCAGGCTCGTACTCACTCAAGATCCGATCGGCGATGTTGGAGACCAGCTTTTCCAGCAAACGCCAGCTGCGGCCCTGGCCAAAAGCGAGCAAATCGTCGGCGACCCGTTGGTAGTTCACCGTCTTCTCGACGCGATCCGTCAGGATCGCCGGGCCGATATCAACATTTAATTCGATCGTCAGCAGCAGCTTTTGTGGCTGCGCCCGCTCCTGGTCGCTAACTCCGATACAATAAAGGACCTCAAGGTCCGCAATCACGATTTTGGCCATGGTTCTATGTTTTGCCTGCGCCGTTCTCCGCAATAACTTGGACTAAAAGCCGGCGGGTCGGTTCATTCAAAGCTAACTTCAATGCTTCCCCGGGGGAGACCCAGCAAAAATCGCGCGCTTCATCATTGAGCTTAACCGGCCCCTCCGAAGCACTTCGGCATGTATAGTTGAGAAGGACAAAGTGCGCGTCCCGGTAGAATTCTTTCGAGTGGATACAATCCTGCACCATGACCAGTTTTATGTCCTTCACGTCCAGGTTTGTTTCCTCCTTGAGCTCGCGTCGCAGCGCCTGTTCGGACGGTTCGCCCCATTTGATTTTGCCCCCCGGAATTCCCCAAAGGTCCGACCATTTATGCGTCCGCACCAACAGGACGTTGTCCTCTGCATTGAAAATAAGGGCGCCTACGGTCGCCACTGGCAAATGCTCCTCCTCGAACGGATGCGTCGTGGGCTTGATCTTGAAGTCCTGGCGCTCGAGGATTTCACGCAGTTCCCCCAGGTGCTCGACAATGAGCTCCGGCTCTGCCAGGCGCAATTGCGGCAGAGTATTGTACCCGGTCAACACCGCGCAGGAATGGATGCCGCCATGCCGGGCGGTTTCGATGTCATGCTGCATGTCCCCGATGAAGATGGTTTCCTGCGGAACGAGGCTGTTTTCAGACAGAATTCCGTGAATGCGTTCGCGTTTGTCCCAAATATTGATGTAAGCCTTCTCGAAGTAATCCGCAAAGCCGGTGACCTCGGCCTGAACAACAAAGTGGTCGCGGTGAATCGTGCTTAAAAGAAACATGCGCATGCCGTGGGACCTGCAAAACTCCAAAAAATCACGCGCATGCAGCAGGGGGCAAACCGAATCCTGAACCTGGCGAAACCGGGCATGGAACCAGCCCTCCAGCTGCGGGAGCGGTATATGGGGCACGTGCCGCTCGTAAAAGCCGGTGAAGGGAAGGCAGAATTCGGCGCGAAACTTGTCCAATGTCATCTCCTGGAGGCTGGCCTGGACCAGCACGTGGTTGGTGGCGCGCCACACTGCCGGAAGGTCATCTACCAGCGTGCCCGACCAGTCGAAAATCACGTTGCGAATCATCTCGGACCTCGATGGTGGTAATACCCCATGGTCAACCGCTTTTCATTCCCGGACATAATGCCTCATGCGAGTGCTCTTGCAGAATACAGAAACCAAACTCTACCTCATTGGGTGCAACCAATGGACCGACGACCCGTCCAAAGCTACCGATTTCCAGGAGGTCCAAAGCGCGGCCGAAGCTTACGAAATTGAAGACCTGGCCTATGCCCGCATCGTTGTCGACCAGGCCGCGCCATCGGCTTCACCGCTTGCATTCGAATACCGGTTCAAAGGAGCGCGCCCCACGATCTAATCCGCGTGCTCAAACCGTCATAATCTCTTTTTCCTTGTTGGCAAGGTGGTGATCGATCTTGGCCGAGTAATCGTCGGTGAGCTTTTGCAGCTCTTTTTCAGACATCTTCACTTCATCTTCGGTCGTGCCGCTGTCGTGCGCATGCTTTTTGAGCTGTTCCATCGCATCCCGGCGCACGTGACGAATCGCCACGCGGCCGTCCTCGGCCATTTTCCGCACGATTTTGACAAATTCCTGCCGGCGTTCCTGGCTTAACTCGGGAAAGAAAATTCGTATGGCGCGGCCCTGGATGGAGGGAGTCAGGCCGAGGTTGCTTTTTTGAATCGCCTTCTCGATCGGATGGAGCGAGTTGGCGTCCCACGGCTGAATCGAAAGCATGCGCGGTTCCGGAGTGGTAATGCCCGCGAGTTCTCGAATGCGCATCTGCGCGCCGTAGACCTCGACCAAAATGTTCTCGACCAGGGCGGGCGACGCTTTGCCGGTCCTGACCCCGGCGAATTCATTGATCACGACCTGCTCGGTCTTGCTCATCTTGTCGTCGGCCTCCAGTAAGATGTCGTCCATTGCCATAGCACCGCCAAAATAACAAAAAGTTGCGCGCGTGTATAGGAGACTGTTGAAAAATCCACCGGACCGGCGTAGCCGCCGACGTAAGGAGGCGGACCAAATGGCAACACACGCGCCGAAGTCCGCCTCCTTACGTCGGCGGCCACGCAACTGCAGACAAGGTCCTACCGGATCGGTCTTGCGCTGGCAGGCTCTGACACTAAACTCCGCGAGCTGATGTTAAATTTGAGTTCGCTTAATCCCCAACAACGTGAGGCCGTAGAGACCATTCGCGGTCCAGTTTTGATTCTGGCAGGGGCCGGAACGGGCAAAACTCGCGTCATTACTTTCCGGATTGCGCACCTCATCGAAAAGGGGATCTCTCCGGGCCACATCCTGGCCGTCACCTTCACCAACAAAGCTGCGCGAGAGATGCAGGAGCGGGTCAGCAAGCTGATTCCGCGCGGTTCCAGGCGCAATGACAGCACCGAAGGCGGCACCCAAAAAGATCGGCCTACCATTTGCACCTTTCATTCGCTCTGTGTCCGGATTCTGAGGCAGCACATTGAAAAGCTCGGATACAAACGCAA
>DATGLT010000225.1:0-3967 GCA_035294005.1 Verrucomicrobiia bacterium
GCACTTTTTCGTCAACCCATCGCGGATGTCCTCCCGTTCGTTTGTGCCGTGGAAATCCCAGCCCCAATCAAATAGCTGCACAAACCGGACGCCCTTTTCCACCAGCCTCCGCGCCAGCAGGCAGTTGTTTGCGAACCCGGCTTCGCCGGGGTTGGCACCGTAGGCTTCGAGGATCTCCTTTGGCTCGCGCGAAATGTCCATGACGTCGGGCACGGAAATCTGCATGCGGTAGGCCAGTTCGTATTGCGCGATGCGGGTCACTGTTTCCGGGTCGCCCAGGTCGGCTGCTTGTTCTTCGTTGAGATCGCGAATGGCATCCAGTGTGTCCCTCCGCAGGGCGCGGTCCATGCCCGGCGGGTCGGACGCGTACAGGACCGGGTCTCCCTTCGATCGGCATTGCACGCCCTGGAACACGGATGGCAAAAAGCCGCTCCCCCAGGCGCTGGGGCCGGCGCTGGGTTGAGTGCCGCTGGAAATCAGCACCACAAATCCGGGCAGGTTTTCGTTCTCGGTGCCCAGCCCGTAGGTCACCCAGGAACCCATGGACGGACGGCCCTGCCTGGCTGATCCGGTGAACAGGAGCAACTCAGCGGGCGTATGATTGAACTGGTCCGTATTCATGGAACGAATCACGCACAACTCGTCGGCCACATCGGCGAGATGCGGGATCGCGTCCGACATCCAGATGCCGCTCTGGCCGTGGCGCGTGAACTGGCGGGGTGTGCCCATCAGTTTGGGCACCCCTTTGGTGAAAGCGAAGCGTTTGCCCTTCAGGAATTCGTCCGGACAAGGTTTGTCGTTCCATTGGACGAGTTCGGGTTTGTAATCCAGCAAGTCCAGGTGAGGTGGACCGCCGGACATGTGCAGGTAGATGACCCTCTTTGCTTTGGGAGCGTAGTGAGGGCTTTTGGGTGCCAGCGGATTGGCGGCGTGAATAGCGGCTCGACCCAGCCCTGTCATGCTCGCGAACGCGATTGTGCCCAGGCAGAATTGTCCGGCGCCGCGAAGGAAATTGCGACGGGTGGTTTGCTGAAGCAATTCAAGTTTGGGTTCCATCGCTAGTTCCTCATTCAAGCAAGTTAAGGACGCGTCATCATTTCATCGAGATTCAGTAACACATTGCCAACGGCAGTCCACGCAGCCATTTCTGGAGTATCGCACTGCGTGCTGGCCTTGACCATGTCCTTTGCAAACTTCTTCGCTTCGTCCGGGTGTTCCTGGTAGTGGCTTGCGGCTCGTTCGTAAAGTTTGGCCAGCCGGTCCTGTTCGCTTTGGCTCGGCTCACGCGCCAGGCACAACCGGAACCCGAACGTCACCTTGTCCATTATCGAGCCCGTTTGCGACGCCATGCGCCCGCCAAGCGCTTGTGCAGCCTCGACATAAACCGGGTCGTTGAGCATAACCAACGCCTGCAACGGCGTGTTGCTGCGCGGGCGTTTCAGCGCGCAAACCTCCCGGCCCGGCGCATCGAATGTCGCCAATGAAGGATACGGATTTGTGCGTCTCCACTCGACGTACACAGCGCGGCGGTAGCGATCCTCGCCTTCGCTGGTTTTCCAGTCCAACGAGCCCCCAAACGCTGCGCTCAGACCGCTCGAAGGCTGAGGTGGCCGCACCGGCGGCCCGTACATTTTCGAGCTGAGCAGCCCGCTCACAAACAGCGCCTGGTCTCGAATTTCCTCAGCGGTCAACCGGAACCGCGGTCCTCGTGCCAGCAGCAGGTTGCCCGGGTCTTGTTCCAATAGCTCGGGAGTGACTCTGGAGGATTGTCGATACGTGGCAGAAGTGACCAGCAGCTTCAAGAACGCTTTCACATTCCAGTTGCCGGCCATGAACTCCGTTGCCAGCCAGTCCAAAAGTTCCGGGTGCGTCGGTAGTTCCCCTTGCGAACCGAAATCCTCGCTCGTGCGCACGATCCCCGTCCCGAATATTTGCTCCCAAAACCGGTTCACTGTGACTCTGGCTGTGAGTGGGTTTTCCTTGTCCACCAGCCAGCGCGCCAGGGCTAGCCGATTCGGAGGTTCGCCCGAGGGCAGGGAAGCAAAAACCGCGGGCACGCCTTCAGTGACTTCCTCACCTAGAGCCAGGAAATTACCGCGAAGCTGCAAGTGTGTTTTCCTGCGATGATCCCCTTCAAGCTCCTTCATGACCGGCACCGTGTTCGGTTCGATTTCATCGATTTGGCGGCGCAGTTGGTTGTAGCGGCGTTGGTCGGGCCGCAACTCAGGATCGACATTGGCAGCGTACCATTTCGTGAGCGTTTCCTGCTGAAACTCTTTGCGGTCCTGCGGACCCGGGCGCAGCAGTTCCAGGATTTCCTTCGGAGGAATCGCGTAAACGGTCATCTCCTCGGCGGCCGTTAACGGCTTGGAAACAAAGCCAAGCTCGCTTTGCCAAACCAATTCCCAGGCGAATTGCTGTTGCCAGTCTGACTGCCTGCTCCGCGCCTCAGCGGGGGGGTGCGCGAACTTTTGTTCGAGATCCCATGACTCATTCTCGGCGAGGGTCAGCTGTTTCTTTTGTTCCGGGGAGTAAAGCTTTTTGACCGGCGCCTCGTCGGACCGATCGGCGTCCGCGGTATTGTTCAGGATGGCAAATAAACTGAAGTATTCCTGCTGCGAGAATGGATCGTATTTGTGGTGGTGACACTGGGCGCAGGCCATCGAAGTTCCCATCCAGACGGCCATGGTCGTGTTCACCCGATCCACGATCGCGGCGTTGCGAAACTCTTCATCGTCAGTGCCGCCTTCGTTATTGGTCATGGTATTGCGATGAAAAGCCGTGGCGACGCGTTGTTCCTCCGTAGGGTTCTCCAGCAGGTCTCCGGCAATCTGTTCGATGGTGAACTGGTCAAACGGTTTGTTCTCGTTGAAGCAACGAATCACGTAATCGCGATAAGCCCAGATCGTGCGTGGCGGATCGTCGGCATAACCTGCCGAATCAGCATACCGCGCCAGGTCCAGCCACATCCGCGCCCAGTGCTCCCCAAAGCTTTTCCGGTTGAGCAAGCGGTCCACCAGCTTTTCGTACGCATCCGGGCTGCTGTCGGCTTTGAAACCCTCGACCTCCTCGACCGTTGGAGGCAACCCGGTCAAATCCAGTGAAACGCGACGAATCAGCCTCGCCTTGTCCGCCTCAGGCGAGGGTTTCAGACCTTCCTTTTCGAGCCGCGCCAGGATGAAGCGATCAATCGAATTTTTAGCCCAGTCTTTGTTTTGAACATCCGGTAATGGCGGCCGCAATGGCTTTACATAAGCCCAATGTTCCGCGTAAACGGCACCATTCCGTATCCATTGCTTCAGTTCGTTGACTTGTAACGCGCTGAGCTTTTTCCCGGTGGATATCGGCGGCATCCTCTTCTCCGGGTCCGTTGATGTGATGCGCGCTACCATCCCGCTTTTTTCAGGGGCGCCGGGAACAATGGGCGCAAGCCCGGATTTAGCGGGTTGCAGAGCGGCCGCGCGACGATCAAACCGGAGATTGCCTTTGCGAGCCGCCTCGTCCGGCCCGTGGCACTTGTAGCAATTCTCGCTGAGAATGGGACGAATCGCGCGGTTGAAGTCCGGGTTCGCGTCAGGTTGGGGGCTTGCTGCGAAGGAAAAGCCGGAAAAACAGAGTAGGAAAACGGCGGGGACGACGTGCCGCGCGGCCTGGAGGCAGTGCGCGCAAGGGCCGGGGAGCGAAAGGCGTTTCATGCAGCGAACGCCTAATAATGTTCTTTGTTAGGCCTGATAGGTCAAGCCCGGCGGCGCCCCATGCCGTTCCCGCGAATTATTTGGCCAGACCGCGATTGGCCCGCGCCTGCTGGGTTCGGTCATCCACCAGGACCATGCTGTGGTTGCCACGGGCGGCGATGGCCACGACGTTTGCCAGGCCTTGCGGAACGTTGCATTGTCCGGCCGTGTTAAAGCCCCAAAGTATGACCCGGCCGTCGCGCTTGAGCGCCAGCGTGTGGTAATCCCCGGTG
>DATGLT010000226.1:0-4483 GCA_035294005.1 Verrucomicrobiia bacterium
AGGCCAGCAAATGCGACCAAAGCCGCTACCCCGTTGACTTCAACTTGGGTGTTGAAGCCACCTTCCCACACCTGAGCAAAATGATGGGCGCCTCCCAATTGCTGGAATTGGCGGCCGTGTTGCACGCCGATGCGAGTGACGCAAAATCCAGCATTGAGGATCTTCGCTCGGCTTTCGCGCTGGCCAACTCGCTCGGACCCGAGCCGTACCTGTCCTCTCAATCCGTTCGAGCGCGCCTGGTGGTTGTTGCCTTGGCTGGCCTGGAGCAATCCGCAAACCGTGTGTGCTGGACCCCCGAAGCATCAGCCGGACTGTTTAAGGATCTTGCCAGAATGGAAGATTTCGACGCACGGGGAGAGGGCTTCACCCGCGGTGTCGTCGCCGAGCGAGTCTTGACGATGTCCCTCTTGGCGAACCCTGCAAAATTTCTTGAGCTTTTGCCAATGTTGGCTGGGGACGTTTCCGCCGAACGCCGCCAGCGGATGATGGCTCGTCTCCAGAGCGGTAAACTTCAGGCCGAAGAGCGCTTCTTTGATCAAACGTGGGGCAACCTTATCCAACTTCGCCGCCAGCCATTTCCGGAACGCTTGAAAGGCGACGAGATGATTCGCCAGCAAATCGCCGTGGCTGCCCGCGAACAACTCGTTCTCGCCGAGTTTTTGTTGTCCGGCCTCAAGATTGCCGCGAGGGAGGCCAGGTGTGTCGCTTGCCTGCGACTGGGGTTGACCGCCACTGCTCTTGAACAATTCCGTGCCGCCCATGCCAATCGATATCCTGCGAGTCTGGCCGAACTGACTCCCGGTCTGCTGGGTACCGTCCCGACCGATCCCTTCGACGGCCAGCCATTGCGTTACCAAACCAAATCAGATGGTTATGAGCTCTACAGCGTCGGCCCGGAGATAAAGGATGACCTTGGGCGCTCCTTGAATGGCAAGCAGGAGCATATCAAGTTCGAGTTGGTTATTCCCCCCAAGGCGAAGAAGGACTGAGGAAGCATGCGCCAGCCAGGGCAGCTTGAAATTAAAACTCGGCACCTCGCCCGTTTTCCTCAACGCCCCTGTCCCCGAACCTTCTCCGTGTGCGTTAGGCCTGGTCGGAGGAGTTGTGTTCGTAATTTGGCGCCGCCGGCAGAGATTCCAGCCCTGAACCGCCGGCCATCCATACTCTACGCGGATGGCAACGAGTTTGGACGGGGGCTTCCCGACGCGGCCGACCGCCGGGCAGCTTCCGCCCCCGTCTAATTTTCGTATTCTAATAAGACCGGTTTTCGTTTTTGGAGTTTGAAGAAGGTTCAACCCGCCTTACCGCCACGAAAACAGGCCGCTTGTACCTAAGAACATTCCATCCGGCACATTAGTATAGAGAATTGGCCCGGCACAACAGATTCTCATACACACAATTTCCAAAACTACTGATCATATGCATTCAGAACCGGCTGAAATGGCCTTTTGTGGACTGGCCCCAAGGTGGAAGCATTTCTTCACCGCTTTGGTCCTCCTTGGTGCCGCACTCTCTTCTCTGGCGCAACAAATCAATTGGTACAATCCCAACACGAACTACTCGACGGCGCGGAATTGGGATGAGCGCGCGTTGGAAACCATTCGGGCGGACACTCCGAATCCTCCGGTCCAGGCCAGGAATTTATTCAGTTACGCCGTCTGCATGTATGATGCCTGGGCCGCTTATGATACGAATGCGGTCGGCTTCATCTACCACGGAAAGCATACCGCCGCCGACGTGACCGCAGCACGCAGTGAGGCGATCAGTTATGCCGTTTATCGGATGATGGAGGAAAGGCTGGCCTACTCGCGAACTGCCACCAATCAAATCGCAAGGGACCCCGATTTCATGACGGCGATGGGATATGACCCGAATAACAGTTCGCGTGATGCTTCAACCCCCGCCGGCGTCGGGAATAGCATCTACGACGCGGTTTCAGCGTGGTTTCTAAATGACGGTGCGCGGCAAACCAACGGCACGCCCTATCCGGTGGCCAACCCGCCTGGTCCCGTGTATCCGGATTATCCGGTGGGTAATCCCCGCCGGTATGCATTTGTTAACGGGATGTTGAACCCGTTCTACCCGGGCACCACCGATGGAACCAATAACACGCTCCTCGATGTTAATCATTGGCAGCGTCTCATCGTCGCCAACGCCATTGATCAAAACGGCTTTGCGATTAACCCGCTTCAAGGGTACGCCGGGGTGCAATGGCTCTGGGTCCGGGCCTTCGGGCTCAGTCGCACCAACCCGGATTTGCCCTGGATCGATCCCGGCCCGCCTCCGTTTCTGGGGACAACTTCGGATACAGCGTTCAAGACCAACCTGGTTGCGGATATTCGCGCCAGCAGCCAGTTGACGACCACCGACGGTGTTACGTTGGACATTTCGCCGGCGAGCCTGGGCAACAACACTCTGGGCGCCAATGACGGCCGCGGTTATGCCACCAATCCCATTACCGGCCAACCCTATACCAACAACACAGTCCTGAGGGGAGACTTCGCCCGATGCCTGGCGGAATTCTGGGCCGATGGCCCTAGTTCCGAAACGCCACCCGGCCACTGGAACCTTATTGCTAACAACGTTTCCGACAGCATATCCGTGTTTCGAATTGGTGGAACCGGGCCCGCAGTGGATCGACTGGAATGGGACGTTAAACTTTATTTCGCCGTGAACGCCGCCGTGCATGACGCGGCTTGCGCGTGCTGGAGCGCGAAGCGTTATTACAACGCCTGGCGGCCTCTCAGCGCCATCCGTTATTGCGGCGGCCTGGGCCAATGCAGCGATCCCGCTCTGCCGTCTTACAATACAAACGGGTTGATGCTGGTGACGAATTTGATTGAACTCGTCACCAGCAATTCGGTCGCTTCGGGCCGTCATGCCGGGCTGACCCCTGGCAAAATTGCGATCTTGTGCTGGCCGGGTCAACCGGCCGATCCCCAGAACGATGTCGGCGGCGTTCAATGGATGCATGCCGAGGATTGGATGCCTTACCAAAGGAAGACATTCGTGACGCCCGCTTTTCCCGGTTACTTCTCAGGCCACAGCACTTTCAGCCGCGCCGCCGCCGAGATCCTGGCTGCTTTTACGGGCTCCAAGTGGTTTCCCGGCGGCCTGGGTTCCTATACCATCACCCGGCTCGCATTCGAGGCCGGCCCGACGCAGCCCCTTACTCTGCAATGGGCCTCCTACTTTGACGCCTCAGACCAGGCAGGCGTTTCGCGGGTTTTCGGGGGCATTCACCCGCCGGTGGATGATTTCACGGGCCGTCGTATCGGCTCGCAGGTTGGCACCAACACATGGGCGCTGGCGCAAAAATACTTCGATGGTTCGATCCTCAAATCCCCGGTCTACCTCACGGCGCGCAGCCTTGACCCCGGCAACATGGAGGTGCGATACAACGCGGTGCGCGGACTCTATTACAAAGTCCTCACTGCCACGAATGCGGCGGGGCCTTACAGCAACGGTGGAAACCCAGGGCAGCTGGCATTCGAGGCTTCCGTCCCCAGCACGAATTCGGTGGGCGGCTCGCAAAAGTTCTTCCGCATATCAGCTTCGCTCGCACCGTAGGATGGACCTGAATCAACGGTAAGACCTTAAAACCTGTGGTGCGATTGCCTGGCTCAAAACGACGCGCCTTTACCTTGATTGAATTGCTGGTCGTTATCGCGATTATCGCAATTCTTGCCGCAATGCTATTGCCGGCGCTCAGCCGGGCCAAAGCCAAGGCCCAGCGCATCGCCTGTGCCAACAACCATAAGCAGATCGCGTTGGCCATGCGGCTCTGGTCCGACAACAACAACGGGAAATTTCCCTGGAAAGTGGAGCAGACCCTTGGCGGCGGAATGCCAAACGGCGCAGACAACGCCCAGGTAAACCTCCAGCTTTCCATCGTCTCGAACGAACTCGCTTCAACCAAACTCCTGCTCTGCCCAAGCGATGTGCGTCGCCTCGCCGCCACCAATTTTGCCACGTTGGCGCTTACCAATATCAGCTACGCCATGTGTAACGAAGCCGATGAAAAACGGCCCCGCGTCACCTTGTCAGTGGATCGAAACCTGACCGGATTTGATTTCACCGGCCTTCCTGACAACATCAATTGTTTCGTCCTGACTTCACCGAATACCGGAGCGCGCACCGCCAACTGGAGGCCGAAGATGTGTCACGGCGCAAACAGCGGAGTGGTTGCCATCAGCGACGGATCGGTCCAGCTATGGAATGATTCGCGTCTCGTGCAAACCCTGGTCGGTTACAACCCCGCCACCGAGACCGACGCTGGAAATCTGCAATTCTACTCCCCTTAGCCGTTAGGAGGGGTTCTTCACAAAATGACTCGAGACACCAGGATGTTGGCAGGTGCTGCTTGTAACCTCGCATCCGGCGTGGTTTAGGGCGCGCCTGTTGTGGACCGAAAGCTGCTGAGTAGATGGGTTGGTGCTCACTGGGCCGATCAATTCAGGAATGCTTTGCAGAAGCGCCTAAG
>DATGLT010000227.1:0-10390 GCA_035294005.1 Verrucomicrobiia bacterium
TCCCAATCACCGGGAAAAGGTGCCTGCTTTTCGGGAGGTATCGTGTTGAGGTATGGCGTGCTGACCACGCGCGGGCTTTCAGCGCCTTGTTCGCGCAGGCGTTCTGCCAAGTCGCCCAGAAAACGGCTCCGGGCGGAGTGGGCCTGGCTCTTCAACGTGTGTTCCACTACCGATCCCAGGGACTCCAGCAACCTGTCATCCGATTCGCCATTCGGCACTGGCAATACTGTCAAAGACGGCTGCTCTTCAGCTGCGTCTCTCTTCTGTGCTTTCAATTTATCGCTCAAAATGATTCTCTCGTTGGTTATCCGAACGCCTAAACCCACGGGGTGTCGGAAAAACGCGCGGGGCATTAGACCGGAAGCCGGCTTCCGTGCCAATCAAATACTATAGCATGAGATCCTGCGACCTGACACTGGCAACCCCCGAGCAAAACCTGGCTTGCGACGAGGTATTGCTGGATCTCGCTGAAACCGGCGGATTGGGACCCTTACTCCGGTTTTGGGAGCCGGTCCGGTATTTTGCGGTAATTGGCTATGCCAACCGCGCGGCCGTGGAGGTAAATAAAGACTTCTGTCAGCGGCACGACATCCCCATCCTGCGCCGTTGCACCGGGGGTGGGGCCGTTCTCCAGGGTCCCGGCTGTCTTAACTATTCGCTGATTCTTCCGATCGCGGAAACGCCTCAGCTTCAGGGGATCGCCAGCACCAACGATTTTATCCTGCAACGCCACCAGACCATCCTCCAAAACCTGCTGCGCGCGGCGGTCGAGAAACAAGGCCATACGGACCTGGCCATCGGGGGTCTCAAATGCTCGGGCAATTCTCAACGCCGCAAGAAGCAGTTCCTTCTCTTCCACGGCTCGTTTCTACTCAACGCCGACATTGACCTGATTAGCCAAGCCCTCCCGCAGCCTTCTCAACAGCCCGCTTATCGAATGAACCGTTCGCATCCCGATTTTCTGATGAACCTGAAAATCCCCTCCGCCGTGCTCAAAACCGCTTTGCTCAAGGTCTGGAATGCGCAAGGGCCGCTTGAGGAAATACCGCTCGATGAAATCGAGAAGCTCGCGAAAGAAAAATACGCGCTGGATTCGTGGAATTTTAAGCTGTGACCGGCAGCCGGGCGCCCGCTCCTACCCTGGCTTGCGCCGAAACGTCGCTCCGTGGAATCGCACCATGTGAAAGTGGAGCCGCTTCGGGTCAACCGGATGAGCGCACACCGGGCAAGGAACCGTGCTTGAAGGTTCCGAGATCGGTTGTTCCTGGAAAAGGTCAGGGCTACCCTGTTTTTTTCCATGGCCGTGCCGGCCCGATTTGTTTGATTTCCGTGCTTTTCCGCTCTGAGAATGCATTATGTGCTGTTTTGGCGAACTCGCGGCTCTCCAGTTCAACTTACCACAGAAGGTTTGTTAACGCGATAAGACCTGAGTTCCGCATAGATTGACTGGGCCAGGGATGATTTGGCAAATCCAATCACCTTGGCGCCCTTTACCCCAAACAGTCCGCTCAGCTCCTCACAACTGTACCGTTGCACAATGGGATAGTGCGCAAACTCGTTTAAAATTTCGGCGCGACTGTTTTCTGAAAGATCATCCGTGATTAGCACGAAATGGAGGCTGCGCTTGCTGCGGGCCAGCGTTTCCCGCCCGATAATCAAAATGCGTGACCGCAGTACGAACGGAAAAAGCCGTTCTACAGGTTTTGCCGCGGCTTGTTCGTCTTTGGCGTTATGCATTCCACATCGTATGAGCCGTCCAGAAATCCACAACCGGGCAAATTCCCTTTTTTCGTCCCCGGGACGCTCCCGGACGAAATTGCGGAGTTTTGAATGCGCATCGTGACAATGTCGAATGGCTCGTCTTCAAACGCCAAAACGCGCGTCAATTCCGAGCAACTCTTCCTCGAACGCCACTGGCCCGGTCGCAAATACCCTTGTCGCAGACCGACTGGGCGTCTATTCACCTGAAAGTTGAAGATAAATCTCGTTGTCTCGCTGCTTCAGCAAGACACTTTGACGTCGTGGCGGGCTCAAGCTGTTCAAATGTCCTCTAACGGCTCTTGATTGTCAACCCGGTCGAAAGCCCGCTCCCCATTCAGCCCCCTTCAATCGTGAAAGCGCAGCCTCAAAAAGCCGTTGGACGACGAATCAGTGTGGGTCACTTTTTGGCTCGAGCCGTCACCGGAAAAATTCGTGAGCAATTGCCAAACGGACCCCGTGGAAAGATTAGTCGCCCAATCCAGTTCATAGGCCAGCCCCGGGATGGAATCGAACCCGACAGTGATGCGGTTCGGGCTGGCCAGGCCCTGGAGCGTCAGGCCCGGGGCTGCGTTGGTGGAATAGAGCGCCAGGGATAAGTTGTCCAGGTTAACATTGCCCGAAGTGTCTACACATCGCAGCGCGATACGGTTGGTACCGCTGCTGAGCCACGTCAAAGCGGACATGGACGTCCAGGTGGCGTAGACCTGTTCCGACTTGCCCAATTTTAGAATGCCGCGCGCCTGGTTATTGACGAACAGGCCAATGTTCCGGTAAGCGCTGGTATTATAACGGAATTGGATGATGTAAACGCCGTCACTTGGAGTCGTAAAATTGAATTCGCACTGTTTCGCCGGCACATCCAGGCCCGAGACATAACCCGTTCCGGAATATCCCTGAACAGTGTTGGTGATGAATCCCCCTTTGATCGCGGCGTTTTCGGCCTCTTGTGTCTGAACGGGAGCCGTACTCAAATACACCGGCACGAATTGCAGGCCGTATGGACTCCGGCCGCTTACGGACATCCACACTTTTTTACCGTCCGCACTGGTGAAGCTGGGAACCAGGAAAGCCCAGGTAAGGTTGTCGCTATCGGTGTTATTTACATTCTCCTCAAGAATGAGCTTCCAGGGCCCCCACGGATGCGGAGCCTCCATTACACGCAGGGTGCTCTCGATGGGAGGTTGTTGCCAACTGTCGCTGCTGAAGCTGGTCATCAAGTAGCGCCCCACGCCCGGATTATAAATCATGGCGCATGGTGAACAGGACGGCACAGGAATGGCCGCGCTTTGCGTGATGTCGTTGGTCCAGCTCGAATCCAAGGAACCATCACCACCGGTGTAGAACTGGAACTGGGTGCGGTCTAATTTGGGCAAATCGCCGCGGGCAACGCGGGCCAGGCGAAAATCCGCCCACGCGGCAGACAGGTAGATGTACGCCTGGGCGTTGTCGACGGCCGGGGCCGCGCCTCCCGGCCCATATTTGACAAAATTGACCTCGCCCCAGTTCTCGCTGGGAAACATGCACGCCGTCGCGCTGTCGGGCGGCATCGTGTTGGTCTGGCCCAAATGGTTGACCCATGTTTTCCCTCCGTCGGACGACCGCATCATACTGGTGTGATGGAACACCCAGGCGCCCGGAATTTGTTGGCTGTAACAGACGTTGTGATACAACACGCCGTCGACCTCGTAGATGCCCGTCGAATAACAGGGACTTCCACTGAGCGAATTGCCGAGCGTTCCGGGATTCAGGTCCGTTCCCGACAGAGTGGAAGGCACCTGCGGAGTACCAACCAAACGGCAAATCCGATCGTGCACATAAGCGCCATTGCCAAACCCGGTGCCGTCGTTGTGCTGAAAATACAGAGTGCCGTTGGTACCCCAGGCGCTGTCCCAAGTGTCGCCGTTTGAAGTTCCATTGCTCAACCCCGGCGCAATCACACGATTGCCAAACGCGGCCAGGGTGACACCGGCGCCGGGACTGGTCATGGTTGAAGCACAAATAAACAGGCCCACTCCAAGAATCCACAGGCAGGAAGCGCAGCGCTGAGGAGTGGACTGAATCTCGAGCATCTAGCACCACGTTAAACCGGCACTGTCTTTTGGTCAAAGCTCGATCAGTTCAGACCTTCGAGTAGAAAAAAATTACGTACTTGTAATGGAACTTTGGGTTCCGAAATGCGTCTATACCCGCATGGACACGAGAACCAACGTGGAGACGAGCTCAGAGCTGCCCTGAGACCGGGTCAGCTTTGGAAAACCGACAACGGATGTATTCTCATCACCCACCAGGGAAACCGGATCATTGGATATCGCAAGCTGCGGAACCGGGAACAAAAAGCGGCACTGACGAACCTCATTCGGCCTGAGGCCCTCGCCTGCTACCTTAACCAGATCGGCGCGGTTTTGGAGAATTGAAAACAGCCGCTCCCGCCGCCATCGCCCAGCTATTGCCCCAAGCCAAAACTGTCCTGGAATTCAGTTGCCTTCCGAATCGCACCAGAGTGGTCGGTTCGATGCGGTCACAATTTGTGACCGCATCACCAACTCGTTTTCCGCGTCGGTGAGCCGGAAAAGAAATCGGGCGGAAACCTGCAGATATTGCGTTTGACGGCTTGATTTAGTGCCTTGGTAGGGACGCACAGGTGCGGTAGACGGGGAAAATCGGCAGGAAGTCCTGTGTGGCCGAAATGAACGGACCGTATCATCTCCTTCGGATCGCTGGGCCTGGATGCCGTATGATCGAGGTTTTCCTGACCTTTTTCTTTACCGGATTATTTGCCCAAAATTCCAAAATTCTGCACTTTGGGGAACTGTTTTCCCTCTGGTGCGTTTTGCTGCACGAGGTGGAAAACCCAGAACTTTAGTAAAGCTTTAGAATCAGTGGTCTTGTTGAAATGGCGGAGAGAGGGGGATTCGAACCCCCGATACGGCTTTTGACCGTATAACGGTTTAGCAAACCGCCGCCTTCAGCCACTCGGCCATCTCTCCAAACCATGATTGCAGGGCAACTGCCCGCAGAACAAGCGATGCGATTACACGCACCGCGTGCACCGCCAGAATCGTGAGGAAATGATGGCTCAAGGGCCCCGGGAGAGTCAAGGGCTTGAAAGTTCAAAAAGCTGCCTGAGGAGGTCAAGGGCGACAAGATTAGACCAGGCGAAATTGAGGCGCCGATCCGGTGCGGGGTCGCTTTTGGCTGTGCTTTAGGTTCCTGGTTACGTTCCCATGCACCGCCGCATTCCGCTCAGGTGAGCCCTGCGCGCGGGTGGAGGCTGGCCTCGAGAGACTTCTTTAAGTTCGACAACAATTCATCGGCGTGGCGGCCTTCCTCAGGCGGGACCAACTGCTGGTATTTGGTCAGGGCGTCGATGGCGCCGCGCACGTCGTTATTGATCGAAAGCACCAGCGCCAGGTTGAAATAAGCGCTCGGGAACTTCGGATCCACTTCGGCGGCCATCTCGTAATGGGCCTGCGCCAGCCGGAAATCGTTTAGCTCAAAATAAAGATTTCCCAGGTTGTAATGAGCCTCGAGGTGCCGCGGTTCTGCTTTCAGGCATTTTGTAAAGTGATCGAAAGCCTTGGCGCTTCGCCCCTGTTTGGATTCGATAATGCCCAGGTTGCAGTAAGCGTCGGCGACGCAATCCTCCTGCGTGATGGCCTTGAGGTAGTACTCGGCGGCGCGGTTGTCTCCTTTTTCGTCGAGTATCAATGCATACTCGAAGGGGCCCAACCCCGACTCAAACTGCAGCACCTGCGCCGTCGGCTGCGAAAAGAGGTGCAACTGCGCAGAGTTTTCAACCTTTGCGCACCGCTTCGGCACCCGCTGGTAGCCGAACTTGGCCGCGCGGACCGGGAGTTTCAGTATCTTAGGCACGGATTACTAGCATGCGAGATACGAATGACACGAATTGCAACAAAGGAAAAGTTTTTGTTGGAGAGCGGCGAATTCGACGAGAGGACGCGCGCGCTATTCATACCCTCCGGCCCTGGAAACAGGCAGAGGGCGAAATCAGCCATAGACGTCCCCGGCCATTGGTGAACTTCGCAGCGGTTCGCGTTTAAGCGACCTGCCGCTTCGGTTTGGCGGGCTTGGCTTCGACGGCAGCCTCTTTCTTGGCGCCCTTGGCTTTTTCCATCGGCTTCTTTTGAGCCTTGGTGTTTTCGATGCTCTGCTTAAGCGCCGTCATGATATCAATCACGGGTTTCTCCTCCTCCTGCACCGTGACCACTTGTTTGCCGGCAACCTTGGCCTCGATCATCTCGCGCAACGCGTCGCGATACCGGTCCTTCAAATCGATATCTTTCAGATCTGCGGACATCGACTCGACCAGACTGATGGATAGCTTCAATTCGTCCTTGCTCGGATCGACTTTTTCCAACTGCGGAACATCGCTGATTTTGCGCAATTCTTCAGGGTTCCGGAGTTTGTAGAGAAGCAAACCGCCTTCCTGGGGCGCGATCAGCACGACCTCTTCCCGATCGCGCAAGACCACTTTGCCAATACCCACCCTGCCGCTCGCCTGGAGCGTTTGCGCCAGCAAGGAATACGTCTTGGCCGCAACCGGGCCGTCCGGCCCCGCAAAATATGGCGATTCGTAAAGTGTGGGATGCACTTCGCTGGCATCAATGAAACCCTCGATCTCAATCACCTTGGTGCTCTTGAGCTTGATCTTCTCGAGGTCTTCGGGAGAAACAATCACGTACTGCTCCGGTTCAAATTGATAGCCTTTGACGATTTCCTCAGCGCTCAAGGCTTTGCCGCATTTCTTGCACTTCTTGTCGTAACCGACCGCGCCATTGTCTTCCTTGTGCAATTGATTGAAACGGATCGTCTCCTGGGTGTCGACCGCGTTGTAAATACGGATCGGTATCGTCACCAGTGAAAACCGAATGTGCCCTTTCCAAATCGATCGCATCATAATCTCACCTTTTCAGACGTTTTATGTTGTTGGATCCGACTTTACTTAGCAAGGCTCAGGCCAGCGCGATGTCCGGCACAAACAAAAGCCCGGTCCGGCATAGTTGGCCGGTCGATTAAATGCGCAAACCGCTTAAAAGCAACATTTTGCACACCGAAAACCGCAAAGCAGCCATCCCTCAGGGAGACAGGTCCGGACGCATCCGGATGAACACCGGCTCGCGCAGCATCCCATCTTTGGTCACGGAAGCGTATTGAACTTCGCACATGAGCTTGGGCTCAACCCAGGTAGACCGGGCGGCGTCAAGCGGGTTTTGTTTAACCGGTCTGATGGACGTTGTCAATTTAGTTAATTCTTCGTAAATCCCGCCCAGTAACCGGTCGTCGAATCCCGATCCCACCTTCCCTACGTAACGCAAGCCTTCCGGTCCGGGCTGCGCCAGGTGCAAAGCGCCAAAACCGAGTTCCCGCCCGCCTTTGCCCTGTGTATAGCCGACAATGACGCATTCAGCGGTTTGGCGGCTCTTGATCTTTACCCAGGCATCGGTCCGTTTCCCGGCCTGGTAAACACTGTTGCGTTGCTTGGCAACGATCCCTTCCAAACCCATTGCGCGCACGGCTTCGAACAAGGAGTTACCCTCGTCAAAAGCCTCGCTAACCCGGTAAGCGCTACCGGAGCGGACGGCATCGGCGAGCCATTCACGACGGCGGACGAGGGGCTCATTGACGACGGGCCGGCCATCCAGGTACAGGCAATCGAACAGGTAACAAACTGCCGGCTGCCGGGAGCGGGCGCGATTGATGGCGCCTTCGCCGGATTGCAACATCCGGGAAATCACTTCCTTGAACATGGGTTTGCCCGCGGCGTCCAGGCAGACGATCTCCCCATCAAAAACGGCGGACGTTGCGCGAAAAGAGGTTTCCGCATCCAGCAACTCGGGGAAACGGGCCGTTAAATCCCGCCCATTGCGGCCGTGGATCCGAATCTGGCCTTCGTCCAGGGAAACGATTGAGCGAATGCCGTCCCATTTGACTTCGTAAAGGTATTCGGGAGAGCTCGGCGGTTTTTCGGCAGTGCGCGCGAGCATGGGTTCGATGGTGGCGCGAGGCCAGTCGATCTGTGGCGAGTCCACGCGCTCGAGCAGCCACTGATTATCTTTCGTGTGGTGAACCCGGTACTCGCCATTGAGTTCAGGCGAATGCAACCGAAAATAGAATCCGTCCTTTTTCTCGCGTGTGATTTCGTGGCGGCCCCGGGCAAACTTCCACATGGTACCGCCGCCGTACTGGCCTTTGGGAATGATGCCTTCAAAGTCCACATAATCGAGCGGGTGATCTTCCACTTGGACAGCCAGGCGCATAATGCCGGGCCTCGGCGGTAGACCTTTGGGCACGGCCCAGGAGCGCAGCACGCCGGCATGCTCGAGGCGCAAGTCGTAATGCAACCGTGATGCATGGTGACGATGCACGACGAAAGAACTGCCTTGGCCTTCGGCCAATGCGGGCGCCGGCTCGGGAGTGGCTTCGAAGCTGCGTTTGGTCGAGTAGCTCTTCAGTTGCTCGGGGGTCTTGTATTTGCGGGACGTCTTGAGGGGCTGCGCTGCCGGCGCGCTGGGTTTTCTTTGGGTATGAAGAGGAGTTGCGTATCCTGAAATGGCTTCCCAGGGATCGCCGGCGCTTGCTATGCGCCCGGGAAGGGTCAGCAGATTAAGCGATTTCGGGCCCGCCAATGATTGGAGTTCATCCCACTGCAAAGGGGTGGACACGGGAGCGCCTTCCAACCCCCGGACGCTATACGGAGCGACGATCGTTTGCGACGGACGATTGCGATAAATATCGAGCAGGACTTTTCCTTTGCGTTGGTCCTTCTTGATTTGCAACGTGACGGTGGCGGAATGAGAGTCGACGAACGGTTGGGCCAGTTCCCGGGCCGCCTCGAAGGCGGTGTGGAAGTCCCATCGGGGCTCGACCGGGGTGACAATATGCAATCCCTTGCGCCCGGTTGTTTTGACAAATGCATGGTACCCGAAGCTCTCGACATGCTGACGGAACTCGGCGGCAAGTTCGGCGACGCTGGCGAACGGGTAGTTCTCGGGCGGATCCAGGTCGTAAACGATGTAATCCGGCTTATCGAAATGAGGCGCCCTCGAATGCATCTGGTGCAGTTCAATGCAGGCAAGGTTTGCCAGCCAGGCCAGAGAGGCGTCTTCAGTCGCAATGACATAATCCTTCTTCTCTTCACCAAGCACGACGTGTTCGAGCCAGGCGGGCGCCCACTCGGGCCGGTTCTTTTGGAAGAAAGGCGTTTCGTGGATGCCTTCGGGAAAACGCAGTAACGACAAAGGGCGGCCTTTCAGATGGGCCAAGATCGTTGGGGCGAGCTTTATGTAAAAATCCAGCAGGTGGGCTTTTGTTAAGTTGTCTTCGGGAAAAAGGACCTTGTTGAGGTTCGAGATCTCAAGTTGCCGGCGGCCAACCTGAACCTGGTGGCTGGAGCGGGAAGGCATTCAGGCAATAATGCGCCGGATCCAATCGGTTGTCACATCCAGCAGTTCAGACAGGACCTGGGCATCCGTTCGGCCGGAACGCGCGGGCACATGGAAGGAGTGATTGGCGTGTGGAACCAAATGAAGCGTTGCCAGCTTGCCCAGGCGCTCGATGACACTGTACAACAACGATAGCTCGGCAAACTCATCGTGATCGCCCTGCAAAAACAACATTGGAATGGAAATATCCGCCAGGTGCCCGCCGCGCTCGGTCGATGGCTTGCCCGGGGGATGCAAGGGGAACCCAAGAAAAATCAGGCCTTTGACTCCTGGCAAAGGGCCGAGCGCCTGGGCCTGAGAAGTCATGCGTCCTCCAAAAGACTTTCCACCAGCGAAAAGCGGCAGTCCGGGCGCAAGCGAGGACGCCATGGCGACCGCGGCGCGAACCGCTTTGTGGGCTATTGCGGGAGGGTCCGGGCGGCCCGAGCGCTTCTCCATGTACGGAAACTGGTATCGCAAGGCAGCGATGGCGCGGCCGCAAAGGCCGGCGGCAGTCTGTTCGAGAAACGGGTGTGTCATACCCGCCCCTGCGCCATGAGCAATAATGCAGCACGCCGCGGCCTGAGCAGGAGTTTGAAACAAACCGGAGACACCCGGTTGGGCGTCCAGCGGGATCGTGATGTTCCTGGGTGTAGCTTGCAAAGGAGGAGCGCACACTCAGCGCCGGTGAGGCCCCGAAGCCGGCGGGGCGCTTGGACCAGACACGGCGTGGCCCATGCCACGAGCGGGCGGGACACTGGGCGTGGAACCTGAGCTGGGAGTTACCGGGGCCCGGGGAACATCGATCGAAGAAGAGGCGGGATTAGCGCCGGGTGCGGAAGCAGCTCGCGGGGCCGACTGGGCGGAATCCAGGGGGTACATATATGGGAACCCGTTGTAGATCGGGCCGCTTGAGTAGGCCGGCCCCTGGTCGGGTGAGCTGGCGGCGTATTGGGTATCCAGCCAGGGAGCGGCCACGTCGGTGCGGTTGGTTTCCGAGGACTGGTGAAAGGGTGCGGCAGGTTTCAACGCCGGCTGCGCGCGATACCGAGCATCAGCGATGGCTTTTTGAGCAGCGCGAGCGCGCGCAGTCTCAATCCGGTTCGTGGGAATGCCCAGTGATAAAAGAAGGTCCGGATGAAGATTGGTGTAACAGATACGCCCTCCGCTGGCGCCGTCGCGCCAAA
>DATGLT010000228.1:0-7927 GCA_035294005.1 Verrucomicrobiia bacterium
TCTGTCATCACTTTAATATCAATTCTTGGCGTCTGCCTTGGCGTGGCGGTGCTGATTATTGTGATCAGCGTCATGAGCGGCTTCGATCACCAGTTGCGTGACAAAATCCTCGGGTTCAGCCCGCATCTGCGCGTCGTTCGAGCCGACGGGACGCTAAGCGATTATAAGAAGATCATGCACGTGCTTTCCTCAAATCAGCAAGTGCTCGCGGTCGCCCCTTACGTCATGGCCCAGGTGCTGGTCGAGACTGAACCGGAGACCGGCCAATCGCAGGTCCAGGCTCCATGGATGCGGGGGATCGACCCGAAACTGGAAGCAAGGATGACCACGATGCCGACCAATATTATCGAAGGGAAATTCGACGTAAGCGATCGCGGTGTGCTCGTGGGCAGCGAATTTGCCCGGCCGATGGGATTGAAGGTTGGAGATCGCCTGCTGATCTACTCGCCCAAAGAGCTGAACAAACTCAGAGAAAACCAGAACAAACAGAAGCAGGAAGCTGTGCTGCCCGATGAATTCGAGGTGCGCGGGATCTTTGACGTAGGCTACTACGAATACAACGCAGGCTTCATTGTGGTGTCGCTGGAGGATGCCCAGGAACTTTACTTGCTCAAGGACAGCGTTCATGGGTTGGAAGTGGATTTGAAGGACCCGTACAAGGCGCCGGCGGTTCAGGAACAGTTCGAGAGGTTGCTTGGACCGGAGTTTCGTGTCAGCACATGGATGGATGAGAATTCGAGCATTTTGGGGGCCCTGGTGGTGGAAAAGAACGTCATGTTTTACCTGCTGTTTTTCATCATGATCGTGGCTGCGCTGTGCATCCTGAGCGCGCTCATCACGTTTGTAGTTCAAAAAACGCGCGAGATCGGAATGCTAAAAGCCCTTGGGGCCACGGATTTGCAGGTAGCGGGGCTGTTCCTGAGCCAAAGCGGGTTTGTTGGCCTGCTTGGTGTGATTGCCGGGTTCGGGCTGGGGATGCTCGCCCTTTCCTACCGGAATGAGTTCCTTCATTTCATGAACCGCATGACGGGTTTTGAACTTTTCCCCGCCAGGATTTACGGTTTCAGCGAATTGCCTTCCATTATTGTCCCACGGGACATTGTGTTGATCTGCGGGAGCGCCCTGGTGATTTGTATTTTGGGCGGAGTCATTCCCGCATGGCGCGCCGGCCGTTTGCAACCCGTCGCCGCATTGCGCTATGAGTGAGCCAATTCTCCGGGCCACAGGCGTCCACAAAACCTATTTGCTGGGGAAAAGGTCACTCGAGGTGTTGCGCGGCGTGGATCTCGAGTTGCATGAAGGCGATTTCCTGGCGCTGCGCGGGGCATCGGGCGCGGGCAAAAGCACTTTGCTCTATATGCTTGGGGGGCTCGACATCCCAAGCCAGGGCCAGATTGTCTTGAGGGGAAGGGACCTTGCCAGCTTGAAAAGGCCCGAGTTGGCTCGGCTGCGGATGGAGGAAGTCGGATTCATCTTCCAGGCCTATTATCTCTTGCCGGAGTTGGACGCGCTCGAAAATGTTTGCCTGCCGGCCCGAATGGCGCGCAAGCCGGCCGCGGAAGCCGTCCGGCGCGGCCAAGAATTGCTCGAACGGGTTGGGCTCAAGGAGCGCATGGAGCACAGGCCGTACGAGCTGTCCGGAGGCGAGCAACAGCGCGTCGCCATCGCGCGGGCGCTCATCAACGAGCCGGACGTGATCCTCGCCGACGAGCCGACCGGAAATCTCGATTCGCATACGGGCGAGGAGATCGTCGATTTGCTGGTGGCTCTGCGGGCCGAAAAGCAAACGACGCTTGTGATTGCCACGCACGATTCCCGTCTTGCGGCCCGCGCGCCAAGAGTTATCGAGTTGGTGGATGGCCGCGTTGCGGTGAACAACGCAGCGGAGGCGGCCAACGGCCCCGCATCCCCAAATGAGCGAGACTGACTACTGGGAAAGCCGGTATCAAACCGGGGACATGCCATGGGAAAAAGGAGCCCCGTCGCCCGGCCTGGTGGACTTCCTTGAAACGCATCCGCAACTGGAGCACGGAACGGTGTGCATTCCGGGATGCGGAACCGGGCACGATGTGCGGGCCTGGGCGAAACATGGGTTCGTTGCCCGCGGCTTTGATATCGCGCCAAGCGCGATTGGCCTGGCAAGGAAAGCGGCCGCTGATGCGGGCCTGTCGGCCACATTCCAGCAGGTCGATTTCTTACGCGCGAATCCTCCGGAACTATTCGACTGGGTTTTTGAGCATACGTTGTTTTGCGCCATTCCCATCGCCGACCGGGATAACTACGTTCAAGCTGTGCTGCGCTGGCTCAAACCCGGCGGGCAATACTTGGCCGTGAATTACCTGATCCCGGATAAAGATGGGCCGCCGTTTGGAACGACCCGGGAGGAACAGCTCGAACGGTTTTCACCTTCCTTACAGTTGCTGGACGAATGGGTGCCGCGTTCCTACCCGAACCGGACCGGCCTGGAACGGATGTTCTGGTGGAAACGCCGGTGAGGTTAGAGCGGCGGCTTTTCCTTGTGCCAGGTCGTGGCTTGTTCGTATGCGTGGGCTACCCTGAGAATCGTCTCTTCTCCGAAGGGCTTTCCGAGCAGTTGAAGCCCAATGGGCAATTTGGGGGCGCTGGTGAATCCGCACGGCACACTGATCCCGCACAGCCCGGCAAGGTTTGCCGAAATCGTGAAGATATCCATCAAGTACATTTGAAGCGGGTCATCGGATTTTTCACCAATCTTGAAGGCGGCAGTCGGCGAGGTTGGGGTCAGGAACGCATCCACCTTTTCGAATGCTTTTAAAAAATCGTTGCGAATCAGGGTCCGGACTTTCTGCGCGCGAATGTAATAAGCGTCATAATAGCCGCTGCTCAAAACATACGTTCCGAGAAGAATGCGCCGTTTGACTTCCGCCCCAAATCCTGCGCCCCGCGTCTTAGAATAAAGCTCAACCGGGTCGCTGCCTTCGACGCGCGCTCCGTAACGGATTCCATCGAAACGCGCCAGGTTGGCGCTGGCTTCGGCGGTTGCGATGATATAGTAGGTGGCGATTGCATAGTCGGTGTGGGGAAGGGACACCTCGACGAGCTCCGCCCCGAGCTTTTGCAATTGGCCGACCGCTGAATCGATCGCTTTTCTGACCTCGGGATCCAAACCGCCGACCATGTACTCCTTTGCAAGTCCCACTCGTAGCCCTTTGATTTCCCTCTCGAAATTGGCGGTATAGTCCGGGACCGGTTGCGGCACACTGCTCGAATCACGCTCGTCGTGCCCGGCCAGAACGCCCAGCATGCTTGCCGAATCGCGGACGGTTTTGGTCAGGCAACCAATCTGATCCAGCGATGAAGCGAAGGCCACAAGCCCGTACCGCGAGACTCGCCCATAGGACGGTTTGAGGCCCACACAGCCGCAGAGCGCGGCGGGCTGGCGAATGGAACCGCCGGTGTCAGAGCCGAGCGCCGCCACGCATTCGTCAGCTGCAACGGCCGCGGCCGACCCGCCCGAAGATCCGCCAGGTATCCGCGTTCGATCCCACGGATTAGTCGTCATTTGAAATGCGGAATTCTCGGTCGAGCTGCCCATGGCGAACTCGTCCATGTTCAGCCGGCCCAAAATCACAGCACCGGCCTCGCGCAGCCTGGCCGTGACGGTCGCATCGTAGGGGGAGGTGAACTTGCCGAGGATCTTCGATCCGCAAGTCAGCCTTTGCCCCTTAACCGCTATAACGTCCTTTATGGCAACGGGGATTCCCAGCAGTGGCGCTCGCTCACCGGCCGCGAGCCGGCGGTCCGCCGCATCGGCCTGGGCCAGCGCGTCAGCCTCATTGTAGCCAAGAAAAGCCCGGATTGTGCCATCGACGGACCGAACTCGCTCAAGGCAAGCTTGCACAGCTTCGCGCGAGGAAACCTCGCGCGCGGCAAGTTTTTTTCCGAGTTCGCAAATCGTTAACTGGTTGAGCATGCCTCAGCGAATTTTCGCCAGGGCTGCCCGGGCTTTCCTCTGCGTTTCCTCGTTCGACGATTTATCGATGGCGCCTTGAAGGGCTTGACGCCTTGCGTCGGGGCTGAGTCCGGGAACATTTTTGCCCGCCATTTCCACAATCGCAGAGCAGGCATCTTCCTTGAGCGCCGCGTCGCTGGTGAATGTTTCGAGAGTTTCCAGCGCCGCCGGGTTATGCACGGATTGCACAATCGCAATCGCGGAACGCTTCTCTTCGGGCCTGCTCATCAAGGGCAAGGCTTGCTGGATCTTGGCAAGCTTTTCGTCGTTGCTCAGTTTTTTGTCGCCCTGGAGGAATTGCAGGTAGCCGCGCATGGCCAGCACCTGGTAGGTCGGATTCTTTGAATATTTCGCCACGTTCAACAGCGGAACCGAAGCGCTTTCGTCTTCCGGCCAGGTATTCGGCCACGTTGAGAGGATGCGCACAGCTTCGTCCTTCACCGATGGCTCACGATCCTCGATCCCGATAACGACCGCCTTCAGAGCCTCGGAACCTCCCGCGGAGGCGAGCGCGTGCAAGGCGAGTTTTCGCACGGCCATGTCCTGGTTATGGGCGAGAGGCAGCAACGATTGCACACAGCCGTTGCCCAACCGCGCGCTAATCGCCATCAGCGCTTCCTCGACATCCTGGCGTTGTTTTTCATCGTGTGCGGTCGAAAGCAGTTGAACCAGGTCATTGACCTGGTTGACGCCGCCGATCGAGCCAACGGCCTGGACCGCCGCCGCCCGAACCCCCGCGTCCGGGTCCTGGGTTGCCTTCACCAGCAACGGCAGCGCTCCGTCGATGTGGCGCCGGGCGGAAAGCTCGACCAGCACCTGCCGCGTTCTTCCGGTGGCTTGTCCCAGGTGCTCAAGAACCCGGGAATCGAGTTCGTTGCCGGGCATTCGCGTCAGCGCCACCAGGGCGTCTTGGGTCAGTTCCGCATCATTTTCCGAAGCAACCTGGATCAAAGCTGGAGCGGTGGATTGTTTGCCCATCCGGTCGAGAATCCCTACGGCGACGAGCCTCAGTTTCTTAGGCCCGGTTTTTGCCGATTCAAGAATGGCCGGCATTGCCTGGTCGTCTCCGCGATCTGCCAACGCGAGCAACAGCAGAGGCTGCCGGTCCTGTGTTGCCCGGTGCATTTCACCGACTACAGCCTCGGTTGCCTGGCTCCCAGGCAATTCGCGCGCGGTTCGCAGACCGATTTGGAACAGGGCCTTGTCATTCGAACGCAATTGTTCAATCAGCAAAGGGATTCCTTCGTTTTTGCGCGCCAGGATCGCGCCCCGGATCGCTTCCAGCTGGTCTTGTTTGGGGACAGGCGCCTTGCGAACCGCGTCGTACAATTCGACGGCGGCTGGCGCCTGGCCATCGGCCAGAAAATGTTCGGCGCAACGAACACAACCCTCGGCCACCGCGGTGCGAACTGCGTCTGAGCTCGTCGAAAGAGCCGTTTTTAAGGCCGCGGCTGCCTGTGCCCCGCCAATTTTGCCCAGCGCAACTGCCGCTGCGGATGCGACCTCGGCGTCATTGTTCTTAAGGTTCAGCGCGAGCTCGCCTACGGCCTTTGCGTCACGGCGCACTCCGATGGAATTGATTGTTCCGACCAGCAACCGACCATGGGCTCTCTGCAACGCCAGGCGCAACGCTTCGTCAGCAGCTTCGCCGGGGATCGCCTCGAGGGCAATCCTGGCCCAGGAAGCCAGTTCTTCATTGGTCAGCAGAGGGGCCAACGCGGGCACGGCTTCGGCGGAGCCGAACACAGCCAGCTTTTTGCACGTGATGGCCTTGTCAGCCGCCGGCGCGTCGGAACGGAGCACTTCGATAAGCTTGCTTTCGCTTTCGACAGGTTTGGCGCCGGACTGCGCTCTGGCCTGTGGTTGAATGAGCGCCACTGCAGCCAATGCCGCAATGGCCGCGCACCGAATGAGAGATTGGGGTATAGGGAACATAGGTGTGCTTTTTGAGGGTGGTCCGACTGAGAGTTGCTTAGATCCGCCAGGGCTCACGCAGAGCTTCCGAACGAAGCCGGTTTGCCTGCTCGTCGTTGATGAATTCGTTTTTGACCGGGTCGTACTGGACCTTGCGTCCAAGGAACAACGCGATGTTGGCCGCATGGCAGGCGATGTGAGAATAACAGGCCGTGTCGGCGTCCGCCCGCGTTTTGGCGCGGCTCTTCACACAATCCAGGAAATCCCGAATGTGAAAATTCGCGGGATACCCGGCGATTTTGGCGCCCCGGCCTTCAAGCAGGGTGGGGCTGCTCGCGGCAATATCCGCATCATCCCCGGTCTCGACCCAACCCGTGTCGCCTTCGAAGCGGACCGGGCACGATCCCAGGCCAATCCAGCCGTTGTCTCTCAGGACCAGTTTGACTCCGTTTCCATAGCGCGCGTGCAATTCGGCCCCTTTCGGCTCGTATTCAATCGGTGCGGTGTTATCGGCGTCATTGGCCCATTGGCACAAATCAACACAATGCGAACCCCATTCGAGGCAACCGCCGCCCGTCAGGCCGCCGCCTTTCTCGAAGTTGAACCCGTCCAGCAGCGCCTTGTTGAACGGCCGCCACGCCGCCGGGCCGAGATACATGTCCCAATCGACATCTTCCTTGTTCGGTTCAGGTTCAGGCGGCAACCAGCCGCTGCTCTTGGTGGCCAAGCCATAGGGGTGGGCGTAAAGCGTGTTCAGCGGCCCAAGTTTGCCTCGCCGCGCGAGATCGACCGCAAACGCAAAGTTCGGAAGACTTCTCCGCTGTGTGCCTGCCTGGAATACCCGGGCTGTCCGGCGGAAGACTTCCGCCAGTTGCAAACTTTGCGCGATGTTCTTGGTGCAGGGCTTCTCGCAGTAAACGTCTTTGCCGGCTTTGGCGGCCAGAGTGGCTGCCGTACAATGCCAGTTGGGACCGGTGGCAATGAGCACAGCGTCGATGTCGTTGCGGGCCAGCAGTTCGTGTAAATCGCGGTACATCGCGCATTCCTGGTTCCCGTATTTGTCATCGACCTTCTTCTTTACGGCGCGGCGCCGCTCGACTTTGACATCGCAGACCGCGACGAATCGCACGTCGGGTTCTTCCAGAAAACAGCCCAGATCGTATGTGCCGCGATTCCCGATCCCGATCCCGCCCAGCACGATCTGTTCGCTCGGAGGAACGGCCCCTTCACGGCCCAGGACACGCGAAGGCAGAATTTGGGGCAGGGCGAGAATCGCCCCCGCTTTGAGTGTGTTGGCGAGAAATGTGCGGCGGTTTAAAGCATCTTTAGCTTTGCTCATAAGGGTTCTCCTGGTTGCAAACGTTGCTGCTGCATTTGTGTTCAGCTCTTCACTGGGCTGCCAGCGGACCGGCAACCGCAGTATGCGCATTCGTCCCGAAAATTGTCTACAAAGAGTTTCCTGCGGCCCGGTTGAATCCAGGCACCGCTCTCGCCGTTCGGTCGGATGGCTTCAACGGCGGTCCAGCTTCCCAACATTGGTTGTCACCAACGCCTGCACGCCTTCCTGGACTTGCGGAAACTTGAACGAATCAAGAGTAAGGTGAGCGACCCCTTCCGCCACGAGCACCGGTCGTTCGTCAGGACTCGAAAGCTCAACTCGCACGTCTTGGAGAGTCAGTTCCTGCACGTTGCGCGCATAGATCCCCCAACTCGGCAGCGGACGCGCATCGACACCCGGCCCTCTGACGACCTGGCCTGCCTGGCTGGCTTTTCCGCCACCCGCAAACTCTATAGACGCTGCGCGCACCACAACGTTGGTGATCGGCGTTTCCGCCCAACTCTCGATCGAGAGTGCGGATCTATATACCTCGGTTGCCCTCAGGTCGGTAATGGTAACTCGTCCGACCGGGTTGCCCGGCTTGGTCCAGATCGTCACCGGGGATGCCACGTCATGCATCGTGTTCTGAGAAATCAGCACATCATCCAGAAGGCCTTCGGTCGAGTCCCAGGCTCCGGGCTGTA
>DATGLT010000229.1:0-15711 GCA_035294005.1 Verrucomicrobiia bacterium
AACATTCCGGAATAGCTCGACCGGCGACTTGGGAGCCGGCGGTTGCAACGAAAGGGCATTGGGAGTCGTTGAGCCGGGTCCAGAAGCCGGGGCGGACTCCTGGCCAAAGACTGGAATTGCGAGGAGCAGTCCAAAACCGAAAAACACTCGGCCGCGCAGCAGTTGGATCACCAATCGATTCATTGCATCACCTTCAGCAATTCTTCATCCGCCGGAGGCGTCACACTCATGGCAGCAATGGTGTCAAAATCCCTTAGGATATCCGGGTTTGGAATGGAAGGAACCTCTGAAACCGTGGCCAGGCTGCGAATGACCTCCGCACGGTGGGTCTGTTGCAGGTGGCTGTACGACAGCAGGCCCGCAGCCAGGACCACGGTTGCCAGGGCCGCCTTCGGAAGCCATCGCAGCCACCACGGCCGCACTACGCGTCCATTGCCGGCCTCGCGATCTCCCTGGGCTTGCGCCAATCGCGCAGCGGCAACCGCGCGAGCGGTGAAATTACTGGCCACCGGCACCTCCGCCAAACCGTTCAAAGCTTCGGTTAAGCTGTTTTCTGCTTCCCAGTCTGCCAGGGCTTCCGGGTGAGCGGCCAGGAAAGCGTTCAATTGGGCTTGTTCAGCGGGTGTGAGCTTGCGGCGCCAGTTGAGTTCACGCAACTGCTCGTACTGCGGATCCTTCATCATACATCTCTGGTTGAGTTTAAAACCATCTGCAATCGAAAGTTGCGCTCATTTGTGTTCCGACCATGAACCTGAACGCAAATAAGGTTTGAGCTTTTGTTTCAAGGTTTCACGCCCGCGATGAATGAGCGATTTGGTGGCCGATAGCGACACGCCGAGCACTTTGGCAATCTCTTCGTAGCTCATCTCATCACCGCGACAAAGCAGGATGGCGGTCCGTTGATTCTCGGGCAGTTCAGCCAGGGCCTGTTCAATCTTCTCTTCGAGTTCGCCATGCAGGACGCGGTCCGGTGGCGAAAGGTCGCGGCGATCCTCGTATTGCTGCGCCGGTTGATCGTCGTGCTCAGGACGCGTTGCGTCCAAAGAATCAGCCGGGTGCCTCGAGCGACGCCTGATTTCGTTTAAGCTGAGATTGCGGGCGATGGTGAAAAGCCAGGTTGAAAACCGCGACGCAATTTCGTACCGATGCGCGGACTTGAACACCTGAACGAAAACCGCCTGGGATATGTCTTCTGCCTCGCTGGCATCGCGCAGCATCCGGTACACCAGGTTCATCACCGGCTGTTTATATTTGTCAACCAACGAGGTAAAAGCGTCCCAATCGCCCTGCTTAACGCGAAGCATCAGGGCCGCATCGGGATCCAACTCATCGGACATCATCGTCCATGGTAACAAACACCGCAAACCTCACAAGGTTGGTAGGAAAATGCGGAAAATAGAGGATCACCGGTCACCCGGAGACCCCTGAGGCACGGCGTGCTGCCTCCAACTCGACGCGGCCCGGCTCATTTAGGACAAATCTGCTACCCTGCGTGGGGTTTACTCTGGGCTCGTTCGGACTCGGCAAGTTTTTTTTCCAAGTCGTTGAAGCGGCGCAATAAGTCAGGCAATTGTTGCAGGGCAATCATCTGACGCTTAGCTTGCCGATCCGGTTGGGCCGGGCTCCAAAGCCATTTTTCTCCATCAGGGATACTGCGCATGACTCCTGATTGGGCGGCCACGGAGACGTTGTTGCCGATTTTGAGATGGCCTGCGATACCGACCTGGCCCGCGAGGACCACGTAATTGCCCAGCTTGGAACTGCCGGCAATACCGGCCTGTGATACCACCAGGCAATGTTCTCCAATGACGACGTTGTGGGCGATCTGCACCAGGTTGTCGACTTTAGTCCCGCGGCCTATCACCGTCGGTCCCAGGGCGCCGCGGTCGATGGTCACGTTGGCCCCAATCTCCACGTCATCCCGAATCAAAACACTGCCAATCTGCGGCACCTTGCGATGGACGCCCGCGTCCTGGACGTAACCGAAGCCGTCGGACCCCACGACCGTTCCGGAATGAATCCGGACGCGGTTTCCCACTTCGGTCCCGGGATAGATCGTCACGTTGGGGAAGATATTCACGTCTTCCCCGACGACACATTTGGGCCCAATAAAATCGCCGCCCTGGAGAACAGAACGGGCGCCCACTCGCGCCCCTTCGCCCAGGACGCAGTAAGGCCCTATATGGGCGGTGCTGTCGATTGTGGCCGTTGCCGGTATCACCGCCGTAGCATGCACACCCGGCGGAAAGACCGGTTCGGGGAAGAAAAGCGGCAACACTTTTGCAAATGCAATGCGGGCATTGGGCACACGAATCAACACCTTCTTGGCGGAAGTAAATACGCCGTCAACAATAACCGCCGCCGCAGCGCTCTGCTCCGCGCGCGCAAAATAACTTTCATTCTCAGCGAAGGTCAAATCGCCGGGTTGAGCACGATCGGCAGGTGCAAAGCCCTTGAGAAGCAGAGTCGGGTCTCCGAGGACCTCTCCCCCGAGATGTTTGGCGATTTCGGCGGCGCTAAGAGGCATAACTCATTGACGTAGGTTACATCGGCCACTATAAAGGCGGCGGGACCTAATTCAATCCCAACTTTGGTTCGGTCCATTTTGGCAGCAACACGCGGTGCCACGGATTCCTCGACAGGCTGGAACGCCTTGCCGAATGTCGCAGGCGGTTCCTGTCAGGAGCAGGATCAACACAACTTAAAAACTCAAACAGAAACGCAGGAACTGATTCTATGTCAAAAACTCCCCTTAATGTCGGTCTGGTCGGTGGCGGAAAGGGCGCCTTTATTGTGCAACCGCACCAGAAAGCGATTCATTTTGATGGCACCCGCCGCGTGGTGGCGGCCGCGCTGTTTCCCGATCCGAAAGTGGCCTTGGAAGAAGCCGCCAACTGGCCTTATCCCATCAAGGGCTACGGTTCATACGATGAAATGATTTCTGCCAACTCCGGCGCAAACGGGTCGAAGCTGGATTACATCGTGATCGTGACGCCCAACCACGTTCACTACGATCCCGCCATGAAAGCGATCAAAGCCGGCATCGCCGTCATGTGCGAAAAGCCGCTTTGCCTCAATCTTAAAGAAGCCACCGACCTCGTCAAAGCGGTGCGCCAAAACAAAGTTCCTTTCGCTGTTGCCCACACGTACCTCGGCCACTGGACCACCCGGTTTTCACGATACATTGTCCGATCCGGCCTGCTCGGCGAAGTGCGTTGGGTGGATTCCTATTACCTGCAGGGATGGCTTGCCACCAAGCTCGAGGCGACCGGCCAGATGCAGGCTTCGTGGCGCACAAATCCGAAACTGGCGGGCGGCTCGGGCTGCGGCGGGGATATCGGCACTCACGCCCTCATGCAACTTCGTTATGTGACCGGCCTGGACGTCACCGAATTGTCTGCCCAACTCGAAACGTTCGTCGAAGGCCGTCCCCTGGACGATCATTTCACCGTGTACTGCCATCTTAGCAACGGGGCCAAAGCCCTGGTGCGCGCGTCACAGGTTTCCATCGGCCACAAAAACGATCTCGGAATTGAAGTCGTCGGAACCAAAGGCACCTTGCAGTGGCGCCAGGAAGAGCCCGAATCGGTGACCATACACCTTGCCAACCAGCCCGACCGCGTTTACTGGCGCGGAGCCGTTTCACCGGGCGATGGGTTCCTGCCCAAGGACGTTCCTGCCGACCTCATGGCCGAGCCCACGATTCCCTCCGGCCATCCCGAAGCATTCCACGACGCTTACGCCCGTTTGCATCGCTCGTTCGAATCGGACGTCCGCAAGTGGAAAGCCGGCGAGAGTTTTAATTCCGACGGCTCAAAATACGCCAACGTCGAAGACGGTTGGACCGGGCTGGCCTTTATTGAAACTGCTGTGAAAAGCAGCGAGAAGAAAGGTGCCTGGACCAAGATGCCAAAACAGGCTTAAAGCTGACCCCTCAAGGCCGGGCGGCATCGTTCCGGCCTTGGAGTGGACATTCCCGCGGGAAGACACATCCACCGCTGAGTATGGGCCCTGGTAGCGATTACCGGGGCCCTTATGCTTCTAGGAGCGGTCCTCCCAAAAGCTGGATTAGGGTGACTGCCGTCCGGTGTTTTTCCACTTCACGCCGGTTTTAGAGCTCAGATGAACTCGTTGATGAGGTTCTCGAGCATCTCCTGGCGGCCACTGGTGTTGGGAGTGATTTCACCCTTCTCGAGCATGTATTTCTCGAGTTCCTTGAAACTGCTCTTGCCGGATTCGATCTTGGCTCCGATGCCACTGTCCCAGGAGCTGTACCGCTGGCGTGTAAATTCGGCCAACCGCCCGTCTTTGCGGATCGCAGTCGCGATCTTAAGGCCCCGTGCAAACGCATCCATGCCCCCGATATGAGCGTGGAAAAGGTCAACTGGTTCGAAGCTTTCCCGCCGGACTTTTGCGTCAAAATTGGTTCCACCGGTGGTAAAGCCGCCCATTTTGAGAATCGAAAGCATAATTCCCGTAGTCAAATAAATGTCGGTCGGGAATTGATCGGTATCCCACCCCAGCAACAGGTCGCCGGTATTTGCGTCGATCGAGCCGAGAGCGCCTGCGGCAATGGCCACTTCCAACTCATGCTGCATTGTGTGCCCGGCCAGGGTTGCATGATTGGTCTCGAGATTCAGCTTCAGGTCGCCAATCAGGCTGTATTCCCGCAAGAAATTCAAACAGGCCGCTGCGTCGGAGTCGTACTGGTGCTTCGTGGGCTCTTTGGGCTTGGGCTCGATATAGAATTGGCCTTTGAACCCGATCGCCTTCTTGTGGTCCACCGCCATGTGAAGAAATTTGGCCAGGTGATCGAGTTCTCGTTTCATGTCCGTGTTCCACAACGTGCTGTAGCCTTCGCGCCCGCCCCAGAACACGTAGCCTTCACCCTTCAATTCGTGCGTGACTTCAATGGCTTTTTTGACCTGGGCGGCCGCATATGCGAATGCATCGGCGTTGCAACTGGTGGCGGCTCCATGCACGAACCGCGGATGGACAAACAGGCAGGCGGTGCCCCACAGCAGCTTTACCCCGGTTCGTTCCTGTTCCTGTTTCAGCACCTTAACCACGGTGTCGAGGTTCTCGTTCGTCTCCTTCAGATTTTTTCCTTCCGGCGCCACGTCTCGGTCGTGGAACGCATAAAATGGGGCCCCGAGCTTTTCCAGAAACTCGAACGCCACGCGCACCCGTGTTTCGGCCATCTTCAGCGAATTGGTGCCGTCCTCCCACGGGCGGATCGCCGAGCCCACTCCGAACATGTCAGCCAACTGGCCGCGGATCGTGTGCCAGTAAGTGACGGAAAACCGCAAATGGTCTTTTATCGACTTGCCGTCGATCATTTCGTCCGGGTTGTAATGTTTGAAGGCCAGAGGGTTCTTTGACTTGGGCCCTTCGTACTGAATCTTGCCGATGCCTGAGAAGAATTCTTTGGTGGTTTGCGTTTTCATGATTAGCAGAAAGTTTCGTGGAGGCTAATGAGGGTGTTTGTCAAGGGCAAGCGAGTTTCGTTGACTCGACCGGCGCCTTGGAAGAACGCCGTTCTCGCTATCAAAGGCGGACAACCGAAACGCAGGGGGCGCGATGCCGGCGCGCATGCTTTGGCGCGTCAGGAAGTTCCGAGCAGATCCCGGATCTTCGATCCGATGTCGGGCCCGCGCATCAGTGACTCACCCACCAGAATGGCGTCAACCCCGCAACGCTCCAGGCGTTCGACATCGGCCCGCTGATGGATTCCGCTTTCTGCAACCAGCAACGCCGATTTCCCGCTCGAAGAGGTCGCGCGCAGACGCGCCGCCAGGCGCTCCGTTGTCCCCAGATCCACCAGGAAGGTTTTCAGGTCTCGATTATTGACTCCGATCAGGTTCGCCCCGGCAGCCATGGCTCGGTCCATCTCACGCTCGTCGTGCGCCTCCACCAAAACAGCCAGCCCCGCACCGATGGCAAGCTCGTGAAAACGCCTCAGATTCTCGTCATTCAAGATGGCGACGATTAACAGAATCGCATCCGCGCCCCATTCGATGGCTTCGAGGATTTGTCGCTCGTCGATAATGAAATCCTTGCGCAGCAGAGGCAGTTTCACCGACTCGCGTATCGCGCGAAGGAAGCGCAGGGAACCTTGGAAGAATTTTTCGTCGGTGAGCACCGACAAACAACTGGCGCCGGCGGCCTCATACTCACGCGCAATGCGCACAGGATCGAAGTTGGGGCAAATAACGCCGGCTGATGGCGAGGCTTTTTTAATTTCGGCGATGAGCGCGACAGACCCCGCGGCGGGCGAGCGCAGGGCGGCTGCAAAATCGCGTCGAGCGCTTCGGCGTGCAAGTGCCGCATCGAGGTCGGCCGCAGAAACGGACTTGTGCGGCAACAAAGAAACTTCACGCCGCTTTTGCTCAACAATCGTGTCAAGAATTGACATGGGCGTGAATGGCGCAATCGCCAAACGGATCTGACACTTCAGCGCCGTCGATCCGGATTGCGGAAGGCTCAGAACTATTCATCCTCGTCTTTGATGCCTTGCATCCGTTTGAGCGGACAACCGGCGCGCAGCCAGCCATTCACGAACGGGTCCAACTCGCCATCCATCACGGCCTGGACGTTGCTCGTCTCGACCCCCGTGCGCAGGTCTTTAACCATCCGGTAAGGTTGAAATACGTAGCTGCGGATCTGGTTACCCCAGGAGATACTGCCTTTTTCGCCGTAAAAACGTTCCATCTCGGCGCGTTGCTCATCCACGCGCTGGGCGTACAACTTCGAGATCAGCAACTTCATCGCCGTGGCCCGGTTTTGATGCTGTGAACGCTGGTTCTGCGAAGCGGCAACGGTCCCGGTCGGGATATGAGTTATCCGAACAGCGGTTTCGACCTTGTTCACATTCTGCCCGCCCTTGCCCCCCGAACGATAGGTGTCTACCCGCAGTTCGCTAGGGGGGATAGCGATTTCACTCGACGTCTCCTCGATTTCGGCAATGACGTCGACGCTCGCGAAGCTGGTGTGCCGGCGCTTGTTCGAATCGAAAGGCGAAATGCGCACGAGCCGGTGAACGCCCCGTTCGGCCTTGGAAAATCCGTAGGCATTTTCACCGCTGAGCAGCATGGTTGCGCTCTTGATCCCGGCGGTTTCTCCCGGCAGCGCATCGTTGACCTCCACTTTCCAGCCGCGAGATTCGGCCCAGCGCTGGTACATTCGCATCAGCATGTTGGCCCAATCGCATGACTCGGTACCGCCCGCCCCGGCGTTAATGCTGAGAATGCAATTGCTCCGATCATGGGGACCGCTCAGAAACACCTTCAGTTCCAACGCGTCCAGCTCTTTGAAATACCGCGACAGGTCTTTCTCCAGTTCCGCCTGGACCTTTTCCTGGGCGGCTTCGGGCTCCGCTTCGCCCAGTTCGACCATGACGCGAAAATCCTCCAACTGCTTTTCTGCCGTGAGCAGGGGCTCGATTTTATTCCGGAGAGAGTTGTTTTCCTCGATGAGTTTTTGGGCTTGCTCCCGGTTGTTCCAAAAACCCTCCGCCGCCATCAGAACATTGAGTTCGGCCAGGCGTTTTTGCGCGCCTGGGACGTCAAAGAAACCTCCGCAGGTGAGAAAGTTTGTCCGCGGCGGTCGTGATTTCGGCTCGAATCGTGTCAAACATCGGACAAAATGTAGGTCGAGCGGGGCTGAGTTGCAAGCGGGTACAAAGGCCGGCAGGAGCGTAGAATTCTCTCCCTTACTCCATTAGGGAAATGCCAGCCGGTTAGTGCCCTGGGTTCCATAGAATGCCTCTGCTAAACGGCTGCGGGAGAATTGCTGAACGCTTCCATCCGCCAGGCCTATGTTGCCTTGGTACCGATGCAGTTCGCTGCTCCAACCAACGCCATAATTCGTGTTCGCGACCAGTCTGTGGTTTGCTGGCAAAGGACCGTTGGTGAGATTGCGATCCCCAATCAGGAACATGTTGGGATTCGTATCACTCGCATCCAGGCTTACAAAGTAACTCACGTTCGAATTTGAAAGGTGGGAACTGCCGGATGCGGGAATGCGGGTATCTGCTGGACAGACCAGGACCTTCGGATTCAGGGCCAACTCCGGCACCTACTGGAAACACTCGGCGGCAGTTGGTGCCGTGCCTGGCGCATTGGTCCCCTCCGAGAGCATCGAGAACTTGTCGCCGTTATCGAGAGACCAGGTTTTAAACACCAGGCCGATCTGGGTCAGGTTCTTCGTGCACCCAATTCTTTTCGAGCGTGCCGCCGATCGGCCTCTCATACAAATCAACAGGAGGAGCAGCAGTGAGCAAACCACGAGAACCGCCATCAACTCAACCCGTGTAAAGCCCCGCTTCCCGGGATCCAAGCTCAACTCAACCCGCGTCGTCTCCCGATGTGCCATTTGACTGCGATGCATAGCGTTTACGGATGTAAAACGCCAAAAGCCCCGCTACGATCAACACCAGGAACAACAGGAACAGCGATGATGGGAACCCAAGCGGATGCCGATCCACGGTTCCGGATGATACTGGAAAGGAGAAGCCGGGCTCCGCGCCGCTCGGCTTCTCTGGCACTGGACTGGTGGGGTGTGGAGGTGAAGAAATCTGTTTTTGTGAGTTTGAACCCGTTTCGGCAGCGGGCGCCATCAACCCGGTCGCCGTCGTGCGCAGTGGTGAGGTCGTAAGGTTTAGGGACGGAGCAGATGCTGGTTGAGTAGCTGGCGCCGGAGGCACATACCTGGAAGGCGGTGCAGAATTGATTGGGGGTCCCGAAATCGGGTATTGGGTTGCAACAAGGACCGGCGCACGCCCGTGAGGAACATCGGGCAGGGCAATGTCCCCTCCCATCGGCCCTTGTTCGAGAGCAGCGCTTAGCTGGGGGCTGACTTTTTCCTCAACATGTCCATCGGAAAATAACAGGTTGCCTTTGAACTGGTGCAACTCCGCTGTCCACCGCCAGCCTCGAGTCATTTGCGACCGGAGCAGGGTTGGGAAATTTGGGAAATCATTCGTGAGATTTCTGTCACCTGAAAGAAGTGAGTAAGGCCTTGAGAAATCGGCATTTAATCCTACGAAGTAACTCAGGTTCTTGTTGTCGAAGGAAATGAAAGTGGCCGCCGGTTGCCGCGTGTCAGACGGACAGGCGAGAACCTTTGGAGTGACGAGATCGTTGGAAAGAGGCTGGAACTGCCGGAAAGAAAAGTAAAACTTTCCCGCCACCTGGTAGCTGGCGGTGGCGAACTCCTGTGACCCGCCGCCCGAGGCAGGGACGGCCATTGGGAATTGTCCGTTATGGTCATGAGCGAAAGTCTGAAACGCCAATCCAACCTGGCGCAAATTGTTGAGGCATCCGAGTTGTTTGGCCCGCGCTTTTGCTTTGTTGAGTGCGGGCAAAATCAAAGATGCCAGAATCGCGATAATTGCCGTCACAACAAGCAACTCGATCAGGGAAAATCCCTTTTGCCGATTGCTGGTTTTAGGACGGCTCATCGTATCCTATAGTAGCATGAACAGTGCCGAGACTGCAAAGCCGGTTTTTCGCTGGGATATCTCATGCCTCTCACCTCGAGCATGATCTTTCTCCAACTAAAGCGTGAGACTCACGCGAAAAGCGTGAAAATGACGCCCGCTTAGTTTCGACTTGAACCCGCCGCTGAGACGGCGAACTCTGGCGCCAATGCGATTCGCCATTTGCAACGAAATCTTCAAAGAATGGGACCTCGACCGCGTGTTCGCTTACGTTGCAAGGCTGGGTTACCATGGCGTTGAGATAGCCCCGTTCACAATGGCGGATTCGGTTGTGGACATCTCGAAGGCGGAGCGTCTCCGGGTGCGCGAACTGGCCGAGCGGCATAACATAGAAATTGCCGGCATCCACTGGGTTTTGGTTAAGCCGGAAGGCCTTTACATCAATCATCCCGATGCCGAGTTAAGAAAACGGACAGCAGCTTATTTTTGCGAGTTGGTCAATTTCTGCGCGGATATCGGTGGCTCCCGCATGATCTTGGGCTCGCCCAGGCAACGGAATGTGCTGCCCAACGTTTCTCAAGACCAAGCGCGAGCGTGGACGCTCGAAACTCTGAGCGAAGCGGTAAAGCGGGCTGAGCAGCGCGGGGTGATTATTTGTTTCGAGCCTCTGGGCCCGGCCGAGACGAACTTCATCAATTCCGCAGCCGCGGCGATCAATTTGATATCTGAATTGCCGTCCAAAAGCTTCCAAATCATCCTGGATGTAAAGGCAATGAGTTCGGAATCCAAACCCATTGCGGAAATCATCCGCGAATCATGGCCGCATTTCGCCCATTTCCACGCCAATGATCCCAATCTAAAAGGCCCCGGCTTCGGCAACGTTCAATTCAAGCCGATCGCGGACGCACTGAAGCAGGTCGGATATTCCGGGTTCGTTTCCGTTGAAGTATTTAATTTCGAGGATGGACCTGAGGCCATCGCCGGCAAAAGCCTTCAATGCCTGCAAACCGCCTTTGCTTGACGCCACGCCGACGATCCCCCGGTTTCCACTTTAATGTCCAACCCTTTCTATGACCCTGGCGAACTGCGGGCCACGCGCGTCAAGGATCTTTTCGCGCGAATCGCCGCCAGGTACGACCATATTAACGACCTGCAAAGTTTCGGTTTGCACCGGTATTGGAAACGCAAGGTCATCGACCTTGCCCGCGGCCAAACCTCTGACATGGCCCTTGATGTCTGCTGTGGGACAGGTGACCTCGCCCTGGGATTGGCGGGCCGAGGTCTGCGGGTCGTAGGCCTTGATTTCAGCGCCGAAATGCTCGGGGTCGCTGTGAACCGCCAACGCCGCTGCGGTTCTGAGCCCCATCCCCAAGGACCGCTGTTTATTCAAGCAGACGCTCTCAAGCTCCCATTTCCCGACTGTTCGTTCAAGGTTGTCACCGTAGCTTACGGACTTCGGAACCTTTCAGACTTTAGAGCCGGTCTTCGCGAGATGAAACGGGTTGCCCTCCCTGGCGCCCGGTTGCTCGTTCTGGATTTCGGCAAGCCGGACAACCCTGTCTTGCGAGCGGCGTATTTCGGGTATTTGAGGCTATTTGTTCCGATCCTGGGGCTGGTGTTCAGCGGCAGCTCCAGCGCCTACAGTTACATCCTCGAATCGCTTAAACACTATCCCGCCCAAAGAGGAGTCGCCGCCCAGATGACCGAACTGGGCCTCAAAAACGTCCGAATTGTGAATGTCCTCGGCGGCGTCATGAGCATTAACATTGGTGAGGCGCCGCCCTAACGGCTTACTGCGGCTTTGGAAAAAAGCCGAGTATCTCGCCTGGCAAAGGACCTCGAATTCAAAAACCTTCGCCAATGGGTTTGAGGCGGGGGACACGGCACACTTGCCAACGACTCGAAGCTTGCGGCAAAATGGAGTTGTGAATTTCCGACAGAAGATCGTGCCCTGGGACGAATTGCCAAAATGGCGCGAAGCGGTTCGCGCCAGCGGCAAAAGATTAGTCGTCACCAACGGTTGTTTCGATTTGTTGCATCTCGGTCACGTGACCTACCTCGAATCCGGCCGCAACTTGGGCGATGCGCTCCTGGTCGGGTTGAACTCGGATGAAAGTGTGAAGCTGCTCAAAGGAGCAAACCGGCCGGTGAACTGCGAATCCGATCGAGCCGCTCTCCTGGCGGCACTGCAAAGCGTCGACGGGGTCTGCATTTTCACAGAACGTTCAGCCACGAAATTCCTGTCCCTCGCCCGGCCCGACATTTACCTCAAAGGCGGCGACTACACCGTTGAAACACTGCCGCCGGATGAGGTTCGCACGGTCGAGCAAGCCGGGGGCAAGGTGACTATTATGCCTGTGGTGCCAGGCAGATCGACCACCGAGTTGCTGAAGAAAATTTCGGAACTGTGACGGGCCTGCCCCCGAGGGCCTCTTGGTTTATTGAGGCAAGATGACCGGTTGAGTTGGGTTGCTCGGAGTCACTGCTGTGCCCGGTACCGCGGAGGTGCCGGTAGCTTGAGGCGCCTGTGTGGCCGGTTCGGAATTCGGAGGCGTAAAGGTGGGCAGAGTCGCGTTCGCCTGGCGCTGCAGCTCGTTAACGATCGCCAATTCCTCAGCTGTCAGCTGCTCTTGCCCTTCGATCGGTTGATTCGGCAACGACTGCAGACCGGTTGGGGTCGGCACTCCCCCCACAGCGGGCGCAGGAACGGTGCTCGTTGTCCCCGCAGTGTGGGTTTCCCCGCGTGGAAATGCAGGAAATCTCGTTCGCGCAGGAGCCGTCGGCAGCCCGGGATGCATACCGACAGCGGGTTGCGGCGCTGTTGGTAGGGCCGTTGGCGCGGGAGGAATGCCTGGGCGCGGGGCTGGTGTCTGAGGCAATTTTGCCCCGTCTTTTTCAAATGTGAGCAGCATTTCCGTTCCTGAGTTATTCACTTTAACAGTGCCGCGGTTCTCATCGATCTGCAGCACTTCGATGTCGCCCTCCCTTTGGCCCTCGGTCAATATCATCGAAAGTTCTTTTGGATCCCCCGGTTTCATCCCTTTTGGGGCCACCTTCATCAGAGCGCGTTTATTTCCCAGGATCGTTGTTATGCCGGTGAGTGTGATCTTCGGCAAAACGACAGGCGGATTGGTCGGGCCGGCAGCTTCTGGGGGAGGACGCAGCCCAAAAACGTTTCGGTCGGGAATACTGTGGTATTGAGTGGATGACGCGTCCGGGGCCACCGCCTGGCTACTCAAGCCGAGCCCGCCGGCAAGCAAAGCCCCCACGCTGATTTTGAGTACAGACCTCACAACGCTAATATACACATTGGGTGAATGAACACCAATGGGATGTTTTGGTTGCGGTTCTGCTACCGCAACCCGTTCGGCCTGCCTACTCTGAAACTTAGTTGCTGGCCCGCCCGGCAACCCCTTTGGTCCCCTTTGCAATGGCTCGCGCCGGTTCTTTAGGGCGCAAAGCTCGCACCGCTTTGCCTGCCTGCCACATCTCGGAATTGCCGATCTCGTTCAATTCGCGAGTCAGTTGTTTCTGATAATCCGGCTTGCCGCATGCCGATAATACGCGAGCGCACTCTTTGCCCGTCTTCACCCGGTTGTAGAGCTCTTTGAAAACGGGCAGGACGGCCTTTTTAAACCGGGGTTTCCAGTCCAGCGCGCCACGTTGGGCTGTCGCCGAACAGTTGGCGTACATCCAGTCCATTCCGTTCTCATCTACCAGCCGAATCAGGCTTTGAGTCAGTTCCTCGACGGTTTCGTTAAAAGCTTCGCTGGGAGAATGCCCGTGGGACCGCAAAACGGCGTATTGCGCTTCCATGACGCCGGCCAGGGCGCCCATCAGCACGCCGCGTTCGCCGGTCAGATCGCTGAATACCTCCCGCTGGAACGTGGTTGGGAAAAGATAGCCCGACCCGATGCCAATTCCCACCGCCAGACATCGTTCTTTGGCCCGGCCCGTGGCGTCTTGCCCCACTGCAAAGCTTGAGTTAATTCCCGCGCCCGTAAGGAAGTTGCGGCGCACGGAAGTCCCCGAACCTTTCGGGGCAACCAGGATCACATCGACGTTTTTAGGAGGGATAACTCCGGTTTGTTTGCTGTACGCGATTGAAAATCCGTGAGAAAAACACAAGGCGGCGCCTGGTTGAAGGTTGGCTTTGACAGCAGGCCAGATCTGCCGCTGGGCGGCATCTGACACCAGCAACTGCACAATCGTGCCACGGCGCACAGCTTCCTCGATATCGAACAGAGTCTTGCCGGGAACCCAGCCGTCGCTGATCGCACGATCCTTGCTGCGCTGTCCGACGATGACATTAAACCCATTGTCTCGCAGGTTAAGCGCCTGCGCCGGGCCTTGCACCCCATAGCCGATGATTGCAATGGTCTCCTTCTTCAGGGTCTGCCGTGCCTTTGCCATGGTGAACTCCTTGCGGGTCACCACTTCTTCTTTCACACCGCCAAAATTGATTGTCGCCATAGTTCCATCCAATGTTCAAACTGTCAGGGTTAGTTGCCCGCTAAGACAAAAGGGCAGGGGTCTTTTAGCCCGGCGGCTATTTGCGCGGCAAAGCTACTTTGCCCGTCCGCGTCAAATCCAGCACGCCAAAGCTCTTCATCAAATCCAAAAACTTCTCAATTTTGCTCTCGTTGCCGGTCACCTCGATTGTCAGGCTCTTGGGCTGCACGTCCACAATCTTGGCCCGGAAAATATCCGTGATTTGCATCACCTCGGCGCGCGTCTTGGAATCGACGGCGACTTTGACCAGCACCAGTTCGCGATCCACGTATTCGCCGTCGCGGAAGTCTGTGACCTTCAGCGTATCGGCGAGTTTGTTCAATTGCTTGACGATTTGTTCAAGGGTCGCGTCGTCGCCCCGCGTAACGATGGTCATGCGCGAGGCTGTCAGGTCAGCCGTCGGCGCCACGTTCAAGCTGTCGATGTTGTAACCCCGTCCGCTGAATAGCCCGGCCACGCGCGTAAGCACGCCGAACTTATTCTCAACCAGGACTGAGATAGTGTGTCGCATAAACCCTTCAAAACGGGGTGCGGAAGCTAACAACAGCGCAAAGAAGGGTCAACTGACAATTTACCCTCGATTCCAGTCGCCTACGCTGCGAGGCGGAGGCCCGGTGGCTTTCGCGCCGCTTTTTCCGCCTCGTCACTTGGGCGACTGGGAGTCCGTTACATCAAAAAAACGGGTTATGCGCTTTTTCCTCAGCCACGGTAGTCAGCGGGCCGTGGCCGGGACATATCAACGTTTCATCCGGCAGCGTCAGGATCTGCTCTCGCACTTTCTGGCGGGCGAGCTCCCACGATTGGTTGCCTCGCCCGATCGATCCCGAAAAAATCGCGTCTCCAACGATGGCGACGTGCGGCGCGTCCTCAGGCCAGGTGCCGATGATGTAGGTGGTGCCGTCCTCAGCGTGCCCTGGCGTATCCCTGTTGGTGATGCGCAAGCTTCCCAAATGAATGAAGTCGTTGGCCCGGTTTCTTTGGTCGACCGGCGCTGTCTTTGCGCTGAAATGAACCCTTGCCTTGGGGTACGCGCTCCTTACTTCTCCCAGCGCGGCGATATGATCTTCGTGGGTGTGCGTGATAAAAATGTGGCGCAACTGGAGTTGGTTGCTGGTGATGATCTCCTGGACCGGTTCGGCTTTCCACCCCGTGTCAAAGAGTGCCGCTTCGCGCGATACTTCGTCCCACACAATATAACAATTCACCGCCATCCCCTGGTCCGTTGTAATGCACCGCAATTCACGCCATTGGCCCAGGTCCTTTGGTTGAGGTGTCCAGCCACGGGCGATGGCTTCTAGCTTTCCGCCATCCAGTCCTGTCAGTTTCGCGAAGGCGGCGTAGTTCATATTCGGAGCTGGTGTTCCCGATTCTTCCACTTTTTCCAGCTCCGACGTGCTCAAGCCCGCCGCCCGCGCCGCATTTTCCAATGAGACATTGGACATGCTCCGCGCCTTGCGAACGATATCTCCAAAGTGATCTTCCAGGTTCATGCGCCAGACGGTACCCCGAATCCGCGCGACTTCAAGCTCCCGAGTTTCGGATTCGTCCAGGTCAGCGATTCAACCCTGCCAGGACTTTGCACCCGTCGGGACACCATTCCTGAGCCACTTTAGCGGCTAGACGTTCCAGGTACCACGCCGGCCGCCGCAGCGCTTGCCTAATGGACGTGATCTCATCCAGGCCCCGTAATTGACTGAACAGCCGACGGTGTTTGCTTTGAACCTTCAGGGTTCCGGCGATCCGATGCATGGAATTCCATG
>DATGLT010000230.1:0-7528 GCA_035294005.1 Verrucomicrobiia bacterium
TTCTAATGCCGGCCCTTTACGTCATCGTCGCGCGGCCAACCGACCGGCTGGAGGTGTAACCATGAATGCAGAGACAACCATCCACAAAGTTCCCAGGCTCAAGCTCCGGGCAATTTGGTTCTCGTTGAAGAGCCGAGCGCGAAACCCAAAGGATCTGCTGAAACGCTTCTGCGGATTTCGGATCCTTCATTTCAGATTTCGTATTTTCGTTATCCCTTTGCTGTTCCTTGCCGGATGCGCGGTCGGTCCTGATTTCAAATCACCGCCTGCTCCAAATGCGAACAGCTTGACACAAGCGCCCCTCCCGACAACGAGCGCCACTACCAATGTCACAGGCGGCGAGCCCCAACATTTTGTGAGCGGCAGCGACATTTCGGGCGCGTGGTGGACTCTATTTCACTCCAAGCCGCTCGATGATTTGATTGAGCTGTCGCTGAGCAACAATCCGACCATCAAAGCGGCGCAAGCCGCTCTCAAGGTCGCCAGAGAAAATGTCCTGGCCCAAAAGGGCTCCTACTATCCTAGTATCGCCGGGAGTTTTTCGGCTACTCGTCAGAAAACGTCAGATGACATCTCGGCAACACCCAACTCCGGGGCGTTGTATTTCAACTTATACACTCCGCAAGTCAGCGTGTCTTACGTGCCGGACGTCTTCGGGCTCAACCGCCGGACGGTGGAGTCCTTAAAGGCGCAAGAGGACCAGGCGCGGTTTGCCTTGATCGCGTCGCATATTACCCTGAGCGCGAATGTCGCCGCGGCCTCGATCCAGGAGGCCTCGCTCAGGGCACAAATTGCGGCCACTCGCCAACTGGTGGACATCAACTCGAATATGCTTCAAGCCCTGCGCAAACAGTATGCCGCCGGTTACATCGGACGCCTTGATGTCGCGACGCAAGAATCGCAACTCGCCCAGGTCGCAGCTGCGCTGCCCCCTTTGCTCAAACAACTGGCGCAACAACGCGATCTTCTGGCCGCCCTTTCAGGCAGATTCCCGACTCAAGGCCCAACCGAGGAGTTTGATCTGGACAGCCTGCAGCTACCACAGGAATTGCCGGTGAGTCTCTCCGCGCAAATTGTCGCTCAGCGCCCGGACGTGCGCCAGGCTGAGGAGTCATTGCACCAGGCCAGCGCCGAGGTGGGCATTGCCATCGCCAACCGCCTCCCGAACATCACCCTCTCGGCCGATGCCGGGACGATGGCTTTGGAAGCAGGCAAGATTTTTTCCAATGGTGCCGGGTTCTGGACGCTCGCGGGAAGTCTGACACAACCGATTTTTCAAGGCGGAGCTTTGTTGCACAAGCAGCGGGCCGCCAGGGCGGCCTACACGCAAGCAGCCGAGCAGTACCGCAGCACTGTCTTGACTGCCTTCCAAAACGTCGCCGATACATTGCACGCGTTGCAGCAGGATGCCAATGGCCTCACCGCAGCCGCCGAAGCGCGAGACGCCGCCAAGGTAGCGCTGGATTTGGCCCAGAAACAATTCCAGACGGGTTACTCCGGGTACGTCCCGCTGTTGACAGCAGAACAGACCTACCAGCAAGCCTTGCTGAACCTCGTGCAGGCACAAGCGAATCGCTTCGCCGACACAGCGGCCCTGTTTCAAGCGCTCGGCGGGGGCTGGTGGAATCGAGCTGACCTCACAAAGGATTAGGCAGCAACCGCGGCGTTTATCACCGCTTGAACCTGTATGTGTTGGAAGCGGAGCGGATCTGACGAGATCCCGCAGAGCGGTTGCCGTAACAACCTTTTGGCTCAACTTTTCGATAGAACGAAGCGAGCCTGCCTGGGGAAACGCCAAAGTGATAACCCGCAATTATTAGCTGATTGAGCAGCAGCGTTCGGAGCAGGCCTACCCGTTGCCAACGGCGACCTGACGTGACCGCGCTCTGGCCCAGCGTGACTATTTTACCGCGCCGCCGGAGTCGGCGAATGAATTCATAGTCTTCCATGATCGGCAGCATGCCAAAGCCGCCCTCCTCCTCAAACACGGCGCGTTTCAGAAACAAACCCTGATCTCCATAAGGGATCTGTCGCCAACGCGAACGCAAGTTTGTCCCCCATTCTAAAATTCGCTTCCCCACAATAGGCGCATCGATTTCAAAACCAAATGCTCCAGCGATCACTCCAGGGCGGGCTAAAGTCTCGAGGACCAAAGCATGCCAGTCCGCGGGAAGCCGTGTGTCCGCATGTAGAAGCAGAAGAGTATCGCCGCGGGCTTTAGCTGCGCCGGCGTTCATTTGTCTGGCGCGTCCCGGCTTGGACGAGATTACCTGCGCGCCGTGATCTGCGGCGAGTTGCACGGTGTTATCCGAACTGCCGCCATCAACGACGATGACCTCATGCGGGCTTTCCCTCCGCACAGATTGCAGCGTCGCAACAATGGCAGCTGCCTCGTTTAGCGCAGGAATGATTACGGATACTCGGGGAGGTCTCGCCGATTCGGATGCGTCCAGACGTTTCCACACCTCCAAGTCAGCCGGGCGATCAATATCAGGGAGTTCGGGCAATAAGGCCGGCGTGATTCCGATCCGTTTAAGTTTCTCTATCGACTGCGCCAGCACCCGGTCTCCGCCCCAGGGAATGCCCCGAAACAGCTCGGGAACCGGGCGGCCCAGGCCAACCAGGTAATAGCCGCCGTCAGTTGCCGGGCCCAACACGACCGGGTTATGTTCGAGAGATTCAAACGCGCTCCTCAGAATCTCTTCGGAAAGTCCCGGGCAATCACTTCCGACTAGGACGATCGCTCCAGCGCCATCGCGGAATCCCTTCTCAAAAGCACTCGCCATGCGTTCACCCAGATCCCCCGCCACCTGGGGCTGGCAAATCCAGCTATCGCCAAGCCAGCTGTGGACCGCGTCCCGATCAGCCCCATCGAAATGAAGTTCAAGTTGGGCTTTGCACGCGCAAGCGGCAGCCTGAGCGCTGCGAAGCGTCCGCAGGACCAGTCGTCGATGCAGCCGCACTGAACCGTCGGGCCCAAGGGCGGGGATCAGCCGGGTTTTCACCCGGCCGGGCACGGGAAATCGTGCGAAGACGATGATGCGTCGAAGTGCGTTCATCATTACCGCGAAACCATACCGCTATCACCTTTGCCAGGCGAGCCAGCCGCCCATCAACTTGTTACGTTGAGGGCAGCTGGAACTCAGGAAGAGGAGGTTTGGAGCGCTCCGGTGCAACTGCTGCCGCACCCTGCGGTGCACGCCAGGCAATGTTCGCCGGTTCGAATGGCCCAGCCTTCGAGGTGCTCCGGAGTGACGTCCCACAGGTAAAGCGGTTTGCCGTTGCGCATCTGCAGCCCGAGCATTTGATTGAAGTCGCAATCATAGACTTCGCCCATCCAGCCGACGCTCAGAGTGGAGCGGCACATCAGCCCATCCACTGTGGCCGGGTTGAAGCTGCTCGCCAAAAGCGACATGTATTCCTCGGCTTTGCCCTGCCGGCGCAAATCCTCCGCAAAGCGCCCAATCGGCTGGTTCGTCAGCGCAAACAGGCGGTTGAATTTGACGCCAAACTCGCGGCCCAAGGCTTCTTTGTAATCCGCTTCAAGCTCCGTCTGGGGCCCGGGGAGCTTTGGTCCGATCGGATTGTAGACGAGGTTCAGCGGAAGCGTGGACCCGTAGCCCACCGCGTTGAGCTTTTGCAGGGCCGAAATGCTCTTTTCGAACACGCCCTGCCCCCGCTGCTTCGCCACGTTCTCGGCCGTATAGCACGGCAGCGAGGCGATGACCTCGGCCTGGTGAGCCGCCAGATATTCCGGCAGCGCTGTGTAAGCCGGTTCCTCGAAGATCGTCAAATTGCAGCGATCAATGACGTGAGCGCCGGAGTCGCGCGCCGTTTCCACAAAGTAACGGAAGAACTCGCTCAACTCCGGGGCGCCGCCGGTAATGTCGACGATCTCCGGATGAAACTGCCGAATCCATTCCCCAATCCGATGCGCGACTTTTTCGCTGACCATTTCTGTCCGCCACGGCCCGGCATCAACATGGCAATGGCGACAGGCCTGGTTGCATTTGCGGCCCACATTGATTTGGAGCGTTCGCAACCCCGCGCGACGAAGGGTCAAACCGTGCGCCGATAAGGTTTCATCAAATCGGTTCATCAGAGATGTGAGTCAGGACGCGCCCAAACTATTGCACAGGCAGGCGCTTTCAATTCCAAACCGACGCGCGCCAGGGTTATTCGAGTCCTGGCTTGGTCTCTCCTAAGGCTAGAGGCTGGGACGCCTCGGCGAGCATTGCCTCGAATACTGCCAAATTGCGGGCGCCGATAAACCGGCGGCGCACATTCCCTTGCGCGTCCACAATGACCGTAGTCGGCAGTTCGCCGCCATTATAACGTCCTCCGATTTCATTGTGCTCATCGAGCAGTATGGGATAATTGACATGCCGCGCCTTGGCAGTGCGCCGGACCTTTTCTCGAACGCGGTTCAAGGCAGCACGGCTGGCCTCCTGGTTGTCGTTATCTTCAACGCCTTTTGACTGCTCCTCCACGGGCGGGTGGCCGCCAATGTGTCCGTGTTCATCGGGAACGAAATCCAAAGACACCCCGAGAATGGCAACTTTCTCCCCATATTTGGCCTTCAGAGCCACCAGTTCTGGCATCTCGCCGACACAGGCCGGACACCAGGTTGTCCAGAAGTTCAGGAGCACCACCTGGCCGCGGAGTTCCGAAAGTTTTACTAGTTTTCCATCGAGGCTGCGGAGTTGAAAATCCGCCTCTGGAATCGGCCGCCTGGCAGCATAAGCCGCGGGAGGAACTTCCAGCTTAACCGGCGGGAACTCATTCTGATGTTCCGCCCACCAGGCCTTCGCTTTCTCCGCGGCTTCCCTCGTTTTGGCGACGCCTTGTTCCTGGAATTCCTGCAGCCCTGTGGTCTTGCTCTCCACTTGAACGGTGTCGGCCAGTTTCGCTCCGAACTTCTGCCCGCTCCAGTTTTCCAGCAATTTCAAGGTCATGCCCAATACCGCGACGTCCGGGTCGTTCAACAGCGGTGCAACGATTGGCACTCCGACTGACGCAGGTGCGCTCCTGAGGTAATCCAACCCCAGGAGCCTGACCTGTTCATCGGGGTCTTTGAGCTGTTGCGCTGCCAGTGCGGTCAGAGCCGGGGCCTTGCGATCTCGCAAGATGCCCAGCGCGGTTTCACGGACATTCATATCGGGATCCAGCGCACCGGCTAAAACCAGGGATTCTAACTGTGCGGGTAACGGCTTGTTGATAGGGACCAGTTGGCGGATCGAGTCGATGGCCGCTTCGCGATGGACAATTTTTCCGGAGTTCCAGGCGGCCAGGAGTGCCGCATCCGGGTTTTCTGCCTGCTGAATCATTTCCCGCACCACGTCGGCCGGCGGAGAATCGTTCGCAAGCGTGGCACTTTCCCGAATCTTATCCCGCAGCGGTTGGCGCAGGAGCCAGACGCCTGACACCAGGCCAAGCACCAGTGCAAGCAGAAGGGCGCGGGTAAAAACCCTCCGACGCGGACGCGCCTCAGCCTGAAGGCATTCGCAAGCTGGGTGCTGCGCCCCAAGGTTTGGGTCTTTCATGGCATGATCGTTTAGGATCAATAGCGGTTTGATTTCGGCTTTGAACCCGGATTTTTCGGTGTCCAATGTGCTTTGCGCAGTATACCACCGTTCCTCCCCGATCGAGCCGGTTTATTTAGGCGCCGCTGTGGAGCTGTCTGCGCCGGATTGGGGCGGCCCGGGTGGCAGCTTGCAAAGGCCGTTTTCTTCCGCGCCGAGCGCCGCGTTAAATTTCGCGCTGAAATTCTGAAAAGCAATCCATGCCGTTAACGCTACCACGCCGTCATCGTTAAAATGATTCTTGAGCGCGGCGATTTGCTTCTCGGTCACTCGCTTTGAAGTATCGGTCATGGCCTCTGCGTAATCCAACGCGGCACGTTCTTTTTCCGTGTAAAGCTCGCTCTCCCGCCAGCGATTTAGCGCTTCCGCTTTGGCGGTCGAGCCGGTGGCTTGGAGGAGGTTGTAGGAATTAAGATCCACGCAAAACGCGCAACCATTCATCTGCGCGACGCGCCCCGAAACCAAGCTGCGCAACCCCGCGTCCACAGCGAAGCGCTTGCGCTGAAACAGGCCCAACAGGAACAGCAGGCCGAAAAAGTGTCCGGGCAGTCGTCCCCATAACCACGACGGGGCAAGCGTCTGTCCATATTTTCGAGCCTGAGCGCGAAAGAACCATCGCAGGTAGAAGGGATACTCTTTCGACGGCTTTGGTGGGATGAATGCCATGACGGACACTCAACGTTGCCACGCAAGCCCGCCGCTCATCAAGCTTTCATGAAAGGACCCGGGCGCTCCAAAAGGAGGTCATTAATGTGATTGTCATGGCTTGGATCCCCAACAGCTGCACGTGGCAGCCGAGACTACATGGTCTGCTCGACTTAGCACCGAGCCACGGCCAAACCCGACCACCATCAACCGTTGCTCGGGATCTAAGCCAACATGGCAATCTCTGTAACGGATCCCTTTTCCGGATGAGTTGAGGTTAAGTTATTCGTTGATACCCCAAAAGCGGTGGGCCGGAGCGATGTCGACCGTCCAACCGGAGGGTTTGAGCCAGCGGATTAGCACGCGCTGTATGGCGTTCCGCTCCGTTTGATTCGTCTCCGGAAGAGCCCGTGACTGCTCCACGGCCTGAAGGATCGCGGAGGGTCCGCGATTTTTGTCGACCAGAGAACCGGCGCGCATTGCTGTGCGCTGGTCAAACTGGCCGGGTTGCGCAGTGAGCAAAACCACTGGCGGGCAGGTTTGTTGTTGCAAAAGCAAGTCTGCCGCTTCCCAAGCCTGGTACTCGGGGAAATCGAGATCCAGCAAGATCGTGGTCGGTTTGATGGCCTGGACAATGACCAACACCCCGTGGATTTTGTCGGTTTTCACAACCATGTGGCCCTGCGTATTGGCCGCCCGCCTCAGATCCTTGTAGAGCGCATCATCGGCGGATATGAGCAAAAACGTGCACTTTCCTGGCTGAATCGTTTCCGACTCGCCGTCGTAAACTGCAAACTCGTTTTGCGTTTGCCCTTCCGGTGTTCCTGCGGTTCTCATAAGCCAACTCCTTCCCATGCAACGCAGGTGATTAACTTCGGGCCGAAACCGGCCCCTGCGACCAATGGTTCGGGCTCAACCCGAGTTGTAGATTGGTCTTCCATTTATCGGCGCGGCGGTTCTTGCGAGAACGGATTTGTCGTTCAAGATTTTTGACGACTTTCGCGAGCGCCGCCTGGAGCGTGTAATCGCAAGCTTCGGCGTGCAGATCCGGACCTGGCACTTCCAATAACGCGATGACCCGGAAAGCGCGTTTGACGCGCCGCTGCCAATCAATCGCTACGCGGGCCGTTTCGATTGTGGCCAGTCTCTGGAGTTTTCTCAGTTTGGTTTCGGCCAATTCCTGCCAACTGGGGCGGCAGTGAGGGCCATGGTAACGGACAATGATGTTCATAAGACCTCCAGCTATTCGAATATTTCTTTGAGCCAAGAGCGTTTCCGCCCGGGTTGGTCTGCAAACTTAT
>DATGLT010000231.1:0-12557 GCA_035294005.1 Verrucomicrobiia bacterium
GGCCGATGTGGTTGTCTACGACGCCCTCGTCAACCAGGAACTTCTGCGACATGCCAAAAAGTCCGCCGAAATCATTTACGGAGGCAAACGTGGCAATGCGCACACAATCCCTCAAAACGACCTTAACAAGCTACTTATTGCCAAAGCGCGCGAAGGCAAAACAGTCGTACGTCTCAAGGGCGGCGATCCCTATGTGTTTGGCCGGGGAGGTGAGGAAGCCGAGCAGTTGGCCGATGCGGGCATTGCTTTTGAAGTCGTCCCAGGCGTTTCCTCGTTTGTTGCGGTCCCGAATTACGCGGGCGTTCCACTGACGCACCGGGAAATCGCTTCCCGACTGACCCTGGTGACGGGTCACGAAGACCCGGCCAAGGAAGCGTCGAGCATTGACTGGCCGCAATTGGCCAGGACGCCGGGCACCAAAGTCGTCATGATGGGCACGGACCGGATCGGCGAAATTGGAAAAACGCTGATCCAAAACGGCATGGCGTCCGGCACCCCGATTGCCATGATTCGGTGGGGCACCACCGGCAAGCAAAAGTCCATTGAAGGCACTTTGGAGACCATTGGTGACATTGCGGCCAAGGCGGCTATTGGCCCGCCTACAGTAGTCGTGATCGGGGAGGTCGTGAAACTCCGTCCCAAGCTCAACTGGTTCGAACGCCGCCCGCTGTTCGGTCAGCGCGTTGTCGTGACGCGCAGCCGCGAACAGGCCGCCGGGTTTTCCCGACAATTGGCGAACCTTGGGGCCGAGGTCCTTGAGATCCCCGCTATTAAAATCGAACCTCCGACCCGCCGCCAGGACCTCGTCGACGCCCTGCTCGAGCTTAATTCTTACGATTGGCTTGTATTTACCAGCCCAAACGGAGTGACCTCTTTCTTCGAGTATTTTTTCCGCCAGTTCCACGACATGCGCGACATCGGAGGATGCAGGATCGCCGCGGTTGGCCCGGCCACCGCCACAAAACTCAAAGAATTGCATCTTCAGGTCGACCTCATGCCTGACGAAGCCCTTGCTTCGAGCGTGGCCGAGGCCTTCAAGGAATACGAGAGCATTGAGAATTTGAGAATCTGCCTGCTGCGGGCCGAAGTCGCCAACCGCGAATTGCCCACGGCGCTGGAAGCCCTCGGGGCTATCGTCGACGATATCGCGTGCTACCGCACCATCGCCGAAACTGACGCCCCCACCGATGCAAGTTCAAGCCTCCTCCAAAACGGAGCTGACTGGATTACCTTCACCAGCGCCTCAACCGTGGAGCATTTTCATGGGCGTTTTGGCCTGCCGTCCTTGATGGAGAAATTCCCGGATCTAAAACTCGCTTCCATAGGCCCCGAAACGTCCGCAGCCCTGGCGGCACTCAAGCTCAAGCCGCGGGTTGAAGCGAAGCAACACACCGCCGATGGATTAATCCAGGCACTGCTCCAGGCGGCAAAGCCGCAGCCCCGCGCCTAAGGCAAACCCTTAGGGCCCCTAAACTCAGCCCGTACGAACGATCAGGCTCCGCCCCAATTTACGGGGACATTGGACTCATCGTATTTTGTCGTCGTGCAAACAATATCTGACTACACCACTCGAACCGAGTCGAACGCGCCCCGCACCACCACACTCCCCGCTCTTTTCGTGCCGCGGCCCAAGCCCGTCAGCCATCCGGCCCCCCCAATCCGCTCCGGGTGCGCATCGGCATCACCGGTCGCAGCAGCCGAAAGCGGCGACAAGCACCTGATCCAGGCTTTGACCCAATCCAGACTTTACCAGGATTACGAGCGCGCGTTTACCGAGGCCACCGGACTGCCCGTCGCGTTGAGGCCAGTGGAAACGTGGCAGTTGCCGCTGCACGGCAAACATCATGAAGGTCCGTGGTGCGCGTTAATGGCGTCGAAGAGCCGTTCCTGCGCCGCTTGCCTGCAGACCCAGGAGCAACTGGCGCAGCATGCCCGAAACGAGCCGTTTACAATCACCTGCGGAGCCGGGCTGTGCGAGACCATGGTGCCGGTTCGCGTTGGAGATCGGCTCATCGGTTATCTTCAAACCGGACAGGTTTTCACTCGCAAGCCGAGCGAAGTGCAGTTCAACCGGACGCTCAAGCTCATCGAGGAACGCGGAATCGAAGCGAGCCGTGAAGAAATGCGTGAAGCGTACTTTGGGACCCGCACGATGCCTTCGCGCCAGCATGAATCGGTTGTGAAATTGTTAAGCATCTTCGCTCAGCATCTTTCGATTTTGAGCAACCAAATCATCGTGCGGCAGGAAAACGCGGAGCCTCCCGTCATCACCAAGGCGCGAAAGTACATTGAAGAACACCAAACCGAGGATCTCTCGCTGCAGGAAGTAGCCAAAGCGGTCAATACCAGCAGCTTTTATTTCTGCAAAATGTTCCGGAAAGTGACCGGGATTAATTTCACCGACTACGTCGCGCGGCTGCGGATCGAGCGCGCCAGGAACCTTTTACTGAACCCCAACCTGCGCATCAGTGAAATTGCGTACGAAGTCGGATTTCAATCGCTCACTCATTTCAACCGCGTTTTCAAGAGAATCGTAGGGCAGTCGCCCACGGATTATCGGGGTAATCTGTCAGCAGCCTAGCCGGATCAGCCGATTGAAGGGCGGCTTCAAGCGTCCTCAGCTGACAAGTGCTGGCGCCAGGCATTGAGCCGCGGAGCCAGGCCGCTTTGTTCGAGGAAAGTAACGTTTAACGGCACCGGTTGTGGTGGTTTTGACGGCCTACTTTCATGATCCAAAGCGTTCGCTACGTGCACGGCCAGGAGGGGGCTAAAGCCCTCGCACCGTTCTCCATCAGGCTGCTCATGATGCAGCACGGCCTCAACCAGGGGTGTGGGCAAGCCCCAAAGCTGCAACAAACACGCACCCACCTCGGCGTGTGTAGCTTCGAACTTTTCGTTTTCCAATTCGCTGAGCGGCCGGCTCTCAGCGGCTGCGCTTTGGACGGCCGAAACATATTCGGAATGCAGAGCGTTCGCGAAAATGAGCTTGCCCAGGTCGTGGAGCAATCCGGCAGTGAAAGCCTGTTCAATCACCACGGTGTCGCTGCGCTCGGAGCGCGCGATGCGTTCCGCTGCCCTGGCCACGCGCCACGAATGAGCCCAGATTTCCTGCAGATCCAATTCGCGGGATATCTCGGGACTGAACGCTGAGAACAGGCCGCACGTGAGGGCCAGCGAACGAATGGTGCCGGTGCCCAGCAGCATGACCGCTTCGCGCGGAGCGGAGACCGTCGAGCCAAAACCAAAAAAGGCGGAGTTGACCAACTGCAGCAACTTGCTCGTCAGCCCGGGATCGTTTGCAGCTATGTCGGCAATCCGTTCGACCGGGCAATCCGGTTCCTGCAACGCGTCCAGGATCTTGAAATAAACGTCGGGCACGCTCGGGACGCACCCGGTTTGCGCAATAATGAGCCGGGCCCGCCTGCTCTGGAGTCGCTGCTTGAGCGAAGCGGCCCGGGAGAGTAGTTCCTTGAGCACATCCAGTTGAAAGGGCTTGGACAAAATCTGGTGCGCGGTCCCAACACTTTCCATGACGCGCTCCTGCTCGACAAAACCCGTCAGGATGACGCGAAAAGTGGACGGGTATAACCGGAAGATCTCATTGAGCAGTTGAGCGCCGGTCATTCCGGGCATGCGCATATCGGAAACAACCATGTCGTAGCTGCCCTCGGAGAGCAGCTTCAACGCTTCAGCCCCGGAAGCCGCGAAAGACGGCTCCCAGGAATCGCTCTGCGTCGACATCGCGAGCCGGAGCATGCGCAAGACCATGTCTTCGTCGTCGACAAAAAGAATACGCGATTTCGAAGCCGATGCCCCACCGGCTGCGTTTGGATAAGGTGTGTCGCTCATCGGCGCCTGCTCAGAACGAAAGGACATTAGTCGGAGGCATGTTAAGGCACAATCGCGAATTCATCCTCGGCCGTTGCGCGGGACCAGGTGCGGGCACGCCCACATCAAACGCCTGCTGAGCTGCAGGAGAGCTGGTCTGGGCAAAGATCGAATGGTCTTTCGTGTAGAAACCCAATTTCACATTGCTGGACAGCGTTCGTTAAGCCATAGTCTGTCACAAACCGTTCTATGATTAGCAAAGGGTCGCAGCGCGTCTTTTCAATTTTTGCCGGCTTGTTCATGGCCATTAGTTTTCTTTTCAGCGGACCTCTCGACCTTGCTTCAGCCCAGGTGACTGTCGCCATTGGACAGAACTTCACCGCGAGCACTTTGAATGTAGACTCGTCAGCCGTGCCCCCGGACCCGAACGGGTTTGCCGGCCCGCTGCATTATGTCGAACTGATCAACGGGCGGTTCTCGGTTTACGACAAGAGCACCGGGAGCAAGGTGAAGACCATGACGGACCTGACGTTCTGGAACCAGGCCGGGCTTTCCTTTCCCAGCGGCTGGGATGTGACGGACCCGCGAATCTTTTTTGATCCCGCCTCGCAAAGGTGGTTTGCGTCGCAGGTCGACTTCGACCCTTCGGGGACGGTGAACACGAACCGCTTTCTGCTGGCCGTTTCAGCGACGGCCGACCCGACCGGGACGTGGAAGGCGCTTGGGATCTTATCAGACCCGGGCGGTAACAACTTTGCCGATTTTCCCACGTTGGGAATGGATGCGCAGGCAATCTATTTGGGCGGCGACATGTTCGATTCCAATTCGTTTCCGGTGGGTCCAACGTTGCTTTCGATACCCAAGTCCAGCCTCACGGCCGCTCCCCCAACGACAAACGGGATGACCTGGCTGGGGATCCTAAACTACGACGTGCGCGGCGACATCCTGCAACCGGCGATTTGCCTGGATGGCAGCGACCAGGGCACTGTGTTGTCAACCTCAGGGGTCGGCGTCGATAACAGTGGCAATATCATTACCAACAACTCGCTTGTCAGTTTCCGGATTCAGAACGTCACCGGCGTGCAAAAAGCAACCCTGACCGCGCCCAGCGTCCTGACCGTGCAGCCTTACACGGCGCCACTCGATCCAACGCAGCCCGACAATTCGAGCAACCTGAGCGACAACGACTCGCGGTTTAGCGCCTGCGTGTACGAGGTGGGCGGGGTTTTGTATGCGGTCCATGGTACCCAGGTCGGTAATCGCGCCGCGTTGCGCTGGTACCGGATCGACGCCTCCAGTCATGCAATCCTCGAAACGGGAACGGTGGCCGACCCGGTTCTGGACCTGTTTTTTCCTTCGATTGCCGCGAACCCGGCGGGCACCGTCGTGATCGGCTACAACGCCTCGAGCATCAGCACTTTTGTCAGCAGCTTTGCCCTCGTGGGCAACACCGTCGGCGGGGTCACCACCTTTGGCCAGCCGCTGTTGCTCAAATCCGGAGTCGCCAGCTATCAGAACACCGATTCGAGCGGGAGCAGTCGCTGGGGCGACTACAGCGCCACGTGCGTTGACCCTTCCGATCCAAATGTTTTCTGGACGATCCAGGAATTCCCGTCAAGTGCCAGCCGCTGGTCAACTCAAGTCACCCAATTGCTGACTGGGTTTCCAACGCTTTTTTCTTCGGTTTCGAGCAACAAAATTGCCCTGTCGTGGTCCGGCACGTTGTTCTCGCTGCAGACAACGGAGGACCTTGCTCATCCGAATTGGAGCGCGGTCTCTCAAACCTCCTCGACCAATCACGGAACCGTGAGCGTGCAGTTGCCGGTGAGTGCCGGGGCATTTTTTCGCTTGAAAGGCCCTTAGCCGTGCCGCGGCGGCCAGACTCGTGAAGGCAGGACCGGAAAACGAGTTGCAAGGAGGCCGGACAAACCATGGCAAAAAAAGCGCCCGGGAAATTTGGCCCGGGCGTGGTACAGGGTGGTGCCAGCCGCTGCGGCTTTAGGCAGCTTCGCGGACCATATCATGTCCACCGAAAGGATTAGGCACCCGAAGCGTGCATTCGGGGTCGTCGCGCCATTCCGAATCCACGATGAATTTGTAAGTATGTTTTCCGGGGGGCAGATCGACAGAAGCCAGCCACACTCCATCCTGTTCTTTGCGCATGGGAATCGGCTGTTGTTGCCAATGAGTGAAGTCACCCACCAGCAGCACGCTGGTTGCGGCAGGGGCGCTGAAACGGAAAACCTGCCTCTTCAAATTCGAATTAGAATTCTTAGTTTGTTTTGCCATAAGTCTGCTCCTGTGACCATCCGCATTTTGCACCGGAGCCAAGGTGCACGCCAAGTAGGGTATTTACCTAGTGTCGGTCAAAGCGTTGCCGGGCGAGCCGGTAGCCCAGCGGCAAAGGTCGCGGTCGATCAGGGAGGAGCCCCGACTGACACCGATTTCGCCAACCACGCTTCCGCCTGCTCGTTTGAAAGATTATCCCGCGCCCGGACCACGGCCATTGCGACAACCGGGGGATATGACTGGTCCGTTTTCATCCGCGGCTCGACATACTCGATCACCTCGAACAACAGTTGATTGGCAGCCTGGTAGGTCAGGTTCGCCAATTGCGCGATGTAGCGTGTCGCGCGGTCCACCAGTTTCAGGTTGCTCGGCACGACCCAGATCATGTAGTTGCCCATGACTCTTCCCAGACGGACCATCGTGCACGTTGAGAGCGCATTCAGAAGCGCCTTCACCCCCACGCGCGCGATTCCGTCGAGGAGAAACTCCGTTGTGGGAACCGGCACCAGGACTGTCGCAGGACGGAGTTCCCAGTTTCTCAAGAAACCCTCAATTTCCGCGAGGGATTCTTCAGAGCCGAAATAAATCAGGCCGACGCGCGCCCCGCGATGCTGCGCGGACTCCAGTTGGGCCCGGAAAAATCCTCCTGGCTGAGTCAACTCCAGACGTTCGCGTTCGGAAACCACCGCGACAGAGATGTCCCCACTCGCCACATCGCGGGCGCCTATTCCGTCCAGCCCAATCCGGAACCGCATCAATTCGGAGCGGCTGATTTTGCGAACCGTTTCCGAAGTAGCAGCCAGGCGCTGCTCCCCGACGAGTGCCTGCAGGGTAGCTCGGTCCCATTCCACACAAGCGGGTTCTCGCCTCAGGACGCGTCGCCATGCTTCGGGGGTATGGGGTGCGGGAGTAAAGAGGAAGGCCCACGATTCGGTTGCGGTCCGGTCGTCAAATTTCCGGAAAGGGGGAGTGCAATAGGTGGGAGACCGTTCGGTTGTGTCCGTCAAAACGTCGATGGCAAATCGATCCGCATAATAATTGTTTTTGTGGCCCGCTCTGTATGCGGTCTCCTCCAACTCGACCAGCCTGGCCAGCTGCGTTCGAATCTTCGCAGACCGCAATGTGGAAGCCAACTGTTCGAGCCGGGACAAAAATGCTTCGGGGACCTTCAAGGGATCCGATGAGGCAAAACTCGTGTCGGTTTGGCGCAACAATTCACTCACAACCATTTCGAGGATCGTCACGAGGACGCAGAGCTGAATCGTCGTGGCCTGCATCCGCGTCGAGCCCGTTATGGCCATCGGCCCGGTGGTAAGATTGATTTTCTCAATTCGCGGATCCTCAATGACCTCCCTGCTCCGCTGCACCGTCGCGCGTAGAGTTTCATCCGGGTTATTATAAACAAAATAGACCTTAGCCCCGGCATCGACGCCCTTCCAGGCGGTGCCAATCACAAAAGAAGTCTCCCCACCTTCGGTGATCGCGAAAACCACGTCACCCGCCGAAACATCCAGGTCGGCCAGTTGCCGTTTGCCAAAGTCGGTGAAATCCTCGAAGCCTTCGACCGATTTTATCAGGGCATAATCCCCGCCTGCCATTGCGGAAAAGGCGCGATTCTCCCATTGGGCGGCGTTGATAATTCCTCGAGAGCGTTGTTGCTGCCAGAACTCGCGCCAGATCGAAACCAATTGAATGCTCAGCCGTCCCGTGGATCCGCATCCGGTAAAGAACAACCGGCCGCCACGATTTAATGCCGAGAGCACGGCGTGGAAGATGCCAATGGCGCGCCGCGAATCGACGAAGGCGCGGTAAGTCCGCAGAACATCCTGGTCCACTTCAAAGAGCAATCGCAGTCCTTCGCTGGTATCGGCACACGCGGCGTCGCTCAAGGTTGCGGTGACCGGGTGTGAAGATTCGGTCGTCAGGCCGCCGAGCTTGAATTGATCACTAACGCGCAGAAAATCTTCGGAGCGTTGATTGGATGCGATACTCATGAATTAGCTTTGCGATCGGGCAACGGGAATTCTCCCAACACGGTGTGGCGGGCGCCCTGTGGCGATAAATCGCTTCGCACCAGCTGGACACCCGATGCGGTCCAGGTGCCGAACGGCTCGTTCTGCAATTGGGCCGCGAGTTTGGCCAGGGACTCGCGCTCAACAGCCCGCAACCGGTCCAACCGCGCGAGGGTTATATGGCCGGAGAAGTGCTTTTCAGCCGGTTCAACCGTAAACGGCTGGGTTGCCGAACACAGGGATTCCCAGAGTTTGTTAAGGACGTTGTCCGCGTCCCGAACGCCTGCCCAAAGAACCCGGGGGTTGCGGTGATTTGGAAAAAAACCGACACCGGTAGCGTCGAGATGCAAGGCTGAAAAAGAGGTGCAGCTTTGAGCAAGAGCCGATACGAGGGATTCAACCCTGGAACTCGGCACGTTTCCGAGGAACCGCAGGGTCAGGTGAAACTGTTCCGGCCGGGTCCACCGCGCAAGCTTGGATGGGAGAACCTTTGTGAAATCAAGCTGCGCTTTTTCGATCCGGCGGCGCACTTCGGAGGGCACCGGTACCGCTATAAACAGCCGAATCTTCTGGGGCGAATCCAAGGCGCGAAAACAATCAGGGCAAAGGCTCGCCACGCGCGGCAAGCAACAGGCGATACCACTCCTCGCGCGTCAGTTCCAATTCATCCGCTTTGGCGGCCTGGCGAATGCGGTCGGGATTAATCGACCCGACGATGGGTTGAATTCCGGCGGGATGCTTCATCAGCCAAGCGAGCGCAACGGTTGTCCGGGTCGCTCCACGATCTTTGGCAACGGCGTCAATTGCGGGCAAAAACGGTTCGGTTCGGTACGTTTTTTGGGAAGGCAAAAGATCGTGGGCGCCCGCGCCAATCAAACCGGCAGCTAACGGACTCCAGGCCATCGGCGTAATCCTTTCGGCCAGGCATTGATCCAGCGTGCCGTCCGTAAAAGCATCCATTTTGGCCAGGCTGATCTCGACCTGGTTGACCACCAATGGCATCGAGCATGCCTTTTGCAACGCCGTCACCAGGGTCGGCCGGAAGTTGCTGACTCCGAAATACCGGACCTTGCCGCTGGACTGCAATTGATTGAAAGCATCGGCAATTTCCACGGGGTCGGCCAGGAAATCAGGCCGATGAAGCATGTACAGGTCGATGCTTTCGATGCGAAGGCGGCGCAGCGATTGCTCGCACGATTCAACGATGTGCGCCTTTGAAAAATCGTAGCGTTGCGGGGCTTGGGGATGAGGCGTGCCAGCCGGACGAATGCCGCATTTGGTCGCAATCAGCACCCGGTTGCGCATGCCGGAAACCTCTTTGAGCACATCGCCAAGAATCCGTTCAGCCTCACCGGCGCTGTAGATGTCGGCATTATCGAAAAGGGTGTAACCCGATTCGTAAGCGGCGATGATGGCGCGATGCCCGGCGGCCCGGCTTTCGGCAGTGATCTTCCCCGGATCCCAGGAACCTGCCACGCGCCAGCAGCCATACGCCAACCGGCTGCTCCTCAGTGAACTGATGCCCAATAACATTGTTTGCATAGTGCTCCCGAATCCGCGCCAAGTTAACCACAGTCGTCGCGCGCGCAACCGGAAACAAGCAATGCGCAGAGCCTAAGCCTCGGTTCACCCTTAAAGTCGGGCGCTCGGTCGTTGTGACCTCGGCCCACAACGAGCCCGCTTGCCATTGAAACTTTTTGAGGCAAGCTCCCGCCGGTGAACACGCTCAGGGTGCTATCCTTTCTTCGCAGCCGCTATTTTGTGGCGACGATTGCCGGCCTGCTCTGGACCGCAGCGTTCCCCAAAATCGGCATTGCGGGGTTCGCCTGGATAGTGCCGGGAGTGATGGTGGCCTCGGCGCTGGGCACGCGCAAAGGCGAGCGATTCCGAATCGGTTACGTAGCGGGCCTGGCACACTATTTATCCATGCTCTATTGGTTGCTGCTCATTCCGTACCGCTGGATGGGCATCCCATTTGGGCCTGCGCTGGGTTGGCTGGCGCTGAGCGGGTTTTTGGCTCTTTTCCCCGCCGCATGGGTCTGCCTGGTCACGCCGACCCATTCCGGACTGAATATCAAATACTCGATCCTGGAGGGGTTGGGAGCAGTGCTGCCGCGAAACTGGTTTTTGCGCCTGTTCTGGGCGCTTCTGGGCGCAGCCGCCTGGGTGGGCATGGAAATGTTTGTCGCGCGCGTGTTCGGCGGATTCGCCTGGGATTTGCTGGGAGTCTCCCAATTCCGCATGACCCCCCTGATTCAGATCAGTTCAGTAACCGGCGTGTATGGCCTGTCGTTTCTGATTGTGTGGCTCTCTTTGTCGCTTACGTCTGCGGGTGTAATGGTCATCAAGCGGCCTCATGGCCGCTCGGTGTGGGTGGGCGAAGTCTTCCTTCCCACAATCGTTGTGGCGGTGTTGTTCAACTTCGGGATGAGAGAACTGCGCCGGGAGCCCGCCTCGGCCCGCACAATCCGGCTTACCTTAATCCAGCCGAGCATTCCCCAGGAACTCATCTGGGACCAGGCCAACGATACACGGCGATTTGACGAACTGATTCAGTTATCGGAGCTGGCCCTGAGGAACCAAACCGACTGCATCATCTGGCCCGAGGCCGCCGTGCCCAGGATGCTTCTGCACGACAAGGAAACCTACGAGTCAGTCACTGGGCTGGCTCGCCGCCACCAGGTCTGGATGATTGTGGGTTCCGATGATGCCGAGCCCCGGCCTGGCGCCGCCGCGGGCCGGCCCGAATATGAGTTTTACAACAGCAGTTTCCTCATCAGCCCCGAAGGAAAAGTGATCGAACGGTACAAAAAGCGGGACCTGGTCATGTTTGGTGAGTACGTGCCGCTCCGCCGCTGGCTGCCTTTTCTGAAATATCTCACGCCGATCGAGGAAGGCGGCTTCACCCCGGGCACTAAAACGGTTCCGTTTGGGTTGGCATCCCTGCAGGTCAAAACCCAGGTGTTGATTTGCTTTGAAGACATTTTTCCGCAACTCGCGCGGGAGAACCTCAGGCCGGACATCGATTTTCTGGTCAACCTCACCAACGACGGCTGGTTCGGCCAAGGCGCGGCGCAATGGCAACAAGCGGCTACGGGCTTGTTTCGAGCGGTGGAAAATCACCTGCCACTGGTGCGTTGCTCCAACAATGGCCTTACCTGCTGGGTCGATGACCGCGGTGTTTTGCGCGACGTATTGGCCGATGCCCAGGGCACCATCTATGGCAAAGGTTTCCTTCCAGTTGAACTGCCGCTTCCAGCAGCCGGGACCTTGCATGCCCAAACATTCTATACGCGGCACGGGGACTGGTTCGGCTGGGATTGCAGCGGGGTAGCACTGCTTTGGCTGGCGGTAAAGATTAGCAAGTGCTGGCGCGGCTCGACGGAGGCTGTGGCAACGGGCGACAGCGGCAAAGCTGCTTGAAAACCCTGGCGTCCAATTGAAATCAAGAGCCAACGAGGTAACGTCATGGCATGATTCAACAAAAAGCTGTCGATATCGGTTTCGACAAAGCTCAAGGCACCCTGAAACTCGATGAATTGAACCAGCTCCTGGCGGATGGTTGGACGGTTCTCACCACCGCCACCAGCGGTGGCGGCAACATCCTGGTCATCCTGCAAAAAACTGAAGAGTAAGTTTTGGGGGCGGGTCAAAAACCTAAGCCGATCTGCCCCGCGAGTTGGTCGAGGTCAGCCCCAAGCGCGGGCAAACACGGAAGAATGCGCGCGCTCCTCGCCCTTACCCAGGGACCAGCCTTTCCCTTTGCCTTGAGGCCCCCCTCGGCCCCTAGCAACGTGCGCCAGGTATTTTGCTGGGCGGAGTTGTAGGTCGCGAGCGCTTCAATCGGGCCGGCTTCGCGCAAAACCCGCTTCATCATGGTAGCCAGGTGTTCCGCTTCGGCAAAACCGCCGTTCATGCTTTGCACCCCAACCGGACCCGTCTGGTGCGCGGCATCGCCGACGAGCCAGCAACGATCACGCCCAACGGGCGTTGCCAACCGCCGTCCAAAGGAGACCTCCGCCCACCATTGAACCTGTCGCACACCCGCCTCGAACCACGGCGCCCGTTGTTTGGCCACTCTTTCCACATACTGCCGAATCCGTTCATCGGCGTCCGCTTTGGCAAATCGGACCGATCGCCGTTCTTTGTCGGGGAAATCCGGTGTCACTTCGGACCTTAGAAGCTGGAACGTCCATCGATAATACCTCTCCGCGATGGGCCACAGAACGTTCGTCGAATCCTCGCCCAGCACAACTCGCAATTCATCCGGAGTATCCGTGTCTGATTCGAATTCAAAGGCACCAAAGGATTCCAACTCACCGAAAGATTGATACTCAAAACCTGCGCGCGGCCGCACCATCGAGTTATGGCCGTCCGCCCCGATAATAAATTGAGCGCGAAGCGTCGAACGGGACCTCACGACAGTTT
>DATGLT010000232.1:0-4605 GCA_035294005.1 Verrucomicrobiia bacterium
TGCGACGTGCTCCAGGCCGACGGCGGGACCCGCACGGCGGCCATCACCGGCGCCTATGTGGCGTTGAGGTTGGCAGTGGCCAGGTTGATGCAAGGCGGCAAGCTTTCCGAGAGCCCGATGCTTCCGGCCGTCGCCGCTGTCAGCGTCGGCATTGTGAACAAGCAACCTTTGCTGGATCTTTGTTACGTCGAAGATGCATCAGCCAGTGTGGACTTGAACCTGGTCATGAACGCGGCTGGTGAATTCATCGAGTTGCAGGGAACAGGCGAAGAAGCGACCTTCAGCGAAGCGGAACTGTCTGCGTTGTTGGCCCTCGGCAAGGGCGGAATCCGCGAGTTGCTGACCGCCCAGGAGAAGGCGCTCTCGCAGTAATAATTTAGTGCAGGTCTTCGCTTTGGTTCCGCCAACGCCCTCATGAGCCAGGTTCCAGCTGCGACACCCCCCTCGGCCGAACTCGGGCAAAACGCAATGGCAAGCCCGGAAGCGGACCCCGCTGAAACCGAAGCGGCCCCGACTACACTCTGGCTGGTGCGCCACGCGGAGGTCGAGGAGCGTTATCACAATGTGTTCGGCGGCCGGATTGACATGGAATTGTCACCCTCGGGACACAAACAGGCTGAAGCCCTGGGCCGATACTTCCGCGGCAAATCGTTTGAAGCCATATACGCCAGCCCCATGAAACGAGCGCGCCAGACCGTTGAGTGCCTCACCGACAGGAATGGTCCCGCGCCGCTGTTTAAAGAAGAACTGCGTGAAGTGGATTTCGGCGATTGGACGGGACTGCATTGGACTCAAGTAAAATCCAAATACGGCGTAAGCGCTTTCAACTGGCTGGACCAAATCGAAGCTGCCGGTATCGCCAATGGAGAATGCGCCCGGATGTTGCGGGCGCGGTTGGAACCGTGCCTGGGCGAAATCCTTCAGAGACACGTCGGCCAAAACGTGATGATTGTTTGCCATGGAGGAGTGATCAGGGGGTTGCTGGCGATCCTGCTGGATTTGCCGTTGCCGAAGATGGCCGCATTCGAAATTGAGTACGCCAGCATCACACAGGTCGTTTGGCTGCGCGAACGGGTCCGATTGCACCTGGTCAACTTCACACCGTGGCGGGACCTGACGGGATGAAGTCCAGACCTCTGTGGAAATTCTCGGTCAAGGCGTCGGAGACCACTGAAGAAGCCCTGGCCGAACTGGTTTCGAATGCGTTCGGGCAGCCCGCCTCGACATATACGGACCTGAGGACAGGCAAAACAACGGTCTCAGTTTACATCGAAAAGAAGCCGTACTGGCCATTATCGGCACGGCGGCAGTTTGCTGCTGCGTTGAGACAAATCGACGACAGTCACAACCGAAAACTCGCGCCGGCTTTCCGCATTCAGAAAATCCGGTTCGAGGACTGGGCCGAATCCTGGAAACGCCATTTCAAGCCCATATCGATTAGCGGCCGCCTGTTGATCCGGCCTACCTGGAGCAAATCCAGGGCGAAGGCCAATGTGGCAATCGTTCAACTGGACCCAGGTATGAGCTTCGGCACCGGCCACCACCCCACAACCGGGTTTTGCCTCAGGCAAATAGTGCGATTGCGAAGGGGAGCCCCCACCCAGTCCGTCCTGGATGCCGGCACAGGCTCGGGAATCCTTGCGATTTGCGCCGCTAAATTGGGCTACGGACGCGTCGATGCGTTCGACTTCGACATCGATTGCGTGAAGGCAGCCAGGTCCAACGCCGCGCTCAACCACGTGGCTCGATCGGTTCGGGTTCGCCAAGCCGACGTTGCAGCGCTTCCCCTGAAAAAGGCGCGCCAATACTCAGTGGTTTGCGCCAACCTCATGGCAAACTTGCTCCTTCAGCATAAAGCCCGGCTTTGCGCCGCTGTGGAGGCCGGAGGAAGCCTTGTTCTGGCGGGAATCCTGGACAGCGAATTCCCTCAAATTGAGGCGGCCTACAGTGCGCACGGGTTTAAACTGACGCGCAGCCGGGGGGAAAAGGAATGGCGCTCGGGATGCTTTCTGCGGACATTTTAGGATTGATTTTCTTCAAAAAGGATCGTATATTCCACTTGCTTGAAGCAGCCGATGCCATTCATCAAGCTTGGCAGGCCTGACCAAGGAAAGGCCAGCGGCGATTTTCTCCCCTGGCCAAATCTGAACAAAGGAACATCAAGCTATGACCAAATCGTTGGAAGTCATCAGTGAAACGATTCGCGATCCAAAACACCCGTTCCGAAAAATCGATAACCAGCCTAAAAAACCACTCAAACATCGGTATGAACGCCGAAAAATCAAAGGTTATCTGCACCTGGGTGATTGGATGACAAGCGAAGCGACTTAAAAACGATTGAAACCTGAAAAGACTTGAGCATTGAAAAAGCCGCGCTATCTGCGCGGCTTTTTCGGTTTAAAAGGTGACTTGGGCGGCGGTGTTCGTCGAAATGGCCGCCTGGCAGTTATTTCATCAACAACATCTGCCGCGCGCGCTTGATGGCGCGATTGAGCCGGCGCTGATAATGCGCGGGCAGCCCCGTGTATTTTCGAGGCAGAATGCGGCCCTGGTCGGTCACGAACTGCTTCAGGAGGTTGGTGTTCTTGAAATCAAGCGCATCCACCGTGAAATCAATCTTGGGCTTGGGTCTCGGGGTGCGGACTTCGGAAAACGAACTGCGACCGCGGCCACCGCGCTTGTCGTTTTTCTCGGGGCGTGTCTTGCGAGGCATAAATAGGGTTACTTGATTTCGCGGTGAAGAGTATGGCGGCGCAAGGCCGGGTTATACTTGCGCAGTTCCAGCTTTTCGGTTTTGAGCTTCTTATTGCGCGTGGTGGTGTAGCGGGAAGGCGATTTGCCCTCCTTTCTCGCTTCGGTGCATTCGATCGTGACGATTTCCCTTGCCATGAGGCTATTCCTTTTCTTTCGGTTTCTCTTCCGGCTCTTCTTCTTCGCTTTCGACTTCGTTGACGCCTACTGCGTCGACTGTCCCAAGGGCGCCCAACCGGCGCTGCCGCAGGGCCCCTTCTCGTTCCAATTGAGCCTGGGCCTGAACCGTGAAACGGGTCCAGGGAATGGCTTCCAACCGGCTGCGGGGAATCGGCTTGCCCGTCAACTCGCAAATGCCATAAGTGTTCTTTTCGATCCGCTTGAGAGCCTCTTCAATTTCGTAAATGGCGTCCTGGTCGGATGACAGCAGGCTCAAAGCAAAATCGCGGTCAAAATTGTCGGTCCCTGAGTCCGCCATGTGCAGGCTGTACCCGGCCATTTCCTGGGCGGACTCCTTGGCCAAGCCGTTCATTTGGCGGGTCAGCTGATCGCGTAATTCCAGCAAACGGTGATAGAACTTGGCCCACTCCGGCTTGACTCGGGCTTCCCCATTCTTCCGCGCCTTCGCGTCGCTGCCGGACACCGGCCGTCCCAGAATTGCTGCCGCGGTCGCTGAACCGTGGGGTTTATTGCCCGTCGCGGGCTTCTTGCTTGGCTCTTTTTTCTTAGTTGTCACAACTCAAACTACCGTTCTCTCTGCTCGTGCTTTCTCGAAAGGAGCAACAACGCCCTTTCGAGAGTGCGCGAATGTAGCAAAGGAAATTAGATTTTCCACACTAATTTTCAAAAACTTTGTGGCGGGGTGAACCACCCGCCAAGCCTGTTATTCCGCCCCCCGAACTCGCACGAAGGAAACGGCTTGGGACCCGCGCAACCGCCCTCAGCCCTTTTCAATGCAGGCGTAGGCATTGTGGTTATGGATGCTCTCGTGGTTCTCCGCCTCCACCTTGTACCAGGTGACTTGCGGGTGTTTGTTCAGCTTCAGAGCGACGTTCCGAACGAGGTCCTCCACAAAAACAGGGTTCTCGTAAGCACGCTCGGTCACCGCTTTCTCGTCTTCCCGCTTCAGCAATCCGTACAGTTCCGAACTGGCCGAACTTTCGATGATCCCGATCAAATCTTCAATCCAAACCGCTTTACGCGAACGAATCTGGACCGTGACCTCGCCACGCTGGTTGTGAGCGCCGTAGGCGGCAATGGCCTTTGAACAGGGGCAAAGAGTCGTCACCATGGCTTTGACCGTGAGAACGAAGTCAATTTCGCGGTTGCAGGCGGCGGCATCGAATCGCGCCACGTAATCCATTACACTTTCTCGCTGGGTCACGGGGGCCTTTTTGACCATGAAATAGGGAAATTCGATTTCCAGGTGCGAAGTAGCGGCTGAGAACTTTTCCTGCATCGCGAACAGGATGTCGTCGATATTCTCGACGTGGATAATGTTTCCATGAGCGTTCAACACCTCGATGAACCGGCTCATGTGCGTGCCTTTGAATTCCTTTGGCAAGTCGACAAACATGCCGATCGTGGCCACCGTGTTTTGAACAGACCGTTGTTTGTCCCGCACGGTAATGGGAAAACGCATCCCGCGCACGCCCACCTTGTCAATTCGTAGTTCGCGGTAATCTCTCTCGCTCTGCTTGTCGTGCAGAACCACGGAGGAATGCCCGGTTTGAACCCCGCGTTTGCGGCGTTCTTTGGACGGTCGAGGGTTCCCCGTCTCGGTTTCGGTCTGTTTAAGCATGACTACCAACGTAACAGCGTAAAAACTCTTTGCAAATTGGGTTTGACTGAAAG
>DATGLT010000233.1:0-9394 GCA_035294005.1 Verrucomicrobiia bacterium
AAAGTCCTTGGCCGTCGTTGATGAGTTCGTCGTTTACGGCGCGCCAATGCTGCCGGATGTCCTTGAGGCTCGCATCATGCTTCTCCTTGAATGCGACGGGGTCGAGCGCCAGGTACTTGCGGGGATCCTCTGTCTCGGCACCCCACCACCCCGAAAGATCCTGACCGTTGAACAAAGCTATGAACCCCGCGGGCGGAGTGGCCGCCGAAAGTTCCGAAACAGGCAAAGCGCTTGAGAACAGGATCGTCAGAAAAAGCCGCAGCGGTGGTTTCATATGCCGATATGGCTAAGGCAGGTCATGTCCCTTAGCAATCCGGAAATGCGCGACGAACCCTGCCACAACCGTGGCGTGTGGCTGATACTTTGGGACATTCGGGATAGACGCCTGGCCCCGGAATATAACTGACCCGGCAAAGGCAAACGGCTGTCCCCGGTGCAAAATGATGCTCCGACCGGGGGTTTGGCATTGTTTCCCGTCCCGAAAGGGACGGATGAAAAAAGCCCAAGGTTTCAACCTTGGGTCCACTATGCAACGTCGATAAGTCCCGAAGGGACGGCTGGAATGGTGGGCCGATTGTGGGTCCTCGGCACCGGTTAAATGTTCCGTTATCACCAGGAACAACTCACCGCGGAGTTCGTTCGAGGAATGATTCCTCACGGTGCTTATGAAACACAGAATCCCCCACCACGAAGGTTCCTGTTGGACTAACCCCTCAGCCGTCCCTTCGGGACTCATGGCCCTCGCGCCGTACCCCCAAGGTTGAAACCTTGGGCTATGTGCAATTGTCCCTTCGGGACAGACGGGATACCGCCTGGCGACGGAAACTGACCAGGCAAAGACAAACGGGGGTCCCCGGTGCAAACACGATGCTCGGGCACGAGCTTTGGCATTTTTCGTCCCGAAAGGGACGAATGACACTAGCCCAAGGTTTCAACCTTGGGTCCACTATGCAACGTCGATAAGTCCCGAAGGGACGGCCGAGGGGTTAGTCCCATAGGAAACGTTCATCGTACGCGATCCTGTGTTTGATAAGCAACGTGAGGAATTCCTCCTTGAAAGCAACTCTGCGGTGATGTTGTTCCTGGTTTTTAATGTATCGAATCGTCTTGTCCAACTGCGAAACGCTGACGCTGAAGCCGGCATACTTGACCTGCCACCTAAACTGCCAATATTCGGGGAAGGTATCGTGAATCCATTTGCTTGAGCCGCCCTTGATGAGTTGAATCGCCTGAGCGATCGACATTGTGGAAGGCAGGGACAGCAGGATATGAACATGGTCGGAAACTCCCCCGATTTCGACGATTTGCATCCGGTGTTTTCGCGCAATTCCACCAAGAAATGGCCAAAGGCGTTCCTGGAGGGGCTTTTCGATCAAAGGACGACGTTCTTTTGTGCTAAAAACGCAGTGGTAGTATGAGCTGATGAATGACATCCCGCAGGCCATTTAAGCGGTGCTGATATCACAGCGCAACAAACAATTAAGCCGCAATGCCAGCCGTCCCTTCGGGACTCATGGCCCTTGCACCGTACCCCAAGGTTGAAACCTTGGGCTAGTTTCAATTGTCCCTCCGGGACAGTCGGGATAGACGCCTTGGCCGCGGAATATAACCGACCAGGCAAAGACAAGCGGCTGTTCCCGGTCCGGCGCAAGCTTTTGGTACTGTTTGCCGTCCCGAAAGGGACGAATGACACTAGCCCAAGGTTTCAACCTTGGGTCCACTATGCAACGTCGATAAGTCCCGAAGGGACGGCTGGAATCGTGGGCCGATTGTGGGACCTCAGCACCGGTTAAATGTCCGTTATCAACCAGGAACAACTCACCGGAGTTCGCTGAAGGAATGAATCCTCACGGGTGCGAATCAAACACAGAATCCCCCACCACGAAGGTTCCTGCGAGACTAACCCCTCAGCCGTCCCTTCGGGACTCATGGCCCTCGCGCCGTACCCCCAAGGTTGAAACCTTGGGCTATTTGCAATTGTCTCTTCGGGACAGTCGGGATACCGCCTAGCGACGGAAACTGACCAGGCAAAACCAAGCGGCTGTCCCCGGTGCAAAAAGGATGCTCCGGTGCAAACACGATGCTCTAGCGCGACCTTTGGCAGCTTTTTCGTCCCCGAACGGGACGGTTGAAAACAGCCAAGGTTTTAACCGGGTTTCAACCTTGTTCATCAGCGAACGAGATGAGTTCCGAAAACGCCGAACCGGATCTCGTGTGGCGTCCGGGTGTGGTCCCGTTATATCCTCCACTGGCCATTGAAATCGCGCTCAAAGAAATGGTTGTTGATTTGTTTGCTCCCGCTGCTGGTGGTGGTCCTGGTTTCACTGCGATTAGTCCGTGCGCCGATGCCCTGGGAAAACGCAGGTTCGGACGTAACCACGACAAACTGGCTCGAAACCCGCGAATTGGAGGCGGACAAAACGGTCTGGGCCAAAGAAATGTTGGCCGAGAAATGTGGGCGCCGGCTGGAAGACCTTTGGGATCGGGTCAACTCATCCAGCAATAAGCTGAACGTCATTGCTGAGTTTCCCGTCCAACAGGTCGTTCTGCCACGATGGCAACCAACTCGCAACCTGCCCCACGGCATTGAGCTCCGGGAAGGCGGCGCGTCGGGCGAGCGGCTCTCGGCGTCGCAATGGCGTCAGTGGCTTGAAAGATTGTCCGCAGCCGGTTGGGCCCTGGACAATCTCGAACTGCGCCACAATGCCTTCGACACCGACGCAAACGGGCAGCCTTCGCGAAGCCGATACTATTTCGCCGCGCGACTGCGAAACGAATCGGACTCGCAACGCGCACTTCTGGAAGGGGATCTTTTTGTTAGATGGGGCAGCCCCCGAAGCGGCGAGGATTCTCCAACAGTCCAGGAGTTCGATGGAACCCATTTGGTGTTGAAAAGCCGCAAAGGCGAACCGTTCTTTAAAGAGATACTTGCCGAGACAATTACCCCGGCAGCCAAAACGGGTCTGATTGATCCACTGATTGTTTATGACCTGGATGGAGACGGGCAGTCAGAAATCATCCTGGCGGCTGCGAACCTCGTGTACCGAAAGCGAGGCGATCGATACGAGCCGGAGCCGTTGTGCCGATACCCCATCGATTTCTTGAGCACAGCGCTGGTCGCGGACTTTGATGGGGACGGCTATGCGGACCTGCTTTGCGCTAACGGCCGCGGGTTGTTTCTGTTTAGCGGCAGTTCATTGGGAACGTTTGATGCCCCGCCGAGGCTCGTCTGGGCGGCACAACCCGGCCTGAGCAACGCAATGGTGATGAGTTGTGGCGACATCGCCCACACGGGACACCTGGACGTCTTTGTCGGGCAGTACCGGGTTCCGTACCTGGGTCAAATTCTCCGGCCACACTATTACGATGCGAACGACGGTTGGCCCTGCTACCTCCTGCGCAACGACGGTAAAGGTAACTTTACCGACGTCACAGCCAACTCGGGCCTTGAAAAAAAGCGGAATCGCCGCGTTTACAGCGCGACTTTTGTGGATCTCGACGGGGACGGTAACCTGGACCTGGTGGTTGTAAGCGACTTCGCCGGACTCGATCTGTATCAAAACGACGGCCAGGGTCATTTCAAGGATGCGACCGACAGATGGGTGAGCGAACCGCTCGGTTTCGGAATGGCTAGCGCGCTGGCAGATTTCAACGCAGACGGTCGCCTGGATTTATTGATGATCGGGATGCCTTCTCCGACCGTGGACCGTTTGCAATACCTGAATTTGTGGCGACCGTCCGGGATTGAGGAAAAAGACCGCCGCCCGGCAATGGCTTTTGGAAATCGCTTGCTGCTGGCGCGGCCAGACGGCGGATTTGAGCAAACCAAGCTCAGTAGCTCCATTGTGCGCTCCGGCTGGTCGTGGGGTTGTTGCGCTTTTGATTTCGACAACGATGGTTTCCCGGACGTTTACATCGCAAACGGCCTCGAGACGAAGGAAACCGTGCGAGACTACGAATCGGAATTCTGGCTGCATGATATTTTCGTGGAGGACACGGTGGACGATTTCACGGCAAGCCAATACTTCCTGCGCAAGCACAAACGGACTCGCGGCAACGGCTGGTCGTATGGCGGTTATGAAAAGAACCGGCTTTTTGTGAATCTGAACGGCGAGTCGTTCGCCGAAATAGGCCAATTGGCGGGCGTTTCGCTAGAAGAGGATTCCCGGAATGTGGTGGGGGACGATTTGGACGGTGACGGACGGGTGGACCTGGTGGTGACCACTCACGAGCTTTGGCCTCAAGTCAGGCAAACATTACGGGTATTCAAGAATCAACTGCGGGACCCGGGAAATTGGATCGGGTTCCGGTTTGCCGAAAAACCCGGCCGCCATTCGCCCGTGGGCGCGTCTGTAACCATCCACTTCGGCGGCCGAACGGAAACACGCACCCTGTTGAACGGAGATTCGCACCGCTCCCAATCGTCCAACACCGTTCACATCGGAATCGGTGAAGCAACCCGGGTCGACTCAGCGGAAATTCGGTTCCCGGACGCTTCGAAACTGGTTCTCAGCAGTCTTCCGGCGGAAAAGTACTACGACCTCTCTGCGCAAAGCGCAGAGTCAAATCACCGATAGATCACGTAACCAGTATGATCGTTGTACCATGGGAGATCAATATTCCTGGCAACAGCATCGAACGGCGGGGGTGCAAAAACGTAGTGAACCGGAACGTGGGAGGATGGACTTTTCCATTTATGGATTTCAGCGTGGCCGTCGGCGAATGAGAATCCGCACGCCCCGTTATGATACGAAGCCGGAATGTCGCCCCAGTTTGACGGATCGGGATTATGCGGCACGGTAAAGAACCCGTCGTTAATGGAGTCGGCCTGCTCGTCGAGCGTAACCCAGGTAGTTGCCGCGTTCAAGACTTGGGACTGTTTCAAGTATTGACGGTAGTAACCACCGTAACCCCATGACTTGCCACTTGCCGCCTGGAAATCCTGAGAACCCATGTTTTTCGGGTCGGCGGTCATCCCAAAAAGCGAGTTCATGGAGTTACTGCGAACCCGCCGAGACCAACCGGCGCGTAGCTGCACCGGGCTCAAGTAATTATCCGCCGGACACTCATAGACGCCCACTGAACCACCGGTGTAGGCAGAAAGGACGCCCTTACGCACGTAATCGACATTGGTATTATCGACGGTCAAGTTCCAGTCGATGACGTTATTGACCCAATTTGCGAACAATCCATCGGCGATGGTCGACTGCGTTCCCGGCACGGTGAAGTTGTTGGCAACCTTGTCCTGGAAATCAACCGAGTACAAGTGCCAGGCGCTGATCAACTGTTTGTTATTGCTCAGGCATTGGATGCCCTGGGCTTTGGTCTTTGCCGCGCTCAGCGCCGGCAGGAGCATCGCCGCGAGGATGGCGATGATCGCAATCACCACCAATAACTCAATCAGCGTAAAGGCATTTCTACCCGCTGCGGCGGGCGAGGGTTTCGGCGAAACCAAAGGGAACTGCGAAGAATTCATTTTCATAGGCCAAGGGGCTGATCTCAACAATACCCGCTTCTGCCGGGCTTTGTCAATGTTTGCACAAGATTCAAATCAGGCGTTGTTTTCGATGAAGAATATACCTTTTGGCTCCATTAGGAACTGTGCGTCCCACTGCACACGTCACGCGATTTTCCTGATCGGAATTCCCTTGCGCCCGATAAGGTCGGCCTTATCGTCCGGCTTATGCGACGACCTTCACTTTTACTCGTTTTCACGGCAACAACTCTGGCCGGCCTCAACCTCATTGCTCAGGACCTCGAACCGGGGTTTGCGGCTCTTACGGACGGGAAAACCTTCAACGGTTGGAAATCGTCAATCGACCACCCGGACACGTGGAAAATCGAAGATGGCGCGTTCGTTACGCGCGGCCAAACCGCCCACTTGTTTTACGTGGGCGAACTCGCCCCGTTCACGAACTTCGATCTCAAGGTGGATGTGATGACCGACCCCGGCGCGAATGGCGGGATTTATTTTCATACCAAGTACCAGGAGAAAGGGTTTCCCAAGGGCGGATTCGAGTGCCAGGTCGATAACACGCATAGCGACTGGAAAAAAACCGGGAGTCTTTACGACGTGGTGAACATTGCCAAGTCGCCCGCCGAGGACGCCAAATGGTGGACTCAGGAAGTGATTGTCAAAGGCAACAAAGTCACGGTGAAAATCGATGGGAAGACGTTGCTGGAGTACACCGAACCTCCGGGCGCCAGGCCTGGGGATTACGAAAGAAAACTTTCTTTCGGCACCTTCGCGCTGCAGGCCCACGACCCGAAAAGCGTGGTGCGATACAAGAACATTCGGGTAAAGAAACTCGACTAGAAACCCCCGTAGCCGCCGAGGTCACGAGGCGGACGTCCGGGTTCCACGCTCCCATCCGCCTCGTGACCTCGGCGGCTACGGGGTGACAGCTTTATGAAAGCAAGGGAAACCGGCGGTTTGACCCGACGGGACTTTGGCAAAAAAATGATCCTGGCGGGGACAGGAACCGCCCTGGGAGCGTTGCGCGCCGGCGCCGCCAATGAGCGCGTCCGGTTGGGGTGTATCGGCCTGGGCAATCGCGGGGACCAGGTCCTGGATGCTTTTCTACAACACTCCGACGCAGAGGTTGTGGCGTTGTGCGACCTGTCGGACGAATATATGGACAACGCCGCCCGCAAAACCGGGACATCACCCCGGCGCTTCAAGGATTACCGGCAGTTGCTGGACCAAAAGGACGTCGATGCGGTGGTCATCGCCACACCCGACCATTGGCACGCGCTGCAAGCGATTCACGCGTGCCAGGCGGGCAAGGACGTGTATGTCGAGAAACCGCTCTCGCTTTGTGTAGCCGAAGGCCGGCGCATGGTCGAGGCGGTCCGAACGCACAATCGAGTCAGCCAGGTTGGCATTCACCGGCGCTCGGTTGCGGTGTGCCGGGAGGCTGCCGATTTTGTCCGCAACGGAGGCCTGGGCAAGGTGACGGCTGCGCGCGCATTCCACATCCAGAACGAATGGCCAAACGGAATTGGGAATCCGCCTGATGAAGCCCCGCCGGCTGGCTTTGACTGGGAGGCGTGGCTAGGGCCGGCGCCAAAACGTTCTTACAACAAGAACCGCACGTATTATCGGTTCCGCTGGTTTTATGATTACAGCGGCGGCCAGGTCACCAACTTCGGGGTGCATTACATCGACTTCATTCAATGGGCCCTGGGAGCTGATGCGCCACAGCGGGTGATGGCCATGGGCGGCAAGCCGGCGGCGATCAAAGATAACCGCGAAATCCCCGATACCCTCGAAGCGGTATGGCAATACCCCGGTGGCACAATCGTTACTTTTTCACAGTTCAACGCCAATGCGGGGCCCTGGAGCCTGCCCGGATGCGAACTGGAACTGCGCGGCACGCTCGGCACGCTTTACCTGTTTGGCGACGGCTATGAAGTCCATTCAGACGCGATTTCTGAGAACGAATTTCCCGCGCGCTCACCGCTGCGCCGCTCGCAGGACGCCCAATACCGGCGAAACGCTGCGCCGCGCATCGAGTCGAAAAAACAGCGCGGCACTTCCACCGCGGACACCGCGCCGCACGCGAGAAATTTCCTGGACTGCGTCAAGAGCCGCGCCCGGTGCAACTGCGACATTGAAATTGGTCACCGGAGCACCTCGGCCACTTTGGTCGCGAATATCGCGCTCAAAACAAGCGCGGTGCTGGATTGGGACGCCCAGGCGGAGCAATTCAAAAACCACGACGACGCCAACAAACTGCTCAGCTACCGTTATCGAGCGCCGTATAAATTGCCATGAATTCGGCTCGACCGAAGACGAAGCCAGGCGACCGGGGGCAGTCAGTACCGCGTCTTAACCCGTGACGGTAATTTTCATGGAGATCCCCCTGTCTTTAACGGCCCCCGCGTTTTCCTTTTTCCGTGTGGTCCGTGGTTTACCAACTAGGGTTTTGCCGCATAGGGGTTTCGACCGGCTGTGCTATGCTCAAGGGGAGGAAAGAAGCCAAATGAAAATGGATACCGTTGAAAACGCGACGCCGCCGTTGCCGGCGTGTCCGGGTTGCGGGATGGTCAAAAACTCATGGCCCGGGGAAGGGTACACCCATGAAAATCAGACCTACTGCTGCCAGGGTTGTGCTGAAGGGACCGGGTGCACGTGCAAGGAGGTCGGCTCTGAGGGCTTTTCGCGAAAAGGTCAAAAGCTGACGCGCGCAGAGCCCAGGCCGCGTGAACAGCGGGCGGGCGCGCCCGCGCCCGGAGGCGAATTCAGCGGCGAACGGGATTCTTTGGGCACAGAAGAGGCAATAGACCAGTCCGGCGTGAGCGCGGCTTTTAATCCGGTAACTAAGCCGCAAAAGAAATGAAGGGAACGGCCCGGACCGATCACAAAAAGCGAACGGTTCGAGCGGCCACGGCTTGTTTCAATGCCGCCACGGCGCTGACGCTCGTTGTCTGCTCATGCGCGACTGGATATCAGCCGCTGCACTCGGGTAAGGGCTATTCGGACTGGCCGATCTCGACGAACGAGTTCGCGGTGAGTTTCATAGGAAACGGGGAGACGGATGCCCAGCGGGCGGCAGATTTCGCCCTGCTTCGCTCCGCCCAGGTTACATTGCAGCATGGATTCAGCCGGTTCGCGGTGCTGGATGTAACTAATACCAGTTCGGCAAGGCCGTATACGGTGCGGCAGCGGTATTACACAGCCGTGCCGCCTTCCAAAGCGTGGCCGCCGTTCGGGCTCTCCGGGTCCTGGCCGTATGAGCAGGATTACCTCATGGAGTACGATCAGCCCCGTGTTTTCTTTAAGCCCGGCACCGTTTTGCGAATCAAATGCTTTGCCTCGAAGCCCGAGAAGCCGTTCACGTACGATGCCGCCGCCCTTCAAAAATCCTTAAAACAAAAGTACAAATTGGGCTAAGTAGCCGCCGACGTGAGGAGGCGGATTCCGGTCCGATTTCCTAACGCACCCCACGTTACCTGGGCGACTGCAAGTCATCAATTCGCCTGGCCAGTTCCTCGAGATACTCGTCACCGCGCGGATGATGCGTTAATGCGACCAGCAGATAATGCCGTCCGCGACCTTCGACCACGGCACAGTCATGGAGCCAATCCTCCCAGGAACCCCACTTGCGCCGGACGCGGAGGTTTCGCCCTTCGAGACCTTTGACGAATTTAATGTGGTCGTGCGGGATTTCAGGAGAATCAAACACCTCACGCATTCGCGCCGAAGCTTCAGGCGACACAAGCTGGCCCTGTTCCAACAACAGCAAAAAGCGCAAGAGCTGGCGCACCGTCGCGGCGTGTGAGTGGTTCTTTAAAGGATCGCCTATGCGTTCGCCGTCCTCGCCGTAATGTTTGCCCATCCAGATGCCGCCGCCCTGCCCTGCATCATAGAAGGCATAGGTGTTCAGCACGC
>DATGLT010000234.1:0-14864 GCA_035294005.1 Verrucomicrobiia bacterium
CGGCTTTCGAGTCAAAGTGCCGACCGTCACACCTGGCCAAGAGTTGCGGCGCCGGGGTTGAAGTGCGGACGATGCGGTCGGGCCTGCTGGAGGGGATTGGACAGATTCTGGAGTCATGAGGTCAGGCAGTTGCTGCACGCATGTGGACGGCCGGGGCGCGAAATCCCGCCGCAAAAAAACCGATCATTTCGCTGAGCACTTTCGCCGCATCGACCGGGTTGCACGCGCCGCGGGTTTGCAACTGGATTGTGCGCGGATTGCAGAGAATGAACGCCAGGGCGCCCCAAACGAATTCCATCCGCCACTGCAGGTCGGCGGCCGAGATTTTGGGCAGGCTGCTCCGCAAGGCTTGGAGAAACGCGGCTCGAACCTCCGACCGCTGCGTGCGCAGGATTGCCTGGGTTTGCGCGTCCGGTTCGGTCACAATCCGGCCAATCAACCGCGTGACCGCTTGTCGCTTGGCCAGCGGGGCCTTAACCAATCGCAGCGGGGGCAGCAACATCGCTTCCAGAATCTTTTCAACCGTGAGCGGCGCGCCCTTGGCTTCGCGCTCAAACTCTCTCAGAATTTCGAGATGCTCCAGCCGCAGAGGGCCCAAACGACGCTTGAGCACGGCTTCCATCAGCCCGTTTTTGGACCCAAAATGGTAGTAGACGGTTGCCAGGTTGACACCGGCGACCCGCACGATATCCCTCATCGAGGCACCGCTATACCCGCCATCCGCGAACGCGGCTTCGGCCGCGTCCAGGATCTTCGTTTGACAATCTTTGCGGGTAAGCTGGGACATATAAACAAACGTTCGTTTAAATCTGCTTCAGACTCCGCTACCTCGCTCAGAAGATCAAATGGAAATGCACTCCCGCCGCAAAGCGCGGTTCCGGTTCGTCGGGGCGAAGTTAGTTTTAGGCCGGGGCTGGCATTCCTGTAGCCAACGCGACCGCCGCCTCTGCGACCTTTCGGCTCAAAACCAATCCGGTGAGCGTCGGATTAACTGAACCGACCGTCACGAACAAACTTTGGTCGGCGCAGAATGCGTTGCTGACGTTATGAAAGCGACCGTTGGTGTCGGTTACGGACTTGGTCGGATCGGTACCCATCCACAGCGTGCCAGCCTCGTGATAAGTCGTGCCTAAACCGTCGCGGCCCTGGCTAATAATTTGCAGATTTGCAGCATTATTACCAGCCAGTTGGTTGGCCAAGCCAATGATGGCCGTGTCCATTGCGTTGGCCAGCGCATCCTCAGCGGCGCTTGAGGTCATTTGAACATACGCTCTGGGTATCCCAAATTCGTCCTTCTCAAAGGGGCTTAGGTTTATCCAGCGGCCGCCCTGATTTGGAATTGCCGAGCCTTGATCTCCGAACAATTGTGACACGCCGCGAAAGCCGAGAGAAATCCATCCCGCTTGCTGGCTGGCCAGAATCGAATCCAGTTGGTCTATGTCGGGAATCATGGTGAAGAGCAATGCATCGGAGTTACCTGCCGGATCGTCAGAAGCGGTCACCTGGATATGGAACTTTCCTTGCCCCGTTGAACCCCTTACCAGAAGAGCAGCGGTTTGCAGGGCATTGGGAAGCGTTCCACCGGGGTCCACGGCGGTGCGCTTGATTCGCACAAAAATATTGGACCTCCAATGGGCCATCAGGTTGCGTCCCATGAGTTCAGCGGACGGATTGGTGGGGCTGGTCGGGAAGGAGACGAGCGCCAAGCGAGTCGATTCAATCGTCCCCAACGCCAAAATGACTGCACAGGTGGGTTTGATGGGCAGTACCTGGGTTGCTCCGTTGACGTTTACGACGATGCTGTCGGCGGTCCCATTGTTTGTATTGATCCTGATGACATGCGCGTTCGGGACAACAAAGAGGCGTCTTTGGTCGTCAGGCTGGCTGGCCGCTTCTCGCACCGCCTGGATGAGCAGGGTTACGCTGCTGTATTTATCGAATGCAAACAAGCCCGAGGCAGGCGACTGGCCTTGCACCGCCAGTGGAGCGACCTCGACCGAATCAAGGTTGGCGATCGCTTTAGCCTGGACCGCCAAAGCCGCTTGTTGTTTCAGGAGGTTAAATAGCGGTCCTTGAATGAACTGAGTATCATCCGCAACCCCGGTTTGTTCTTCCAGTAATGAATAATTGGCGGTCAAGTATTGCGCCACGCTTGGAGGCCACAAAGCAAGGTCGCTCGCCAAAAGCCGGGGACACCACCCACCCCAATAAAGTGATTTGCCCCCGATGCAATACGCTTGGCCAATGAACGGCACATTTCCCCGCCAAGCCATTCCCCACACCAAGTCGCGAGCCACCCCTGGATCATTAGCAGGCAAGAGAGGATCGGGAACGTTCAAACCAGCATTGGGCAGATTCTGCACGTGGGTCGGAACCAAGAATGGACCGGCGTCCAAAACCAAAACCTTGAGGTTGTTGTTTGCGCCGAACCGATAAATTTTGTCGGCACAATAACCGCCAAACATCCCTGCCCCGATTACGACCGCGTCAAACTGTCGGGTGCCATTGGCGGTCGCTTCGCTCCATGTATTGCACACGAACCGGCTCAAAACGTCCAGCCCTAGCGTAGTGCGTTGTATATCGGGCGGCGGAGTGATCGGTTGGCCTGAATCAAACAACTGGTCCAGAGGCATAGTTTTTCCCTTCCACCGAGAGTTTCGTTTCAGCCTTTGGGGTCAAACTCGTGCTGACGGAACGGTGTGTCAATTACTTAAAGGCAATCAGGACCCTCGAACAATGTTTTTACAGTCTGCAACGGAGAGGGGTTCGGCGGGTCAGCAGACATCAGCAGACGACGGCCGCTAATGGGTCACTCCGCCGACTATCATGCCCAAACCCCGTAAGGGAAACAGGATAATAAGTCCTACGAACGCATAGGTTGCGGCCGTGCTGGAGGCGGCTGGTAGCCGCCCCCGATGGGATTGCGGACCAAAGGCGCTTCTGAGGGCACAGAGGGGGATTCGTTTGAGTCAGATGGTTTCGGCTGGAACTTGTCGACGTTCTTTTCGGTGCACTCGATACTGTGCTCGTGGCGCCGCAGCCGCGCACGCAAGATTAAGGTGAGCGCCTTGACGGTGATTTCCAATGCAAGGAATGGCTTGCCAATGAGATCGTGGCCGCCCAACTCCGCGGCCTTGCTGCGGGTTTCGAAATCGCTGTGCTGCGTGACAAAAACCACGGCCGTGGTTGGGTTGAGCTCTGTCGCGTGGATTTTTTGGCAGAGTTCAAAACCGTTCATACCCGGCATTTCCACATCCAGGAAAATGGCGTCGTAAGTTTCCCGATTTGCCAGCGAGAGTCCCCTCTCGCCGTCGGAAGCTAGATCGGGTTTGGTAACCACTTCCTTGAGGGCGGCGGAAATAGCAAAACGGGTTATGGCGTCATCATCAACCACTAAGATCCGGCCAGTGTCATCCGTCGGCAGACGAAAGTTGTCTGCCACAGCATAGAAATCGTGAATCACTTCCAGGCCACCGGCGGCCGTTCGCAGCTCGGATGTCGTGACCATCGAACCGGAACTGGCGAGCTTCTTGAGTAGTTCCTCCAGCCGAGCGGCGATCTGCAATATTGGCCGCAGTTCCGGTTGGCGTGAGCTATAACACAAATACCGGAGCCGTTCCGCAATCTCCAAGAACACTGCTTGCCGCGCCCCAGGGTCATTGGAGCGGGCGCCTTCCAGTAGCAATCTTTGTTGGTCTGCCAATTCCATCGAAACAGATTTGAAGAACTTAGCAGACGGGCTGACGGGTCGCTCGGCTTGTATGCCGCTCGGCGGTTGCCCCGAGTCGGGCGAGTAAGATTCGACTTGCTCGGAAGCCACGTTTTCGTGCGCCCCTGTTGAGGAAGAGCCTGCCGATGGCAGCTCGGCAAATTCGGGTGTCGCCCTCCGCACCACTGTTTTCGGACCATTTGCCCGGCCGACAATATGCAACGTGATTCGAAGCGCGATTAAAGCGGCCACAACTCCAACAACTTCCCAAAGCAGAGCGGTGTTCCGGGCGGGCGGAGTTTCTTCGGCTTCCCGCGCTTGAGCCATCTCCCGGACCTGCCTGGCTACAGCGCTGTCCAGGCTTGAAAACCGCTTGTCGAGGGCTTCGGCGTAGGGATCAGCCGCTCGAAGAGACGGCAAAAAGCAACCTGTTAAAAGGACGACGGCCAGCCAGCCAATGCGGACCATTGGCAAAATCGCCGCCAGCTCAGGTTGAACAGGCGGGGCGTCGTCTTTTCTAACATTCTTCATCAGAGAGTGTTGGCTTGCCGGCGGCGCAGGTGAAACAGCAATCCGCACCGGCTGCATAGCATGTTCTTAGCCAGACGCCGCCCAAATCCTGTGAAGCCCTAGTCCAACACATGTTATTGCTCCTGCCAGGAGGTGGCCGTGAAACCGCGACTTGGTCCCGAGGAGAGTAGATCCTCATCAAAATGGAAATTGTAGTGACCGTTCATTGTGATTGTTTTGGTTATGCTGGCCCCGATTAGCCCATTGTTGTTCCCGCCGCCGTTGAGCGTGAGATCGGCTTCCGGGGCATAAATAACGCCGATAAAGCTTGAGTTGCCGCCGTAGGTGATACTCGTTACGCCAGGCAGGCCATAATAGAAGAGATTCCGGGCTCGGCCGCTTTGCACGGTTACGTTCCCGGCCATTCCTCCGCTGCCAGAGACCTGGTAAACCGTCAGCGTTCCGGAATTACCGTTGGTGGTGAGAATATTGACGTTGCCCGGGCTGAAGCTCGTGGTGTCGACTCGCAGCCTGACGGTAACGCCCGGCTCAACCTGTAAATCCAGCGAATCGCTTACATAGTAATCGCCGCTGGCCGTGAAATCATGAACCTGGGAACCTTTGCTGCCGCTGCTGGTGGTTGGAGCCGGAAGCCAGGTTGTGGTTGGCAGCACCACGTCGGGGAAGTCAACATTATAGTTAGTGAAGATCGTGCCCGAGACCTGGCTGGAAGCGACGCTGCTGGAAGCCGTCGGCCCGAGATAAAGATTGCCGGCGATGCTGTGGTTGCCAATCGACACTGGCCCAAAGACACTGGCGACGTTTCCGTTGGTACTGGTTTTGGTCGGGTCGTATTGGCCGTTAGTGCTCAAGGCAGGGTTGCTCGAGTTAAAGCTGTTGGCCGCCAGCCCATTGCCGTTCATCTGAATATTGTCCATCGCCCCGAACGCAACATAGATGAGCGGCATTTGCGTGCCGGTGACCCTCACTAATCGTGAAATGTAGTTATTGGTTTGGAACGGAGCCGGGACGAACCCTGCGGAATAAATAATGGGGTTGTTGGAAGTGGCGTTGTAGATGGTTGCGAGAAAATAGCTGCCATCGTTAAAACTGCGCGTTTTCTGATACACCTGCAGGCCGCTTAGAATAGTCGGAGTCCACCCGTTGGCGCTCGGGTTGTTCAGGTCGTCATTCACGTGAGTCATGGCTTCCTCGACGCCGGCCTCCATTACGGGCACGGCGGCGTTCCATGACTGTGAGCGCGTAATTATTTTGTATCGGCTGCCGATCAGCAAAAGGTAACTCGCCAGGACCACTCCGATGGTCAGGCACATGATCAGTGCGACCATAAGGGTGCTTCCACTCTCTCGTTTGTTGGCTCGGGGTGCCATAACCGCTAGTGATTTCTCAGCGCAATGCTGGCCGACTCAGTCACTTCCGTGTTGACCTTTAAACCCAGAATTTTCGCCGAGCAGGACCAGGTTACCTGCACCAGCCGCGCGTTGGTTAGAACCGCGGCGCTGTAGCAGGTAAAGCTATTTGAGATCGGCGTGTGCTGATAAATCCAAAATTGCAGGGAGTCGCATTGTGTAAGATACGTGTTGGTCCGGCCGCCGCTGACGCTTACCAGTGTGCGGGCGCCGGGATTATAGATGTATTGCAAGGTATTACTATTGGCATCCTGCAGCGAAATCGCATTGGTCGCGTAGGCCGTGAGCAATCGTTGCTGACGAATGTCCCTGGACATTTGGTCCAAGGCCATTCGACTGGCTAACGCCATGTCGGTATAATTAGTCATTGCCGCAAAGCTGCGGCTGGTGAAGTAACACAGCGACAGAACCGCGGTCGTCAGCAACAGCCCCAGAGCCGAAGCCACCATTACCTCGACCAGCGTAAAAGCCTCGCGCAACTTCCGCCGTCGCTCAGTACAGGTAATTCTGAAGCCCATAATGTCCGTAAAACGTGGACATCTGCCGTTGGTGGGTGATGCCGCCAGATTGCCAGGTGAGTTGAATCTTAATCAACCGAAGATCATTGCTATAGCTCTCCGAAATCGGCGCGTTGGTCACGATGACCGTTCCGGAGTAAATCAGTGAGGATGCGGGTGAGTTCGTGGTGTTACCAAGTGCATAGGAGGCGCTGAAGGTGGAAGGAACATAACCGGGAGTATTCACGAGTTGATTCCAATTGAGCAAGCGCACCACTTCCATCTTTTCCTGGAGAATTTGCGTCGCCCGTTCGTCCTCCCGCGCGAGCTTAACCTGGGCAAACCCAAAATAAAGGCCGCCGTAGAGCGACGCCATCATAACCCCGATCACGCAAAAGCCCATCATGACTTCCACGAGAGTGAAAGCCCTTCGGCATGCTCTTAGGGAAGCATGTGTCCACACCTTCTGAGTGCCCAGCATCTCGGTTCTGCACAGCATCTTTCATTCCTCGGAAACGGACTTTCCAGTATCTAGAACAAGCGAATCCAAATAATTGATTGACAGCTGCTTGAAACCGAATTCTGTTACGGCTGTGGCGCACCGACACACCGGACCAAGTTGTCCCACTGCTGGAATCCTTAAGCGATCTTAAGCGTCCTGGACGTGGTAGCAACTTACGGCTCTGATCTTTATTGTCCCGATTTCAGAGGAAACTCCTCGCATTACGGGTTCCATGAGGGAACAATCGTTAACCATTTGGTCAGCATCCTGCTACCTCAAGCTCCATGTTCGACCGGGATTGGGAAACAGTGACTCCGAAGAAGTTGGTTTGTTTCGCCTTCGGGCTGGGTCTTTTTATGACCCTGTTGTTACGTTCGGAACCCGGTTTTGTCTTCGTCCTGGACCATGCGAACCTGCTCTTTCACGAGGCCGGCCATCCGATTGTGGGCCTATTCAGTGCGCGGCTGGAACCCTATGGTGGCACCCTCGGGCAACTCGCATTTCCTTTTGTTCTGGCAGTGAGTTGCTGGCGCAGAGGCCAGAGCCTCGGTCTGGCAACTGCCCTGATCTGGTTCTTCGAGAATTGGTTCAACATCGCCCGCTATATGGCGGATGCTCGGCGGTTGGAATTGCCTTTGGTGGGCGGCGGTGACCATGATTGGAACACGATCTTTACGCGCTGGGATTTGCTGCAGCACGACACCCAAATCGCCTTTGCGGTCAGGCTTGCCGGGTGGATCGGAATCTTTGTCGCGTGTGCCTGGGTGCTGTGGCGGGGCTGGCAAGACCGCAACCGTGCGCCTTCCGAAGACGCAATGGCTTGTGCAGGGTAAGACGCCGGCAGGCTGAGTCGCCTGATGTGACGCCTCAGAAACCCAAGTTCCGGGGTTGGCGGAGTCGGCGGATCTGAGCGCTCGTTGGCTGATCAACCTGGCGTATATGAATCTGGGCCAGTACCCCGCGAAAGAGAGGGCGACCATTTCATACCCGTAGAGGGCTTGCATTCGATTGACTCGCCCGCAGCTCCTTGCTTCAATCTCACTCGCGTTCAGGGCGCATCCGAGTCCGCGGAAAGGGCTGAGCCTTCCTGACAATGTCAGACAACTTATTAACCTTGATGCTGCCTGCCAGCGGACTTCAGGCCATAGCAGAAAGGTTTCATGTCTAAGTCGCTTCCGCCGCGGCCCAGTCTTGAGCAACTCAAGAAACAGGCCAAAGAATTCCTGCAATTCCTCCGCTCGCGCCAACCCGATGCCCTCCGGCGCCTGCGCGCGTTCCATCCCGACTTCGCCCACTTGGCGGATTCCGCATTATCCGGCGCCAGCTTCTCGCTGGCTGACGCCCAACTTACTGTCGCGAGAGAATACGGGTTCGCCAGCTGGGCCAAACTCAAGGCCCGTGTCGAAACGCTGACCGCATCTCATGATCCCGCGGTCGCGTTGCAAGCCGCCATCCTGGCCAATGACACCACCGGCGTAGCCGGACTACTGGAAAAATTTCCGGCGTTGAAGGCGCGGCTCAACGAACCGTTACCCGATTACGGTTTCGGGGCCACGCCCCTGATGGCCGCGGTGCACCAGACCAACCGCGAGATGATAGAACTCCTGCTTGCCACCGGAGCGGACATCAATGCGCGCAGCCATTGGTGGGCTGGCAGCTTCGGCGTCCTCGACAACGACCATGGCCTCGCCGAATTTTTGATTGCGCGGGGCGCCCGGGTCGATGCACACGCCGCAGCCCGGCTTGGTATGCTGGACAAGCTCCGCCAACTGGTCGCCGAGGACCCCGCCGCCGTCAGCGCTCGCGGCGGAGACGGACAGACGCCCTTGCACTTTGCCTGCTCGGTGGAAATCGCGCGCTTCCTCCTGGAACACGGCGCGGACATTGACGCGCTGGACGTCGACCACGAATCCACTCCGGCCCAATATATGATACGAGAGCGCAGGGAGGTGGCGCGTTACCTCGTTTCGCGCGGCTGTCGAACCGATCTGTTGATGGCCGCGGCGCTGGGAGACCTGGGACTGGTCCGCCGTCTCCTGGACGAGGACGCTTCGCGCATTCACCTGAGCGTGTCGCCCGAACATTTCCCGATGAAAAATCCGCGCGCCGGCGGCAGCATCTACCTTTGGACGCTCGGACCGAACAAAACTCCACACGTGCTGGCCCATGAAGCCGGTCACACGGAGCTTCTGCAGTATCTAATGGAGCGCAGCCCCGATTCGCTAAAATTCTCGCTGGCGCTTGAGCTAGGCGACAATGCGCTTTTCGACCGCCTCATGGCCGCGGTGCCGGGCCTGCCCAAATCTCTCGCGCTCGCGGAACAGCGCCGGCTCGCGGATGCGGCGCAAAATCGCAAGATCGAAACGGTCCGCCGGATGTTGGAGGCGGGCTGGCCCGTGGATGCGCGCGGCCAGCATGGCGGCACCGCCCTGCACTGGGCTGCTTTCCACGGCCAGGTTGAAATGACCCGTCTCATACTTCGTTTTCATCCACCGCTTGAGGTAGCGGATTTCGATTTCGGTGGCCCACCGCTGGGCTGGGCCATTCACGGTTCTCTCGGCGACGGGCACACGGACAATGCAGATTTTGCCGGGACAGTTGCGGCGTTGCTCAAGGCGGGAGCAAAGCCACCGGCCGAGGTTTTCGGTTCCCCGGCCGTGCAGGCAGTGCTGCGGGAATTCGTGATGGCTCAGTCCCGGCGGGACTGAACCAGGACTTTCAGCTGAGACCACATCGAAGTTTGTTAAAAAACCTTAAAGAAAGTTATTGACTGACAGTCATGCTTCCAGCACACTTGTCCCCGTGAGCGTGATTCAGGTGCGTAAAGAAAGGGAACGAGCGGCTCGAGAGGAGCTGATCCTGGACCACGCCCAACGCATGCTTCTGAAGGATGGATTTCAGAATCTCAACCTGGATGAGCTTGCCGAAGCCGTTGAATACTCCAAGGGAACTCTTTACCTCCACTTTAAGACCAAAGAGGACATTGCCCTGGCAGTCGTCACGCGCGCACAGAAGGAGCGGGCAGATTTTTTCGAACGCGCGGTTCAGTTCAACGGCCGCAGCCGTGAACGCGTCCAGGCCATCGGTTTTGCCTGCTGCCATTTCGCCAACGTTTATCCCGATTACTACAACGTCGAAATGATGCTTAAATCGCTTTCTTTCTGGGAAAAGGCGGATGAAACACGCCAGCATCAGTACGCGATGCAAGGAGGGCGTTGTTTCCGGTCAATCCTTGGGTTGGTGACCGACGGCCTTAAGAGTGGCGACCTCCCTAAAGGCAAGCTCTCTCCCGAGCAAATTGTTTTCGCCATTGCCTCGTTGGCGATCGGCAGCCATATCATGAGTCGCAATAGTCACGCCCTGGTGCTGGCCGGCATCGAGGACCCGCTCAGGACGTTGTGTGATAACGTCAACGTGTTGCTGGACGGTTTGTCGTGGAAGCCGTTGTCGAGCGAGCTGGACCACGTCACCGTGGACCGCCGCATCAAAAATGAAATTTTCCCCGAGGCTACCTGGTTCAAGAGCTAATCTATTTTTTTAGACTTAAACTGACTTGTGGTCAGGAAATTACTCTAAGTTATGAATTTCATTGCGCTCAAAATGTTGACCGGCGACCGAGCCAAATATCTCGCCCTCATTTTCGCTATCGCTTTCTCTACTTTCCTCCTCGAAAACCAGACCTCCATCTTCGCCGGAATTTTGCGCCGCACCGGAAGCCAAATCCGTGACGTGACCGAGGCTGCGATCTGGGTGATGGACCGTGACACGGAATATTTCGAGCAAACAAAGGCGCTGAAGGACACCGACCTGAACCGCGTACGAGGAGTCGACGGCGTGCAGTGGGCCGTCAAGCTGTTTAAGGGCAGCCCGGTTGCTCGGACTCGGGCAGGCAAGTTCGCTACGACATTTTGCCTGGGGGTGGATGACGCGACGCTGACAGGTGCGCCGCGGAAGATGCTGCTCGGATCGTGGGAACGCCTGTGGGAACCGGACTCGGTAGTGATCGACAAAGCGGGTTACGTCCTGCTCTTCCCCGGCGAACCGCTGGAGTTGGGGCGAACACTCGAATTAAACGACCACAAAGTCAGCATCGTCGGCATCTCGGACGCTTCGGCGCCTTTTGTGAGCTGGCCGGTGTTGCACACCCGCTACAGCCTGGCGGTGAACTTCGTGGGGCACGAACGCACCGAACTTTCTTATGTGCTGGTGCAACCCCAAGCCGGTGTGGATGCAAAAACGCTTTGCGCCCGAATCGAGCGGCAAACCGGCTTGCGCGCGCGCACGAGCGGGCAATTTCAATGGGACTGCGTCCGCTACTACCTGGAGAACACGGGCATCCCAGTGAACTTCGGGATTACCATCGCGATTGCACTGATTGTCGGCGCGGTGGTGGCGGGCCAGACCTTTTACTTGTTCACCATTGAAAACCTCAGGCAATTTGGCGCGCTCAAGGCGATTGGCGTCACGAACTGGCGGCTGGTGGGAATGGTCCTCTTGCAGGCTGCGGCCGTGGGGCTCATTGGATTTTCAATCGGAACCGGCATGGGTGCAGAGTTCTTCAATTTTTTCGGCCAAAAGTTGGCCACCCGCGGAATTATCCTGATGTGGCAAAGCGTGGCCTTGACCGGGGGTTGCATTGCCTTTGTCGTAATCCTGGCCAGCGTGTTGAGTCTGCGCCGGGTTCTGGTTCTCGAACCGGCCATCGTTTTTCGAAGCTGATTATGAAAAACAACAACGACTCACCCGCCGTAGTGTGTCATGACGTCCGCAAGAGTTTCGGCCAGGCCGATGCGGCGGTGGAAGTCCTTCGCGGGGTGGATTTCCAAGCGCTCCAAGGCAAACTTACGTTTCTGGTCGGGCCGAGTGGTTGCGGAAAAACGACGCTGATTTCGGTGATCGCGGGTCTGCTCGACCGCACTTCGGGCAAAGTCGAACTGTTCGGGCAGGATCTCGAAGCGCTCGCACCGCGAGAACGTGTCCTGTTTCGCCGGAAAAACCTGGGGTTTGTTTATCAGCAGTTCAACCTGCTCCCTGCATTGACTGCCGCGGAAAATGCGGCGGTGCCACTATTAGCGGCCGGCGTCGGGCGGGCGGAAGCCGTCGAGCGAGCCAAGGAACTGTTGGTGAAGCTCGGTTTGGAGCATCGGCTCGACGCGTTGCCAGCCAAACTCTCCGGCGGCCAGCAGCAACGCGTCACTCTGGCCCGGGCGCTGGTCCACCAACCGCGCCTGATTATCTGCGACGAACCAACAGCCGCCCTCGATCATGCCACCGGCCAGGCGGTGATGGACCTTCTCGCGGAAAACGCGGTCCATCCTGAGCGGGCGGTCATCGTTGTGACCCACGACAACCGCGTGTTCCACTACGCGGATGCAATCGCGCATATGGACGATGGGCGAATAGTGAAAACCGAATCCAGGGGCGCGGCCGAGGATCTCTTGACTGCAAAGACCAACGTGTACGCATAGCAAATGAAAACGATAATTATGAAAAGGACTATTCTTCCACTCATCGCCGTCGGAGCGCTGAGCTTCGGCATCATTTCGGTTGTGCGGTCTCAGCCCGGAAGCCAGACCAGCGTTCCTCCTTCACCGCCACCAGTTTCGCCCTACGCTCATGCCGTGGCAGCCGAGGGTTTGGTTGAGGCCAGCAGCGAGAACATTTCCATCGGCACACCGTTATCGGAGGTGGTGACGCAAGTGCCGGTGGTAGTGGGCCAGGTTGTGAAATGCGGCGAGACTCTTTTCAAACTCGACGTGCGCCAGTTGCAGGCAGACGTGGCGGCGCGCAGGGCCGACCTCGCAGTCGCCGAGGCGCAAGTGAAAGTCGATTCGGCTTTGTATGATGACGCGAAACAGCAACTCGAGTTTGCTGAAACGCTTTCCGACAAGCGAGCCATCAGCTCCGAGGAATTAGCCAAGCGCCGCCATGCCAGTGCGGCGGCAGAGGCCCGGCTCGAGGCGGCCAAGGCCCAGGTCGCAGCCGCAGCCGCGCAGGTTCAGAGTGTCGAGACCCAAATCGAACGAAGCACCGTGCGAGCCCCGATCGACGGAGAGGTGTTGCAAGTCAAAATCCACGTAGGCGAGTACGCTCCTGCCGGAGTGACGGCCACACCGCTCGTCCTTCTCGGACGGCTGAAACCGCTGAATATCCGCGTGGACGTCGACGAGCACGAGGCGTGGAGGGTGAGCCCGGGAGCCAAAGCCATTGCCACCGTCCGGGGCAACGCCGACTTAAAAACGCCGGTTACGTTTGTGCGCTTTGAGCCGTTTGTGCTGCCAAAGAAATCACTTACTGGTGACAGCACCGAGCGTGTCGACACGCGAGTGCTCCAGGTCATATACCGCGTGGACAATGATACGCTGCCGCTGTTTGTTGGGCAGCAAATGGACGTGTATATCGAAGCTCCCGCCGTCCAGACAGTCGCCAGCCGTTGATCGCCGCATCATGAGGAGCCTTGAATGAATGCGAATGTAGAAGGACCAGGGAAATCGGGTGGAACTCTCGGGTTGGCTTTTGCGGCGCTCGCGTTGTGCGTCGGAGGATGCATGGTGGGTCCGAATTATCACCGGCCGGAGGTTTCGGTGCCGGCGGCATATCCGCAAACGCTCACCAGTTCGACCAATCAACCCTCGCTGGAGTTGTCCCAATGGTGGCGAGTGTTCCGTGATCCACAACTCGACACCCTCATCGATCAGGCGACACTGGCAAACTTCGACCTCCGCCTCGCCCAGGCTCGGGTTCGCGAGGTGCGGGCCCAGGCCGGCATTGCTCGCTCAGCTCTATTCCCCTCCGCCGATGCGAATGGTGAGTATTCCCGCCAACGATTGAGTGGGCACACTCCCGAGGGTTTGTTGGCTCGAGGCACCGACCAGTCCCTCGAGCAGAACCTTTATGACGCCGGTTTCGATGCCAATTGGGAACTGGATATCTTCGGTGGTAATCGACGGGGCCTACAGGCCGCAAAGGCAGACCTGGGCGCAACGGAGGAATCCAGACGCGGCGTCCTCATCACGGTCATCAGCGATGTTGGCCTCAACTACCTCGACTTGCGCGGTCTGCAGAAGCAATTGACGGTCGCGCGAGACAACTTGCGGTTGCAGGAAGACACCCTGGCGTTAACGCGCGATCAATTTCGTGCCGGCCTCGCTAATGAATTGGACACGGCCCGAGCCGAAGCGCAGGCGGCCAACACGCGCTCACAAATTCCCCTGTTGGAACAGGAAATTCAGCGCTCAATTCACCGGCTCAGCATCCTGATTGGAAAAGAGCCGGCAGAGCTGGAATCGCAGTTTGCCATGGTCGCGCCCATCCCGTCGGCCACACCAACCATCCCCGTTGGACTTCCATCCGAGTTACTTCGGCGGCGCCCGGACATTCGCCAGGCCGAGCGGGAAGTGGCCGCGGCAACGGCCCGCGTAGGCGTCGCCACCGCCGATTTGTTCCCGCGCTTCTTCCTCACCGGCGCGGCCGGATTGCAGAGCTTGAATGCGAGTGACTTTTTCAGTGGCGGCAGCCGCTTTTGGTCCATTGGGCCGAGCATGAAATGGCCAATCTTCACTGCCGGGCGCATTCGCCAGAATATCAAGGTGCAGGATGCGCGCCAGGAGCAGTCGCTGATTCGCTACGAACAAACTGTGCTGACCTCGCTCGAAGAGGTCGAGAACGCCCTGGTTGCCTGCGCCAAAGAAGAAGAACACCACCAGGCGCTGGTGCAAGCGGAGGCGGCGAATCGGCGAGCTGTGGAACTGGCCGGCCAACGGTATCGCAGCGGCCTAGTCGATTTCCTGAACGTCCTCGAGACGCAGCGTTCTCTGCTTGCCGTCCAGGACGATTTGGCCCGCAGCGAGCGCACCACGGACCAAAACCTGGTGCGCCTTTACAAGGCCCTGGGCGGCGGGTGGGAAATGGAAACGCAGCTAGCCGGGGCCAGCCCCAACATTCATCAAAATTGAAACGATCTATGAAAACTCGATCGGAACTGAATCAGAAATTTCGTGAGCGAATTCTCGCTTTGCGAGGAGTCAACGAACGCCGAAGGGCGGGATTCCGATAACTCCAACCGGGGACGACTTATGCTGATGATACTGGTAACCACTCTGCTGGCGGTGCTGTACGGGCTTGCCTGGCACAACGAACCCGCTAACCCACGTCGCTCTGCCGCGCGCAACAAGCGCTGAACTGGGATTGGGTGCTCGCGGTGCTCACACGGGGTC
>DATGLT010000235.1:0-22638 GCA_035294005.1 Verrucomicrobiia bacterium
CGATCAAAAAGCACCACCAGGGGCCTGAGGAAAGCGTTGGGCGTTGAGCCAGCACGAACAGCATCACTGCATGGATGAAGTGGTAAAAGACCGCCTTCTCCCAAATGCTCGCCGTGCCGTTGCGCGTCAAAACTTCTCTGAGACCGTGGGCTCCGAACGCGCCCAGAACCACGGCTAGAAAGCCCAGGAAAGCGGCCAGTCGCAGCGCTGTTGAATTGGACATAATTCAGGCCGTCACGGCTGCGACTTGGTTTTGTCCCCCGGTTCCGGCACTTGCTTTGCCGCTTTGAGAACCGCCTCGGCCGGCAGAATGATGCCGGTAATGTTTTCGGGTTGCATTCCCATCATCGCGGCGCCACCACCACGGCTCTTGAGCGAGCGCATGACGAAAAACCCGACTAATTTCCCATCCAGGCTGAATGCCGGCGCGCCCAGGGCGGTCATCGTCATTGAGGTCTCGGGGACATAAAACAGGCGCGGTTTTTCGACGACTGCCGCGATGCGTTCGACCGAGGCGGCGTAAGCGCGGCCGGCCGCATTTCCCAAGCGGTTCAAGGCGATGACCTGGTCCAGGATTTCCACTTTTCCGCTCTTTGAAAGATCCAGCGGAGCGATGCTCGAAGAGAGCTTGGTTTTGGGCCGGACAAACGCCAGGTCCAGGTCCTTGTCCCTCAGCACAACTTCAGCCGGAACTTCGGTTCCATCCTCCATTAGAATCTTTACGTCGCTCAGCTCCGTCTCGAGTTTGAATTTGGATTCATCGTCGCTCATGCTGGACATGACGTTTTGCATCATCTGCGCGGGGTCCGTTGCGGCGAGCGATAAAACGGTCAGACCGGAACTGTCGATCAAAGTCCCGGTGACGTCCTGCCTTGATTCGTTGGACTGCCCGCCCATGCCGCCCATGGAAAACTTGCTTTTGACGACAATTTGGACGGTCACCACTGAATGGCGATTATTCTTAAAGATTTCGCGTCCTTTCTGGGAAAGCTCGTCCGCCATCAAAGGCGTCGAGGTTAAACTGGCCGCGAGCAAGATCGAAGTGATTGCCAGCAACCCGCTGCGGGCTGCAACTGCGCGCTTTTCAAATGGGACAGATCTATTCCTGGGTTCTGTTCGCATACAAACAGGATTCTACTTTTTCCACGCCGGCTCCAGTTCAAGGAAGGCGGTGTGAATGCCGCGGAGCACTTTGATGACCACGGCGGGTTTTTTGTTTTCTGAGATGTCGGTCATTATCTTCTTGAGCGAGTCGACGTCGGCAACCGGCTGCCCGTCGACCTCGACAATGAGGTCGTCCACGTACAGAGAGCCCAATTCCGCCCAACTGCCCGACTTGACGTCCTCGACCAGGGCTCCGCGCTGGCTTGAGGACCATTGCTCTTCGGCACGGTCGAAAAAGGCGACATCGCGAGCAGTGAACTCGAAATCTTCGTTGCGGTACTTCTTCATTTCGCGGCGAAGTTTGGGCGAGCGCATCAGTTCAACGGGAACCTTCAGAACGTCCGCTCCCCGAACCAGGGTCAGCTCCACTTTGGCGCCGATGTCATACTGCCGGATCAAGGTGCCCAGTTCGTCCTCATCCTCGGGGCCTGCAGCTTCGAGTTTTTGCGAGTCCACAGCCATGATAAAATCCCCGGGTTTGACTCCTGCCGTTTCGGCGGTTGAATGCGGATACACTTCGGTGACGTAGAAGCCCTTGAGGTCGGGCCGGCGCAATTCCCTGGCAATATCGCGGCTGATCACGTGACTCTCGACGGGGAGCCAGGCCTTGGTCACTTCAAGACCCGGGTCGCGCAATTCGTGGACACCGACTTTCACCACCGTGAGATATCTCTGGGAATCGCGTTCGAACGTGGCAATCACCGGAACCGGCTCAGTCTTGCCGTCGGTGAGTTTCCTCGTCAGGTCCAAAAGATCCTCGACATGTTCGATCTCCACGCCGTTGACGGCGGTAATGACATCCCTCGAATCGAGCGCGGGTTTGCTTTCTCCCGCGGGTCCGCCGGGGCGAACGGAGGTGACGAGCACCCCAAGAGAATTGGTCCTCTTCATTTCGCGCGCTGCCAGGAACGAGAGATTTCGAGCCGTAAGGCCCCAATTCTTAAGTTCCTTTTCCGGAGGATTGACCTCGCCGCGCTCAATGGGAGTGAGGGCGAGGTTGGTTTCTTTGCCCGCGCGCAGAATGGCGACCTCGACCTCGCGTCCAATGGGCAGGCTTGTGATCAAGCGCATGAAGTCCGGCATTTCTTCTTCGTAGCGGACATTTGTCGGCTGGCCCGCGACGCGCATGATCAAGTCACCCGCTTGCAGGCCGGCCTGGGCGGCCGGGGCGTCCTTCACAACGCCGCTGACCAGCACGCCGCGTTCGTCCGCTCCGTGCTTGAATAGAGGTTGAACATCGAGCCCAATCCAACTGCGCTTCACCTTTCCGTGAGCGATGAGTTCATTGGCGACGTTGCGAGCGAGGCTGCCGGGGATGGCGCCGCTCAGGCCAAATCGGATTTCGTTGATCCCGATAATTTCCCCTTTGAGATTCACCAGCGGCCCGCCTGAATTGCCGCCGTAAATCGCCGCGTCGTGCCCAATCCATCGCACCAATGCGCCAACGTCCTCACCATCCAGCCGCATGCGCCCCATCGAACCGAACATGCGCGGCATGATCATTTCGCCGTTGCTGATAATGCCCAGCGTGACCGATTGCGACAAAGCCATCGGGCTGCCCATCGCCAACACCGGGTCTCCTACCAGGATTTTGGACGAATCCCCGAAAACCGCCGGGACAAACTCGCGCGGCTGGTCCGGACGCAGTTTGATCACCGAGATGTCGGTCAGCGGGTCGCTACCGACCAGGTCCGCCTCGATTTCCTCGCGGTTCCACAAAGTGCAAATCAAGCGAGCCGCGTGACCCGCGACGTGATGGTTCGTGACGATGTAGCCGTCCTTTGAAATGATTGCGCCGCTGCCGACCGCTTGCGTTTTGAGCTCTCTTCCCTCCCGATATTCAGTAAACACCACGCGAATGCGCACCAGGGCCGGGCGCATGCGGGCGATTGCATCGTCCACGGCCGCCCGAACTTCGGCTGCTGCAGCCGGATCCTTTGAGATTGCCGGACTTGAGAGACCGCGGGGGAGGGGGGAAACCAACGCTGCCACAGTGGCAGCGACGAGAAGGATTGTCGGCCGGCGCATCGCCATCCCCTTATTTAAGTCAAATGGCCTCAGAAGCAAGGCCCCAACAGCCCGGTTTTTCAAATACCCATCATTCGCGAGCTGTCACGCGCAGCCCTGTTTGGGCCGTCGCTGAAGCAAACGACAGGACTCCGTTTTCGCTGGTAACGCCCGCATAGGGATCATTGGTGATCAGAACATTTCCATCGAGATCGAGATAATCGCAAAGCTCCGCCAGGTGCGCCGCGCCGCTGATGAGGATGCTGGTTTCGATCATGCAGCCAATCATCGTCTTGAGACCCGCTTTGCGCGCCGCCATGAGCGCCGCGAGTCCCGCGGTAATGCCGCCGGTCTTGATGAGCTTGACGTTTACCCCGTGAAAACATTGCGCCGCCACCTCGATATCCTCGGCCATGTGGTACGATTCATCGCCGAAAACAGGCAAAGGGCTGCGTTGCTTGAGCCACATCCAATCCTTTGCCGGCGCATTCGCCGGCAGGGGCTGCTCGACATATTGGATATACTTGTCCTGGGCCAGCCATTCGATCATTTGAAGCGCCTGTTCCTTGCTCTTCCAACCCTCGTTTGCATCGACTCGCACGTCTTTCTCCGGCGCCACGTCACGCAAAGCCTGGAGATTCGCTTTATCGTCCAGGCCGCCCAGTTTCATCTTTAAAATCGGGTAGGGGAGGGCTTGTTCCACTTTCTTACGAATCACTTCCGGAGAATCTATACCTATGGTGAAAGAGGTCCGATGCTGTTGCTCGCGAAAACCCAAACCCAGCATGTCATAAACGGGTTTCTTTGCCTTTTTAGCGGCGCCGTCCAGCAGGGCCAGGTTTAAGGCGCATTTGGCAGCTTTATCGTGTCGCGACACGGTGTCCAGGTAATCCATGCTGCCTTCAATGTCCGTGAAAGAAAGCCCCCGCGGGTCGACCGATTTGAGAAAGGCTTCGACGGTTTTGACCGACTCCTTATACCTTGCGGTCGGAGCCGCTTCACCGAGCCCTACCGTCCCATCGGCTCCGGTCAATTCAACTACGACCACCTTGGCCACGCTCGTGCCGGTGGTCCGCGCGATTGTCCAAACGTGCGCCAGTTGCAAGTCGACCTGTCTCCATGCCAGTTTCATCTCGCGAGGCGACTTATTGCCCAGCCGAAGGCAGCTGGTGTTCAAATACGAAGACGCCCTTCTTATTGCCCACCACGATGTCGGGATATTTTTTATTGCTCACAAAGCCCGCCGTGACCTCGGTTCCCACACCGGAGTCGTTATCAATCAGGTGCGGAATGAATTTTGCCTGGCCTTTCTCCGGACGGGTCAATTGGAACCAGTAAAGGACCGCGGCGCCGTTTGAGTCCGGGTCTGGCCCGTTCTTCCCATGCGCCCAGAACCGTTTTCCGGTCACAATGTCTTTCAAACCATCTCCGTCAATGTCAATGAGTGCCAGCGAGTGAAGCTGTGAAAAAGCTACGCCGTACGCGTTGAGCGTGGCGTCTTTGTTAAGAATTACGTGTTCGCGGAAAGTGATCTCGCCACCTTCCTTGACCTGCTCGTACCACGACAAACCATAGCCATGCGCATTGATCGAGGTGATTACATCGTTCAACCCGTCCCCGTTCACGTCATAGACCAGCATCTGCGCGCCGGCTTCCGCAAAATGGAATGGGTGCTTCGTCCAGACCGGGTCGTTTTCTCGAGACGCGGGCTGCTCCCACCAACCATCTTTCTCGATGATATCGATGCGCCCGTCTCCGTTGATGTCCCCGCAACCGATGCCGTGCGTGAAGCGCTGGTATGCCCCTTTGGGGCTGACCGCGTGGAATTTCCAGGCAGCAGCCGGGTTCTTCCAATCCGCTTCGGCGTAGCCAATATAGCCCTTCGAACAGCAGAGAATCTCCGGCTTTCCATCCCCCGTCACATCCATCAGTCCGGGCGACTCGTTGTCGAGCACGTCCAGGATCACGTGCTTCGGCCAGTGCCCTTCGGCGCCCTTCGGATTTTCGTACCACGCGCATTCGGCCCCCGGGAACCCATATACAATGACGTCCGGCCAGCCGTCCCCGTTAAAATCATAGGTGTAGGTAAGAAAACATTCCGAGTAGGCGTTGTTTACGCCCAAGGCCCCTTCAAAACCGGGTATTGTCTCTTCGGCGCCGTCCGCCTTCTTGCGTTTGAAACTGGCCGTCGCCGCCCAAATTTCGTGCCTTTTCTTGAAATCCGGGCCTTCGTACCAGAATGGTCCCGCCACGACATCCACTTTCCCGTCCCGGTTGAAATCGGCAATATCCGCGCCTTCAGCCCAGAACTGGTCGGTGACTTGTATTTTTTTGAATGAATGCGGCTCCGCGGCAGTCGAGGCCAGCGGGAAGGCGACACCGAGCGCAACTGCCATCAGAAGGACTATTGACATGTTCGTATGCTTGTCACCGCGCTCCGGCACGGTCAAGCAGGATGAAAGAAACATTGGCCATTTGCCTGGATTAAGGGCAACATACATAAATTTACTAATGAGCATTGCTACGGTAAATCGGACACAAACGGACGCGCCTGCGGCGGTGGAGCGCCCGGTGTCTCTTTCCTCGGAACCGGTTATTCGCCCGAAAACCAGCGTCCTCAAGCTTCTGGGTGAAGTGCTCGCCCATGGCGGGCCTGGCTACCTGCAGTTTGCCATTACCAATATCTGCAACGCGAAATGCGATTTTTGCGGCTTCGCGGTGGATCGCTTTGACCCGAAGAAACGGCGCAGCGTCACTCTCAAGGAAGCGCGGGACGTCATTGATATTTGCGTCAAAAATCATATCGGCTACCTGCTGTTCGTAGGGGGAGAACCTTTGGTTCACAAAGATCTTCGGGCGATGACCCGCTACGCCGCTGAACGCGGCATTCACCCGATGATCTGCACCAACGGCTCGCTCTGGACCGACCAGAACATGCGCGAACTTGCCTCCGACGGCCTGAGCAGCGTGATCATGTCAATCGACGCCCATGATGTGACCCGGCACGAAAAGAACCGCGGCCTGCCTGAAGTGTGCAGAAAAATTAAGCACGCCAATGAAGTGTTTGCCGGACTGGGAATCCAGACAACCGCGAGCGTTACCGCGAGCAAATTGATTGAGGACTACGATAAACTGCCTGATTTTCTCAAGGAACTAGGGTTTCGCAGTTGCACGTTCAGTTACCCATTGACGAACCTCGCCTCAAGCTACCTTAGCTTTAGCGATTCAAGCCTTGTCAGTTACAAGACCGAGGAACTGATCCAGGTTTTTGAGAAAATCAAACAGATGAAGCGCCGCAGCCGGTTCCCGGTGGTCAATCCGGCCGAATCCCTTTCCGAGATGCAGCGGCATTTGCGGCGGCAGCCGGAAAAATTCGGCTGCCTGGGAGGTCATAAATACTTTTACCTGGACTGGAACCTGAACCTTTACCGTTGCCATTTCTGGGAAACGCCGATGTGCAGCATCTACGAGTTCGACGAGTCCAAGTTGATCCGCGACGGTTGCACGCGTTGCATGATCGATTGTTATCGGGATCCAAGCGTCCTGCAATTTGTCGCCATTAGCGCGAGCGACGCCTGGAACAACCTCAAGCGCGGAAAATTCCTGGCGGCGGCAAAGAACCTCTGCGACACCCGAAATCTCACTTCGCTAAAGGCCGTCTGGGAAGACCGGAAATGGATTGGCAAGGTCTAGAAAAGGGCCTTCCGGACCGGATTCGGTTTGCCATGCGTGCCCGGACTGGGTATTGTTTGTCCAGAGTGAGCGCGATGCCATTGACGACGCCGATTTGACGTTCATCCACCCAACGGATGGACGGTGATGCCTCGAGAAACTATTCGAGGCTTTTTTTTTGAAAGAACCCACCCATGCAATCTGAAAATAACCAGGCCGAGAGAAAGACTTTGGATGACCGAAACCGGATGACCGAACTGGAACGTTTGCGCCACTCCTGCGCTCATGTGATGGCAACCGCGATCCTGCGGTTGTGGCCCGACGCACAATTCGCTTCCGGGCCGCCGGTTGAAAATGGATTCTACTACGACGTCGAGCTGTCGCACCGGATCAGCCCGGAGGATTTCCCGAAAATCGAGGAGGAGATGAAGAAGGAGATCAAAGCCAATCACCCTTTCGAGAAACGGGTCGTGGACCGCAGCCAGGCGCTCCAGGATGCGAACAGCGGCCGGCTTGGCGCGCTGAGCGAAAGGCCGGTGCCCAGCCGCTATAAACTGGGGAACCTGGCCGACATTCCTGAAGGCGAGCCGATCTCGTACTACCAGAACGGGGATTTCATCGACCTTTGCGCCGGCCCTCATGTGATGCGCACCGGCAACATTGGGGCGTTCAAATTGACCAGCGTCGCGAGCGCTTACTACAAGGGCGACGAAAAGAATCCTCAGTTGCAGCGCATTTACGGCACCGCGTTCAAAAACAAAACCGAGCTGGACGCGTATTTTAAAATGATCGAGGAGGCCAAACGGCGCGACCACAGGAAAATTGGCGCCGAGATGGGTCTCTATGTGATCGATCCGGAGTATGTCGGACCCGGGTTGCCATTGTGGCTGCCCAAGGGCGGCGCGATCGTCGAAGAGTTGGAGAAACTTGCCAAGGAAACCGAGTTTGCCGCCGGCTATGTTCGGGTGAAAAGCCCGCACCTCGCACGCGAAAAAATGTACCTGACCAGCGGCCACATTCCCCTTTACCAGGAATCCATGTTCCCCGCGCTGGAGTTGAAGGAAAGCCAGGATGCCCAGTCCGCCGAACGCTATTATCTCCGGGCGATGAACTGCCCGCATCACCACCGCATTTTCGCCGCCGAACCGCGCAGTTATCGCGACCTTCCGTTGCGCCTCGCCGAATACGGCACTTGTTATCGCTACGAGCAATCGGGCGAGTTGTTCGGGCTCATGCGCGTGCGCTGCCTCAACATGAACGATGCGCATATTTACTGCACTGCCGAGCAATTCGCGCAGGAGTTCAATGCGGTAAACGACATGTACCTGAAGTATTTCAAGATCTTCGGGATCGAAAAATACGTTATGCGCTTCAGTACCCACGATCCCGCCAAGCTGGGCCAAAAATTCGTCAATGAACCCGAATTGTGGCTGAAAACCGAAGACATGGTCCGCGACGTTCTTAAGAATTCGAATATCAACTACATTGAAGTTCCCAACGAAGCGGCGTTTTACGGTCCGAAAATCGACGTGCAGGTATGGAGCGTGATCGGCCGCGAGTTTACGCTCGCAACCAACCAGGTGGACTTCGCGGTGCCGGCAAAATTCGGCCTGGTCTATCGCGATCGCGATAATGTCGAAAAGACTCCGTTGTGCATTCACCGCGCTCCCCTGGGAACTCACGAGCGATTCATAGGGTTTCTCATCGAGCATTACGCTGGGAATTTTCCGCTCTGGCTCGCACCCGAACAAGTGCGTGTGCTGACCATTGGCGAAGACGCTGCCTTGATGAAGTACGCCGAGGATCTGGTGCGGGAACTTCGGGGACACATGGTGCGCGCGCAAGGCGACTACGATTCGGATAAAATAAACGGGAAGGTTCAACGAGCGGAACAGGCCAAGGTCCACACCATGCTGGTTGTGGGACCGCGCGACATGCAGGCCAATGCCGTCAGCATTCGCGTTCATGGCAAAGGCAGCCAGGGAACCAGGCCGCGTGACGAAGCCGTGGCCGACATCCTCGCAGCCGTCAAAGAACGCAGGCACAGTTAGGAAACTCGAGAGAATCCAACATCCTGTGCCAAACCGCCTTGAAACTCGGGTGGCCGGGCCCTGAGTTGAATTCCAGGACTCAATGGCTCATCTCACTCTGACTTTTTGGGACTTGATTCGTGCCCCGTTTCTCGATGTGAGCATGATTTGGGGGATTGTGCCATTATACTTCGCCCTGCTGCTGAACGAATTGACTTCGACTAAGGCCAACTTTCGGACCGCCATCCAAACCGGGTTTAGCTTTATCTGGGCCGCTGCTCAATGGTTCTATTTCTTTGCGAAAAGCCGCCCCGTGCCGGAATCAGCAGCCATATTGGCCTCAAAGCCGATCAACCTGTTTGTGACCGTAGCGGTTTTTGTCCTTGGATTGGTTGCGCTTTATAGCGGCTTAAGGCGGCGCTATCCCAAATACGGCTCGTTCCTTGGGCGGACCCGGTTCAGCAACTATTTCATGATCACAATTTATCCCATCCAGGCCCATCACTTTGCCTGGACCTGGGAGCGGGTGCAGGCCATTGGGGCTTTTGCAATCCCGGTTTGGCTTGTTCTTCACTTCGGCTTGATGCCTTTTCGCGGCCGAAAGTGACGCCGTGCTGGCTGCTGATTCGCCCTCATTTTGCCCTTGTCCCCCTTGCCAACAAGCGGGGCCATCCCTACGTTGCTCCCATGCGTGTGATATCCGGCCGATCCAGGACAGCAGGAATCCTAACATGGATGGCATGCCTGTCGTGTCCGCTTAGCCTCCTCGCCGCTTCGTTGCCGTCGGTGCCGACTCCCGTTCAACCCGTAACCAACGTCTATCATGGCGTCCAGGTCGTTGACGACTACCAGTGGCTTGAAGACCCCTCAAATCCGCAGGTGAAAGACTGGGTGAAAGCCCAAAACGAGCGCACCCGAGCTTACTTTTCGCGGTTACGCTATCACGATGGGATTGCCGAACAGTTGATGCAAATTCGAAGCGAGGAATCCGCTCGCTACTTCGGCCTGGCCTGGAAAAAAGGGCACACCTTTGCGCTGCGTTTCAAACCACCTGCGCAACAACCGATGCTCGTTCGACTTTCCTCCTTGAATCCCCCGGCCCTCTGGCGGCCCGTGGTGGACCCCAATGCGCTGAACACAAACGGGACCACAGCGATTGACTGGTACATTCCATCTCTCGATGGCCGGTTAATTGCCGTTTCGCTCTCTGAAGGCGGCAGCGAGCAGGGGACCTTGCACTTTTTCGAGGTCGAGACCGGCAAGGAGCTTTCCGACACGATCCCGAGGGTCCAATATCCCACGGGCGGCGGGAGCGCCGCCTGGAATGCCGACGGCTCCGGCGTGTTTTACACGCGTTACCCTCATGAAGGCGAGCGCGCGGAACAGGACGCCAACTTTTTCCAGCAGGTCTGGTTTCATCGGTTGGGAACGCCCGCATCCGAGGACAAACTGGAAATAGGCCGGGATTTCCCCCGGATTGCCGAAATCGAGCTCGAAACGAGCGAGGACGGGCACTGGGTCCTGGCATCCGTCGCCAATGGAGACGGCGGAGATTTCGCCCACTATTTGCGAAGCGATTCCGGGCATTGGACGCAGTTGACCCGGTTCGAGGACGGGGTTAAAGCGATTAGGTTTGAGCGCGACGGCGCCCTTTACCTCTTATCACGGAAGGAAGCGGCCCGCGGGAAGATCCTGCGGCTTGGCCTCGACAGAATTGGCCAGAGCGCCGGGCCCGCCGAGTTGCTGTCGGCAGCCACGGTCGTGGTCCCGGAAGGCAAAGGTGGCATCCTGGAATATGCGCCGTCCTCAAGCGGGCTGTACGTGGACGACCTGGTCGGCGGTCCTTCTGATTTGTCCTTTTATCCGAAGACATCCACCAAAGGCCGGAGCATCCCGATCCTTCCCATTTCGAGTGCTTCGGGTCTGAATTCGTGGGAAGGAGATGACCTGGTATTTGGCAACGTCAGCTATCTCAAGCCGTTTGCGTGGTTTTCGTATAAACCAGGAGACAAAGAGCCTCGGCGTACGGCCCTTTACATGACCTCGCCCGTGGATTTCGACGATATGGAAGTCGTGCGCGAATTTGCCACCTCCAAGGACGGAACCCGCGTGCCGCTCAACATTATCCGCCGAAAAGGCCTCGAGTTAAACGGACGCAATCCTACTCTGCTGTACGCGTATGGCGGGTATGGCGTGAGCATGACACCGTCGTTCGATTCGACTCGAAGGGTTTGGTTTGATGCCGGAGGGGTGTATGTGGTGGCCAACATTCGTGGGGGCGGAGAATTCGGAGATGCCTGGCACACAGCCGGCAATTTAACCCGCAAACAGAACGTTTTTGACGACTTCATCGCCGCCGCCGAGCACCTGATAAAGAGGAGTTACACCAGCCCAGCTCACCTGGCGGTAGAGGGCGGGAGCAACGGAGGACTGCTCATGGGGGCGTTCCTGACCCAGCGACCGGACCTGGCCAAGGCCGTCGTCAGCCATGTGGGCATCTATGATATGCTGCGGGTCGAACTGGATCCCAATGGCCAATTCAACACTACGGAGTTTGGAACGGTCAAGAACCCCGAACAGTTCAAAGCGCTGTATGCGTACTCTCCTTATCACAGGGTCCGCAACGGGGTGGCCTATCCTGCCGTCCTTTTTACCACCGGCGACAACGATGGACGCGTCAATCCTGCCCAATCCCGCAAAATGACGGCGCGCTTGCAAGCGGCCACTTCTTCAGGAGCCCCGATTCTGTTTCGAAGCACCTCCAGCGCCGGGCATGGGATCGGCACGGCACTCAAAGTGCGCATCGCCGAGCAGGCGGATGTGCTTTCGTTCCTGTTCGACCAGCTCGGGATCGACGGCTCAGCCTGGACATTCAACTAGGCCGCCTGTTCGTGAATAACCCTTCTTACACGAGCGAGAAAATTTCAGGAATTGACTCGTACCGGCTGTACCGCGGGCGCATCGAGCACGAAGACAACCTTATTATTCAGCGGCTCTCGTGGCTGGTCGCCTCTCAGTCCTTTTTGTTCACCGCTTACGCCATTACCACCAACGGCCTAATCAACCTGGATGCAAAATTCCCCGGCCGATTCGCTGAGCAGGCCGGGTTGCTCTTCCGGCTTATCCCAACGGTGGCCATCTGTGTGGCTCTGCTCATTTATATCAGCATCCTTGCCGCCTTGAGGGCTATCCGCCAGATCCGCCGTTTATACCAGGACGGGCCTGTCCCCGCGGAGTTGCCCCCGATTCAAACCGCCGCCACTACCCGGTTGCTGGGCCTCTCCGCCCCGCTGTTGCTGCCGGTTCTATTCGTTTCGGTGTGGCTGGTGCTCTTGCTCAACGGCCCGGCGCGGCATTGAGCGCCAGGCCCCGCGAAGGCCAGACGTCAGCGACTCTCGATCGGCAAGGTTGAAGTCTGATTGTTTCTCTGAAATTTCTCTTTCCTTAACAAAGTTCATATAATAGCCTGACCCCGACCTAACCAGAACCCTATGCTCGGCGTTAAAACAGCTGCGCTCCCGGCGAGCTTGCGGCGAACCAATCAGCGCACAGTCATTTCCCTTTTGTTGCGGTTGGGAACCGCTTCCCGGGCAGATCTCGCGAAGGCGGCGGGCCTGAGCCAGCCTACCGCGGGTAAAATAACAACCGAGCTGCTCCGGCTCGGCGTGCTCCAGGAGGCGGGTTCTTCGAGCGATCTCAATTCAAATGGCGACGGCACTGCCACCAGGCTCGGACGCCCCGGCCAAATGTTGCGGTTGGACGCGATGCACCCGCGTTTCCTGGCCATCGAGCTAGGCGTGACGGAAACAAAGCTCGCGGCGCTTCCAGTCGCCGTGAAGCTGAAAGACGACTGGGATTTCGAATTCCCGACGCCCAAATCGCCCGAGGCATGGCTGGCGGCATTGCGCTCGGCGGCTGCCGAGGTGAACCCGCAGGGATTATGGGGGATCCTGATCAGCGTTCCTGGAATCGTTGATGAACAGGAGAGCAGAGTTTTGTTCTCGCCGAATCTCCACTGGCTTGAGAAAGCAAACCTGCCAGCCATGGTTAAGACGATTTGGAATCTGCCCGTCCTCCTGGTCCAGGAGATCCGCGCCTTGGCGCTGGGGCAACTGACAGCTGAACCCGACGGCGAAGATTTCCTCCTCATCGACTTTGGCCAGGGCGTCGGCGGGGCAGTCGTACTCGAGGGCGAGTTGTTTTCGCATCCCATTCCGCTCAGCGGCGAGTTTGGCCACACGCCCGTGGCGGGCAACCGGCGAATATGCGGGTGCGGCGCAATCGGGTGCCTTGAAACCCTAGTATCTGAACGAGGCCTGCTTGAGAGCTTTTCGGCCGACGCCCAATCTCGCGGGCGAACCGGTTCACGCCCCAGCTGGAAAACGCTGGCGGCCCGCGTGACCGAAGCCGGGCTGGACCCATGGCTCAGAGAAGCCCTGGAGTCAACGGCGCGGGTGGTCGCGGGCGCTCTCAACGTCCTGGGTGTGCGGCGCCTGGTCATGACAGGTAAGCTGGTGGAGCTGCCGTCTTGCGCTTCCTTTCTGTCGTCGGAGATCAAGAAAGGCGCGATGTGGGGCCGATTCGGCGAGATTGGATGCCAGACCGCGCCGCACCGGCGCGCGGCAGGACTGGTTGCCGCCGGCATCGACCGAATTGTTTTGCCGGCGGATGAGGATGCGGCGGCTGCCCAGCGTCAGGGTGTCGGCATTAATCCTCCTTGATGCTGCTTTTAAAAACTTACGATTTCTATGAGCGCTAAATATTCGATCGGCCTCGATTACGGCACCAATTCCGTCCGCACGATTATAGTGAACGTGGCGAATGGCCGCGAGGTGGCGACTGCGGTTTGGAATTATTCTCAAGGCACAAACGGTGTCATCCTCGCGCGCGATCCGAACCTGGCGCGCCAGCATCCCGCCGATTACGTGCAGGGCGCCGAAATAACGATCAAAAAAGCGTTGGCGGCAGCGCGGCGGGAAGTGAAGGGCTTCCAGCCGGACCAGGTGATCGGTATCGGCGTCGATACCACCGGCAGCACTCCGATCCCGGTTGATCGGAAGGGTCGGCCGCTCGCTTTGGGCCGGAGGTTTGCGAGGAATCCCGCAGCCATGGCATGGTTATGGAAGGACCATACCGGGGTCGGCGAAGCTGCCGAGATCACGGAATTGGCACGGCAGACCAGACCGCAATACCTGGACAAGTGCGGCGGCACCTACTCGAGCGAGTGGTTTTTCAGCAAAATTCTGCATTGTCTCCGAACGACGCCTGAAGTCTTTGACGCCGCGCATTTGTGGGTCGAATGCGCGGATTGGATCCCGGCGATGCTGACAGGCACCGAGGCGCCTGAACAGCTTACCGTCGGGGTCTGCGCCGCCGGTCACAAAGCCATGTACAGCGACGCGTGGGGCGGTTATCCCGACGCGGAATTCCTTTCGAAGCTCGACCCGAAAATGGGCGAATTGCGCGCCCGGCTGCGCCCGAAGGCTCATGCGATCGACAGGGCCGTTGGCGGCCTCACCCAAGAATGGGCCAGGAAAACCGGCTTGCCGGCGAACATCCCGGTCGCCGTCGGCGCGTTTGATGCCCACCTCGGTGGAGTTGGTTCCGGCATCCGCCCGGGCGTTCTTGTCAAAATCATCGGCACCAGCACATGCGACATGATGGTTGTGCCCATAGGAGACAAACTGGCGGACATTCCCGGCCTTTGCGGGATCGTCCCGGGGAGCATTTTGCCGGGGTATTACGGGCTTGAAGCAGGCCAGTCCGCGGTGGGTGACATTTTCAACTGGTTTATCAATTACATCCAGCCGCTGGGCAAAAAAGTCGGCACGCACGAATCCTTGAGCAGCGACGCTGCGCGGCTGGCGCCCGGGGAGTCGGGCCTGTTAGCTTTGGATTGGAACAACGGCAATCGGACCATCCTTGTTGACCAGCGGTTAACAGGGTTGTTGTTGGGCCAAACCCTTTACACAACGCCGGCCGAAGTGTATCGCGCGCTGGTTGAAGCGACGGCGTTTGGAGCGCTGACCATTATCAACCGGTTTGAGGAGTACGGGGTCAAAGTCGAGCAGATTGTCAACTGCGGCGGGATCGCTGAAAAGAACCCGCTGGTCATGCAGATCTACGCGGATGTTACGGGTCGTCCAATCAAGATCTCGCGCTCCGCACAAACGTGCGCGCTGGGCGCGGCAATTGCCGGAGCCGTTGTCGCCGGCAAAAACGCCGGCGGCTATGAGAACTACGCCGACGCTCAGAAATCGATGACCGGGCTTAAACCGAAAGAATTTCGACCCAATCCCAAGGCGCATGCAGTTTACCAGCGAATCTACGCTCTGTATCGCAAGCTCCACGACTCGTTTGGAACACCGCAGCCCAATGGCTCGTTGTACGGGGTTATGAAAGACCTGATCCAGATCCGCACCGAAGCCAGGAATTAGATCATGCTCGAAGCGCTTAAACGCCAGGTTTGTCAGGCTAATCTCGAACTGGTCCGAGAGGGACTGGTCATCCAGACCTGGGGCAATGTCAGTGGTCTTCATCGCGCAAAAGGGCTGGTGGTCATAAAACCGTCAGGAGTTCCTTACTCGAAAATGCAACCTCGGCACATGGTTGTCGTCGAGCTCGAGACTGGCCGCGTCGTTGAGGGCACTCTCAAGCCGAGCTCCGACACGGACACGCACCTGGTTCTGTATCGCGCTTTTCAAGGCGTGGGCGGGATTGTCCACACGCACAGCCTGCACGCCACCGCCTGGGCCCAAACCGGCCGGCCCGTTCCCGCCCTTGGCACCACTCACGCCGATTACTTTCACGGACCTATTCCATGTACGCGCTTGATGACCGGAACCGAAATCAAGAGCGATTACGAAACGAACACCGGGCATGTGATCGTCGAAACCTTCGCCGGCCGTGACCCTCTTTCATGTCCGGGGGTGCTGGTGGCCAGCCATGGACCCTTCGCCTGGGGGGCGTCTGTTCCCGAGGCGGTGCACAACGCGGTTGTGCTCGAGCACGTCGTAAAACTTGCCGGCGAAACGTTCCGGCTTTTTTCCTCGTCTAAAGCCATGCAACCCGCTTTGCTTAACAAACATTTTTTCCGCAAGCACGGCCCCGGTGCTTATTACGGACAAGCACCCGCCGCGACAGGCGGCCAACCCGGCAACCACAAATAAAAACTAAAAACCCAAACTAGATTATGCGAAGTCGATCTCCCTGGTTCTCTGCTCCAACCTTTTGGGCGCCCACGCGCACCGATGCGCGCGACTGCCGGCGCTTACGCGCGGGAGTTATTGCGGGCGTTTTGTCCTGTGCCGCGGCAATGATAATGGCGGGTTGCGCAACCTCCCACACCGGCCCGATCGAAGTGTCGCGCAAACCTTTCGGCCAGACCGCCGATGGCAAGCAGGTGTACGAGTTTACATTGCGCAACACCAAGGGCTCCGAAGCCCGGATTCTAAATTACGGCGGCATTGTCCGCTCACTTAGGGTTCCGGACGCAAAAGGCAACCTCGGCGACGTGGTGCTCGGATACGATACCCTGGCGGATTACCTCAAGGAAACCCCCTACTTCGGGGCCCTCATTGGACGGTATGGCAATCGCATTGCCCGCGGAAAATTCACTCTCGACGGCCAGGAATACACGCTTGCTACAAACAATTATCCCAACGCCTTGCACGGGGGGGTCAAAGGATTCGATAAAGTGGTTTGGGAACCTGCCATCCTGACGGGGCCGGACGGGCCCAGCCTCAAACTGACTTATTTGAGCAAGGACGGCGAGGAAGGCTACCCCGGCAATTTGTCGGTAACGGTTATTTACACGCTCACTGAAGACAACGGATTGAAAATTGAGTACACCGCCACCACAGACAAGGACACGGTGATCAACCTGACCCAGCATTCTTATTTCAACCTCGCCGGCAAAGGAACCATCCTCGACCATATTGTCATGATCCCTGCGGACAAATTCACTCCCGTCGACAGCACGCTGATCCCGACCGGAGAATTAAAGCCGGTGGATGGAACTCCATTTGACTTCCGCACACCGACAGCGATTGGGGCGCGCATCAACCAGGACGATGAGCAACTCAAGTTCGGAAAAGGCTATGACCACAATTGGGTCATCAACAAGCCTATGGGAGAATTCGGCTTGATGGCGCGTGTGACCGAACCGACGACGGGCCGCGTCTTGGAAGTCCTTTCCGCCGAACCGGGCCTGCAGTTTTACACGGGGAACTTTCTCGACGGTACCCTCAAAGGCAAGGGCGGGCAGGTTTACCAGTTCCGCTCCGGTTTTTGCATGGAATCACAGCATTTCCCCGATTCGCCGAACAAACCGCAATTCCCAAGTGTTGTGCTCAAGCCTGGCCAGACGTACCACAGCACCATTGTGTTCAAATTCTCAACCCGCTCGTAGCCCAAGCGTCCGTTCTGTGACCTTGGCAATGGATATCGGGATTCGAACCTCGCGTGCTGCGCGTCGGCCAACACGGCGCGCAGCCCGGCCCGGATGATCCACTTCGTTTTCAAATAACCGCTAACCCACCACCCGCAACGAACTATGACCCAATACCCCATTCTGTTTGCCGCCACCACGGGCAGGTCGACGATGACTGGACTCGACTGGCTGGCGATCGTGTTCTACTTCGCCATCCTCGGATGCGTCGCCTGGTGGGTGGTAAAGAAGCGCAAGGATACCGCGACGGATTACTTCCTGGCGGGCCGGAATCTAAGCTGGTGGATAATCGGGGCGTCCATCTTCGCCTCGAATATCGGCTCCGAGCATATCGTCGGCCTGGCGGGTTCGGGCGCCAAAGACGGTGTGGCGATGGCACACTACGAATTGCACGCCTGGTGCCTCCTGGTTCTGGCGTGGGTGTTCGTGCCGTTTTATGCCAGGTCCCTGGTTTTTACGATGCCCGAGTTCCTCGAGCGCCGCTTTTCCACACAATGCCGGTACGTGCTGTCGATCGTTTCACTCATCACCTTCATCATTTCAAAGATAGCCGTGGGTATTTTCGCCGGCGGCCTCGTTTTCAGCACGTTGCTGCCTGAACTCCAGATCGGGCCCCTCGACAGTTTCTGGATCGGTTCAATTCTTGTCATCGGTTTGACCGGCCTTTACACGGCCCTGGGCGGCATGCGAGCCGTGGCTTACAACGATGCCGTCCAGGTTTGTGTGCTGATCACCGGGTCGGCTTTGTTGACTTTTTACGGGCTCCGTGAACTCGGCGGCTGGGGCCGGTTGCGAGAGATCTGCGGGTCGGACATGTTTAACCTCTGGAAGCCGCTCACACCTCCGGGTATGGAAAGCACCTGGGCGCCGGTAAAAGACGGGCATCGGATCGCCTGGTACTTCAACTCAAATTATCCCTGGCTCGGCATGGCTATCTGCGCGCCCGTCATCGGGCTCTGGTACTGGTGCACCGACCAGTACATCGTCCAGCGCGCCCTGGGCGCCCCCAACGAAACCGTGGCCAGGCAGGGCAGTATCTTCGCGGCGTTCCTTAAACTCTTTCCTGTTTATCTGTTCATCATCCCGGGTCTCATCTGCTTCGCCTTGGCCAAAAGCCACACCAACCCGGCGCTAAATGCTGAGTTTTTTGGCCCGACAGCCCGCGAGAACCCGTACCAGGTTGCGTTTCCCCTGCTGGTCCAGCACTTGTTGCCGGCCGGCTTGCGCGGGATTGTGGTGGCGGGATTGCTTTCGGCTCTCATGGGATCGCTGGCCGGAGTTTTCAACGCGTGCTCGACTCTTTTTACCGTTGATATTTACAACAAACTGCGTCCCGCCGCTTCTCAGCATGAAATCGTTCGAATGGGCCGCATCGCGACGACTACAATGGTTGTCATTGCGTTGTTATGGATCCCGGTGGTCCGCCACGCCAAAGGCCTTTATGATTACCTCCAGGCGGTTCAGGGCTACCTGGCACCCCCAATATTCGTCGTGTTCTTCTTTGGTGTCTTCTGGAAAAGACTAAACGGGCAGGGTTGCCTTTGGGCCATGATCATCGGGTTCCTGGCAGGCCTGTTTCGAATGCTGGTCGACACGCCCGTTACGCTTCAGGGCCGCCAATATTCGGAAGGATCATTCCTGTGGATCGTCAACAACATCAACTTTCAGTATTTCAGCATTCTGATCACCTTGATCTCTGCGGTCGTCATGGTTGTGGTCAGTTACATGACGCCGGCCCCGAACCCAGTACAAATCAAAGGCCTGACTTTCAGCACGGCCACCGCCGAGGACAAGGCGCAAACTCGTGCCAGTTGGAGCGCCAAAGAGGTCCTCGCGTCAGTGGTTGTCCTGGTCTGCATTATCGGAGCATACCTGTACTTCAGGGGCTGATTCACTGGCGGCAAGCTGCTGAGCCGGTCTGGGTATGCCGTTGCAATTAGCGCCTTTTTGGGCATATTGAACTCAACACAGCGCGACTCTATGGCCGAATTCAAATTTGCCTGTCCGCATTGCCAGCAACATTTGCAGTGCCGCGAAGAATTCTCCGGGCGCCAAATTCAGTGCCCTGGCTGCAAGGTGCTCATTCGCATTCCAGCGGCGCCAGGCCATACGGCTGATTTCGCTCCCGAATCCGGCATGACGTGGGCCACCTTCGTCCCTGAAGGCAACGCGTTACCACCCGCAGGACTCGAAGTGAAGCCAAAGGACTCAACTCCTAAGAAGTGACCTCACCAGGCGCGCCGGGAATTAGCGCGATGCTGGTTTGTCCAGGCTGGCGATCATTGCCCGGAGCTTCTGCTCAATGCCGCGCTGACGTTCGGGTGCGACGATTTTCGTTCCGTTAACTTCCCGAACGTAGAAGCTGTCGATGGCGGCTCCGCGTTCAGTGCTGATTTTAGCCGCTGAGATGTCGAGGTTGAGTTCGGAAAGTTGTTTCGAGATGGCATATAACAAGCCGATTCTGTCCTCGGTCTCGACCTCAATGACTGTCCGGGTGTCGGAAGAATCATTGTCAAAACCTATCCGGGTGGCCATTTGCTCTCCCACATACGCCTGATAAGCCGGGCGGGTGATTTTGCGCTTGGCAATCAAAGCGTGGAAATCCAATTCTTCGCCGGTCAATGCCCTGTTGATGACTTGTTCGAACCCATCCCGCTGGTCTGGGCCGGCCAGGTTTCCGGTCCTGGCGTCGTTGACGTAGAACGTGTCCAGAACGATCCCATCAGTCCGGGTGAAAATTTGGGCGCTGAGGATGTTAAGGCCAGCAGCGCTCAAGGAACCCGCAATTTTCCAGAAAAGGCCCGCCCTGTCCCAGGTGCAAACCTTCACCGCGTTGCAGCCGCGGTCCGGCTGGTTATGCCAGCTAATCACCGGCGTGAGCGGGTTGTCATGGTCTGACGCCTGGAGTTTCATGAACTGGTTGGCCAGCAGCAGGTCGTCCAGCATGTCGCGGGCGGAATGAATTTGGAAATAACGAGGCGGCAGCGCCGCGAAATGCGCCTGGAGTTCTTCGTCGCTGATCTCCGGTGGCATCTGCCTCTGGACTTCTTCCATCAACAATTCCCGTTGCTTCTCTTCAGCGCGAACGAATTCCGTGCCCCCGGCCATCAGCTCCACGGTTTTATGATGTAACGACCAGAGAAGCGAGTCCTTGAACCCGTTCCAAAGTTTATCGCTGGTGGCCTGGGAATCGACAAAAGTGTGCAGGGTCAGCAGCATCAGGGCTTCGGGACTCTGGATTTGCTTGGCGAATTTGCGGATGACAGCGGGATCGTCGAGATCGCGCCGCTGCGATGTGCTCGCCATTAACAGGTGATTTTCAATTACCAGCCTGAGGGTGTGAGTCGCGGACCCGTCGAGCTTCAGGCGCCTTGCCACGCGCATCGCCAGTTCGGCGCTGACCACCGCGTGATTGCCGTGGCCCTCGGGTTTGCCCACGTCATGCAGCAATAAAGCCAGGTACAGCAGAAAAGGCCGTTCAAGTTTCTGCAAGAGCGGCACGTACTCGCTGTAGGGCGGCTGCTTGGCCTCCCACACCTTGTCCAACTGTTCGAGGCACATCAGGGTGTGCTCGTCCGCGGTGTATTGATGATAGAATTCATGCTGAACGAGGCAGGTTAGCCGCCCGAATTCCGGCATGTATTTTCCCAACAAATCCGTCTCGTGCATTGCCCGCAAAACGCGCGCGACACTGCCGCGCTGCCCCAGAATCGTGAGGAAGGTTTCGCGCACATGCTCATCGGAAAGGAACGCGCGGTCCACTAGACCCAATTGGTTGCGCACCTGCTGGGCCAGATCCGGATGGATCTCGACGCCGCGCTGCTGCGCGTACAGAAAAACCCGCATCAGCCGTCGCGGTTGGTCGCGGAACACCCTGGGGCTGCCCGCCTGAATTTCACCGTTGGTGATCTTAAAACCATCAATGGGTTCGCTTGCGGGAGCGCGGCCGGACGGCAGGAACGATCGCAAGGAAAGCCTTTTTGGCGCCGGCAACAGCGCCAGCCTTTGCTCGACCGTGCGGGTGATTCGAAAAAGATTGCGCGAATGGGTGTAAAGATGGCGCATGAACCTCTCGATGCGCTGGCTCGGCGATCGCTCGTCATAGCCCAGGTTGTGCGCAACCGCCGGCTGCAAGCTTTTGGTCAGCACATCCATGCCCCGGTCCGTGTGGTAATGCATCTCGGTGCGCACCCGCAAAAGAAAATCATAAGCCGACTCGAGTTGCTTGCGCTCCGTCTCGGTAATCATCTCGTGAGCCTGCAATTCCGTGAGCGAGCGTGTTCGGTACTTGAAAAATGCCATCCACAGCAGGTTTTGATAATCCCTCAGCCCGCCGCAACCGTTCTTGATATTCGGCTCCTGCATGCACGCCGAATTGCCGAACTTGGTCCGTCTGGAGTTTTGATCTTCGACCCGTTGGGCGATGTACTCGTCCTCGTGCTTGTTGACGCACTTGGCCACAAGGACTTTTTCAAATTTATGGAACAGCGCGACGTCCCCCGCCACGACGCGCGCCTCGATCAGCGACGTCTTCGATTGCATATCGCTGTTGGCCACTTTGACGCAATCGTCAATCGTCCGCACCGAGTGGCCCATTTTCAGCCCGATATCCCACAACGGGTACAAGACCCCGTCGATGATCCTGGACAGATGCGGCAAGGGCCTGTGCACCGCCACCTGCCGGTCGTGCAGGAACATAAAATCGATATCGCTGTGCGGGTTTAGCTCGGCCCGCCCGTACCCTCCTATGGCAACAAGCGCCAGGGGTGGGAACTCTTTTTGAGCCTGCTCGGAAAGCAGTCCCTTGGCGCTTTGCCAAAGATAGCTCAGCAGCATGTCCAGCATCGCTGCGCGTGCCCGGCAAATGTCACGGCCGCCCGCTCCCGCTCGATGGCTCATTTTGAGGCGATGAGTTTCAAGCTTTAGAAAGGCTTTGTACCGCGGCAATTCCTGGGTCGCTTGCCGGCCTGACGGCAAAGGCAGCCGCGCTGCCGCATCGACTTCGATCTTTTTGATCAATTCCTGCATCGCCGGCTCAGTTTGGTTGCAAACGCCAGCCGTGGCAAGCGCACCCCCGGTGGAGAGGGGGAAAGTACTGAGCAAAAATTCTTTACATTTATATTGACCAGAGGGGCAGTTCTATGGCGGGATGATAGAACCCATAGATGGGTGCAGTCAGAATGGCAAAAACCCTAATACGAAACGGGAACGGATTACGTTCCGCGCAGGCGTCCAAATACGACGCGCATAACTCTGTCCTATCCAAGACTTACGGAGTGCTGGCGGATTTGCGGCGCGAACTCTCCGACTCCAAAG
>DATGLT010000236.1:0-9320 GCA_035294005.1 Verrucomicrobiia bacterium
TTTGTAAAGCGATCCTGCCGGAGCAACACCGGCTGGAGGATCCAATCGTTGGTGGCCCTGCGCCAGCAGCTCGCGTAGTCCAACAGAAGAGACACGACGTTGAGAGCGTCGCCAGTGCAGGTGCGAATCCCGCCGCGAGCACCATCTTCAGGCCTGCAAGCATTAAAGTGATGCAACGGACTTTTAATCCGTAGAACCGGGCGCGTTACCCTGGCGGGCCACCATTTCGTTGCCGGGTCGTCTAATTAGTAGGACACCGCCCTTTGAAGGCGGCCGTGCAGGTGCGAGTCCTGCCCCGGCAGCCAATGCTTGCAAGTCGAGCTTCGACCGCTCGGTGGTGAAATAGCATCACGGCTGGCCTACACCCAGCAATCGGAGGGGCAGAACCTTCCCGAGCGACCATTTCCATTTGCCTCGTGGTGTAATCAGGAGCGCGTCGGTCTCTGAAACCGGAGGACCTGGAGCAAAACCAGGCGAGGCAGCCAATTTCATTTTCAACAAAGAACAAACACCTTACCACCGAACGAGTGGTGTCTGTTTATATTGGCCGTGTGCCAACACTTTATGAACATATTAACGAAGGCAACTGTGCTGGTGCTCAACCGCAACTGGCAGGCCATAAACGTGCGCACGCCGCAGGAGGCGTTCTGCATGATGGCCACCAACGTGGCCACTGGCCTGGAGATTGAGAGTGAAGACCACATTCGCCCAGTTACCTGGGAGGAGTGGATCACGTTGCCGATCCGCGAGCAAGACGAGGCAGTCCACACCGTTCGTGGCCAGATTCGGGTACCGACGGTCATCGTGGCAGTGAACTATGCCAAGGTGCCCAAGAAACGCCCGAAGCTCTGCGCTCGCACCATCCGCGAGCGTGACGGCAATCGTTGCCAGTACACGGGTCGTGTTCTGCGCCCGGAGGAGGGCAGCCTGGACCACGTCGTGCCCCGTTCGCGCGGTGGCAAGGACGCCTGGGAAAACCTGGTCTGGTCGGCCAAGGAAGTGAACCAGAAGAAGGCTGACCGCCTGCCGCACGAGGCCGGCCTGAAATTGTTGTGCACTCCGCGAGCCCCGAAGGAGCGACCGGTATCAGCAATGATTCGGAACCCCCATGAAATCCCAGAATGGAAACTGTTTGTGCGGGAATGACACCACAGGAGAGCGGGTCTCAAAACTCGCTCTCCCAGTTCGCATTTGGCAAACTTGTACCGCGTGAAACCAAACCGATTGGAAACCAACGAGCTCTTGAAGAAGCTCGCCAAGTCTGCGGGATGGTGGCGACGCTTTTTCGAAAGCAATGATGCCGAGGAAATTCACCAAATCATTTCCGAACTGTCCCCGCTTGATCTTGCTGCCCTTGACCAACGTGTCCGCGAGAGCTGGATGGCATATCGTTATTACAATCTCCACAACTGGCAGAGTCTTCGGCCATCCGATGTTGGCCGCCTGGCACAATCAAAGTTCTCCACGGCGCTTCTGGGACTAGCGAGCTTTCATTCCAGTGGTTACGTCCGTGAAGCTGCAGTTACTGAACTCGCATCGCAACGCACCGGCAAAGAGGTGCCGTTCTTGCTCATTCGGCTGAATGATTGGGTATCCAAAGTGCGCGAAGCCGCCGCGGTGGCAGTCCGTTCGCGGATGGAGCCGGCGTATGCAGTTCACCTTCTCGCCAACATGGGCCTTGTGCTTCGGCTGCGAATCTGTGGTCGGGTCGAAAAGGCCTTCGTTGATGAAATTTGCGACTTGTTGAAGCGCGCGGAGTGCAAGGATGTTTTGCTGGCAGGAACGACTTCCAAAGACAAAACTGTTCGGAGAATCAGCTTTCAGTTGGCAGCGGAAGCGGAGCCTTCAACACGCGCAGCAATCGTTCGTGCGGCGATGACGGACCCAGATGCTGTCGCTCGTTCATGGGCCGCTCGTCATTTCCTTCCCGAGGTATCGCCGGATGAATTGCCGGGCGTTATCGAGCCGATGCTGAAAGACCGTTTCATGCCAGTCCGCAGAGATGCGCTCTGGTATGGAGCCACAAAACGCCCGGATATCGCCAAACAGCTGCTTCGCGTCGCTCTTTTAGATAATCACATTTCGATGCGCGAGACAGCACGGCAATTCTTAGCTCTAGCTGACGTCAAAGAGGCGGCGGACTTTTATACCGAGGCGCTTGGAAGTGTGAACGATAAACCACGCTTCGCTGCAATCTGCGGTCTTGGCGAAACCGGCAAGGCGGGGGACGCGCTGTTGGTCGTTCCATTTCTCGACTCGCCTTTTACAAAAATCCGACGCGCGGCGGCGTATGCCATCGGCAAGCTCGATCTTGAAGGCCACCTCGGGCGATTGGTTGGCGCTTTGTCGGATGTGAAACCGAGCGTTTCGCGTGAGGCGTTAAAAGCGTTGAAATCAAAGGCTCGCTATATCGCTCTGGCGGATTTGGAAAAGCTTTTTGCAGCCGGCGCAGACTTTCATGTTCGCCGCAATGCTTTCAGTCTGATCTTGCACACTGACAAATGGAAGAAAGTTCCCTTCTTGATAAAGGCGTGCGCAGACAAAGACGAACGAATTGCCGAACAAGCGGCTAGAGCATCGCGAGCGTGGTTGCACAACTACAACAGTAGTTTCGCCGAACCAACGTGTGAAGACTTCCAGAAGATTTCCTCCGCATTGGCACAGGTTGAATCGGTTCTGCCGCATGGCTTCGCGGCCGAATTACGCTCGTGCTTGAAAATCTACTTCAAATGAAGACCGAACGTAACCTCCGCCTTGGCATGCCAAAAGCACCGCCGGAACATGGCAAGTTTCCCGCTCGCTTGCATGTGTTGCTCGCGCGTGACACGAAGGTGGGGTTGGTGATTCGGCGAGGACCGTCCAAATCGGTTTGCACAGTATTCTGGGATCGAAAGCACGACACCTTCCGGATAGGGCAATGGATGCGCGGGCGGATTTACGAGCGGCGGTGTGATTTGTCGCCAGATGGCAGGCACTTCATTTACTTCGCCATGAACGGTCGCTGGCACTCCGAGACGAAGGGCGCGTGGACGGCCATTTCACGCGTTCCGTATTTGAAAGCCATCAGCCTGTTCGCTAAGGGCGATTGCTGGCATGGCGGGGGATTGTTTTTGTCGAACAAGAACTTCTGGTTGAATGATGGACACGGTCATCGGCAACTGAAGACGGCAAGCAGCCTGCAGCGGAATCTGGACGGGCAACCAGCCGAGTATTTCGGCGGCGAATGCCTGACCGTCTACTACAACCGTTTGCAACGCGACGGCTGGGTAATGGCCAAGGGGGAGTACCAGGGCGCGACGTTATTTGAGAGGAAGGCGCCGAAAGGTTGGCGACTGCGGAAGCTGGCGTTCGCGGAAATCGGTGCGCCACCGGGACGTGGCTGCTATTGGGACGCGCATGAGTTGCGGCACGAACCCTCGGGCGCGGTGCTGGCCTTTCCCGAATGGGAGTGGGCGGATTTTGTGGACGGGCGGCTTGTCTTCGCGTCTGAAGGTCGGCTCTGCGTTGCGAGATTGCGTAGCGGAACATTCACGGGTCAAAAAGTGCTGCATGATTTTAACGGAATGAAGTTTGAGCCGATTGCCGCTCCGTATTGACCGGTATGAACACCAAAGATTTTATTCGTCTCGGCATTCCTTTGGGTGAAGCCACCCGGCGGGCGACTGGTTTTGTCAGCAGTTTCATTCTCGGTGGTGGTGACAAAACCCGCTTGGAGGAGGAACTGAAGGCAATCATTGCGAATCCGTCCGCTTTCGTTCAGGACGACCTTCGAGGAGAGCTTGCAAAGGCCTTGCTCAACGCTCCTCCTCCACCTCGAGCTGAACCGGTTAAATACCGCCAGTGGGGCGAAGGCCTGGAGCATGAAGCCGTAATGCAGATGGAGAGAGCTTGCCTGCTACCTGTGGCGGTGGCGGGTGCACTCATGCCAGACGCGCATGTGGGTTATGGACTGCCTATTGGGGGCGTCCTGGCGACTGAGAATGCCGTCATCCCCTATGCGGTCGGCGTGGATATCGCGTGCCGCATGAAGATGACCGTGCTGGATGTTCCCATTCGCGAACTGGAGCGACATCCCGAACGGCTCACACGTGCCATTGAAGCGGAAACTCGCTTTGGCGTGGGTGCCACTTTCAAGAACCGCCGGCAGCACGACGTGCTGGACGCCGACTGGGACGTGAGCCCGGTCACCAAACAGAACAAGGACCGCGCCTGGTCGCAGCTCGGCACCAGCGGTAGCGGCAACCATTTCGTCGAGTTCGGTTTGTTCACAGCCCATGGGCAGATTCATGGGCTGGAGGCCGGCACTTATCTGGCATTGTTATCCCACAACGGCAGCCGCGGAACTGGCGCCGCGGTATGCGACCACTACAGCAAGCTGGCGTTCAGCCAATTCCCGGATCTGCCCAGCGAATTGAAACGGCTGGCCTGGTTGTCTTTGGATTCGCAGGAAGGTAAGGAGTATTGGGAGGCGATGGAGTTAATGGGGCGTTACGCTGCGGCAAACCACGCGCTCATTCACAGGCACGTCGCCGCGAATCTCGGCGCCGAAGTTCTGTTGGATCTCGAAAACCATCACAACTTCGCGTGGAAAGAAAAGCACATGATCAAGGGTGTGGAGAAAGAAGTCATCGTTCACCGTAAGGGCGCTACACCAGCCGGTCAGGGTGTACTGGGCATCATCCCGGGCTCGATGGCTTCGCCCGGTTTTGTGGTCAGTGGCAAAGGCAACCCGGAGTCCTTGAACTCAGCCTCCCATGGCGCGGGCCGCGTCATGAGCCGCACCCAGGCCAACAAGACCTTCGAGTGGAAGAAGGTAAATGCTTTCCTGCGTGAAAAGGGCGTAACCCTGATCTCTGCGGGTTTGGATGAGGTGCCGATGGTCTACAAGAACATCCATGAAGTCATGGCCGCACAAAAAGACCTGGTGACTATTCTCGGTCAGTTCGATCCGAAGCTGGTCAAGATGGCGCCGCATGGCGAGCGGGCAGAAGACTGAGATGATCACCATCGACGGATCAGAAGGCGAAGGTGGCGGCCAGATCCTGCGCACGTCATTGGCATTGTCGCTCGTCACTGGTCAACCATTTCGAATGGAGCGAATTCGTGCGAAGCGCCAAAAACCCGGCTTGTTGCGACAACATCTGACTGCAGTTGAAGCCGCAAAGACAGTGGGCTGCGCAGAGGTCGCCGGGGCAGAAATGAACTCCCAGACGCTGGAGTTTAGTCCTGGCCCGGTGACGCCAGGCAATTACCGTTTTGCAGTTGGCACCGCTGGCAGTGCCACGCTGGTCCTGCAAACCGTGCTGCCCGCGCTTCTCACGGCCTCGGGCAGGAGCACTCTTACGCTCGAAGGCGGGACGCATAATCCTCTGGCTACCCCGTTTGATTTTCTGGCACGCAGCTTTATGCCGCTGATTCACCGGATGGGACCGAGCGTTGAATTGGAGCTGCGAAACCCGGGCTTCTATCCTGCCGGCGGTGGCCGATTTCACGCCCGAATCGAACCCGTGAAGCGATTGTCGCCCCTGACTCTCGATGAACGTGGAGCGATTCAAAGTCGTCGAGCGAAGGTTTGGCTCTCGAAACTGTCACCAGATATCGCTGACCGAGAGCTGGCGGTGGTTCGGGAAGAACTCCGTTGGAGCGCCCAGGAATGCACGGTAGAAACAGTCCCACACCCCAAGGGCCCCGGCAATGCGGTCGTGCTAGAAATTCAGACTGAGCACGTAACCGCAGTTTTCACCGGCTTCGGCGAACGGGGGCGTCCGGCAGAGGAAGTAGCAACGGAAGCGGTGGTCGCCGCAAAGGTCTGGCTCGAGGCCGGCGTTCCGGTTGACGAATACCTTGCCGATCAATTGCTGTTGCCAATTTCATTGGCAGGCAGTGGCTCATTTCGAACGACCAAGCCCTCTCTGCATACGACCACCAACGCGGGCATTATCCGGCGCTTCATTCAGGTACGTATTGATATGCAGCAGGAGAGCGAGCTTGCCTGGAGCGTGGCCATTTCCTGACATGTCGAGGAGCAAGCACACCGATCCCTGGCGCATCCGAGCAGGTCGACGAATTCAAGCGCCGTACGAATCACGCGGCGCGGGAGATCTCAGTCTAAGGCGACGGATGGGGCGAATGCTTGGAGAACTCAATGGAACCACAACGTCGGGGCGAACGGGTTCACATAAGAGACCAAAAATCGTCATAGGAAAAACCAATCCTGGATTTCACCATCCCGTTGGCCAACGGGAGATCATGCGATTTCTACATTTGACAGGCCCGATTGCCCTCTATGGATTGAGGACGGTCGAACTTGCCCGCACTCCTTCTGTAAACGCCAGGGGCTCCCTGGTGTTTGGCCGATACGAGGCCCCAGGCAGAATCCTGTTGTTTGAACAGCAGAACCCCCCGTGGCGGCTGCCAGGAATTCTTAACCAGGCAGACACGAACCGGTTCAAAAGATTTGGTGCAACTGTTGCGATCCCACCTGGCTCACAGGTCACGATTGTGGAATGGCCCAAGGAGTCGCTTAAACGCTTCATGCTGGAGGGAGTGCTCGTCCACGAGTTGGGACATCATGTGCTGCAGCAATATAAGGGCAAGCGCTTGGCCCGCGTGGCACGGACGCGAGATCACGAAGCTGTGGCAGAGCTCTTTGCATCACGACAGCGGTTGCTGGTAACGGCTGTGGGAAAACTTGCGAAATGAATCAAGGCTTAACGCTGATCGGCGACGGCATCGAAAATCCTGCGAATGCGCTTGTGATGAAGGCTGCGGCTGCGATGTTTGGAGCAGAGTGTCGATTCCGCGATACCAAAGGATTGAATCAGGCGAGCAGTACCCAAGGTGGTGAACCTTTTATGACGATCGAGGCGGATCAGATTCCTGCGCTACATGGACGTGCGGTCGCCTTCGATAATTTGCCGGGCGCGGCCGAGCTTTACGGTTACCAGGTTGGTCCGGATTTTTCTGTCATGGTGGGCAACGAACGACGCGGCCTGTCTTACGAATGTGCCAAACTCGCCACCGATAAGGTTCAGGTGCCGATGCTTTCGCGACGGGTCAATTGCTTGAACGTAGCCGCTGCCTCGGCAGTTGCGCTTTATTACCTCGGCGGAATGCGCGTCGGTTCAATGGCTGTCCGGGGTGAGCCCAACAATCGGCGACCCGAGGTCCTGCTGCTGGGTGCAGGTGACCACGTGGAACTCGGAAGCGCTATTCGCTCCACTGCAGCTTTTGGGTGGGGACGAGTCTTCATCGAGGACCGCCAACAGATTTGGTTCGGTTGCGAGCGAGCCGTCCGCGCGGAAGGCCGGGCTGCCGCTCGCCGAGGCAAAAACGAGATCCTCTCTATTCCGTGTGCGACTGGGGCAACGCACGGTTTTGATCGAGTGACCATCATCACCACCCAAGCACTCGGCGCGCCATTACACAGGGTCAATCTCTCAAGCGGTCCGAGCCAACTCATCGTTATTCCGGATGAAAAGAGCGTGGATCAGTCTGCAGAAACGTGGTCGCGGCTGGGAAAAGAAGTCGAATTCGCTCATTTGCAGATCCCGGCAATGGAATTTCCGTACCACTACCGCATAACCACTACCATTGCTTTGGCAGAAATTTCGCGTCAGGTTGGACGCCGCCCAACTGCCAAAGTCCCGCGTGCAGGCCGCCCGCCGTTTTACGATCATCGTTTGGCGCGCCTGGCCGAAGCGGCTGGACAAAGTGTCAGCCTGGAAGAACTAGTCGATTACTGAATAATTCTGAACGGTTCCAGGGGCACTGCGAATTCCGATTCGACAAGTTCCCAAAATGGGAACATAATTCTTGCCGCGCAGTGATTTCCGTGAGAACTTATGCGGGTAATTTCGAGAAGATGGTTAAATGAGCTGGCGAGAAAACATCCTGATGCAAAGCCGGGCCTGGATGCGTGGTTCCACGAAGCCGAGGACGCGGACTGGGCCAATCCCGCGCAAATCAAAGCGCAGTACGCCACAGCCAGCATACTGAAAAATGGTCGCGTCGTGTTCAACATCGCGGGAAACAAGTACCGTTTGGTTGTCCGGATTAATTACGCGTATCGGGTGGTTTATGTTCGATTTGCAGGGACGCACGCAGATTACGACCGCATTGATGCGGAGGAAATTTGATGAAAGCCAAAATAATTAAGACGAAAGGCGAGTATGAAGCGGCGCTTGCCAGAATTGACAAACTGATGGACGCCGCGCCCAATACGCCACAAGGCGATGAATTGGAACTGCTTTCGCTTCTGGTTCACGACTACGAAGAGAAGAAGTTCCCGATCGCTAAGCCGGATCCGATTGCGGCGATTCGATTCCGGATGGAACAACAGGGGCTTGCGCCAAAAGACTTGGTCCCGTTGTTGGGCAGCCGAAGTCGGGTATCCGAAGTGCTTTCGGGCAAACGCGGCCTTAGCCTAAAGATGATTCGTGCCCTGGTCCTGCGTTTGCGCATACCCGCGGAACTGTTACTGGGCGAGACGGCCAAAGCATAAGCGTTTGGGTTTGGAACCAACTGGTACCCCTTCATTCCACCCACCGCCATTGGGGTCGATCCAGCAAGTTCTGCCCCTTTCCCCGACCGCAAAAGGTACGCCGAGCCGAAGGAGCCGACCGCACGTGAATGCGAGCACTCCGGAACGCCGCAGCGACCTCCAGACGAACAGCCCGGAGATGAAGAACATCAACGACATGAAGAATACGTCGTTGAAGTTCTCGGCGTAATCAAAGAACTGCCAACGCGCCGTATCGACCACTGGAGCGGTGGAATTGAGATAATTGGCTGGACCAAAATGCGCAAAGGTCGTGTAGGCGAGGCAACTGTGATGGGCGACGACCATCAGAACCACCGTGGCCTTGACGGCTGACCCGCCTTGACTCCGTCTTGTTTTCAGGATCCCCCAAGAATACAGTAGGGAAATTCACCGGTTCGGACCAACTCAATGATGAGCGACATCACTCAAGTGCTAGGCGCGGTTGCTCGGGGAGAGGCCGGAGCAGCCGAGGACTTGTTGCCCTTGGTTTATGAGGAGTTGAGGCGCCTGGCTGGTGCGCGAATGGCACACGAGGGACCGGGGCAAACGCTTCAAGCCACCGCGCTGGTTCACGAGGCCTGGTTGCGTCTGGTGAAGGAAGGAGACAGGACCTGGGCCAATCGGGCGCTGTTTTTCTCTGCAGCCGCCGAAGCCATGCGCCGGATCTTGATCGAGAACGTCAGGCGCAAGTCCCGAGTGAAACGTGGCGGAGGTGAACTCATCAAGGTTGAACTCTCTGAGATCAATTTAGCTGAGAACACCCCCGACGACCGGGTTT
>DATGLT010000237.1:0-2780 GCA_035294005.1 Verrucomicrobiia bacterium
CATCACGCAGTGGCCTGGCCATGCCGCCGAGGAGATAGAACGGCTGATCACCGTTCCCGTCGAGATCGAGATGAACGGCCTTCCCAGGATGACTATCCTGCGCTCGATCTCGCTGTACGGGCTCTCCGACGTGCGGATCACTTTTCGGGATGGCACCGACAATTACTTCGCGCGCCAGCGAGTCTTCGAGCGGATCCCCGACCTGAGCCTGCCCAGCGGAGTAACGCCCTCCGTCGCCCCGCTGTTTTCACCGTCGGGGTTGATTTACCGTTACGTGCTGCAAAGCCCTGACCGCTCCCCGCTTGAACTCAGGACTATTGAAGACTGGATTGTCGAACGCCAGTACAAGTCGGTCCAGGGCGTGGCGGACGATTCGGGGTTGGGCGGCGAGACCATGCAGTACCAGGTGCTGCTCGATTCGGCGAAGGTGGCCGGCGCGGGACTTTCCATTCCGCAAATCGTCGCCTCACTTGGCGCCAACAACGGCAATGCCGGCGGCGGTTTTTATTCGCAAGGCGGACAGTTTTATTACGTCCGCGGTCTGGGCCGGTTGCACACGCCGGAAGACATCGGCAACGTCGTGCTGGCCGTGCATGACGGAATTCCCACTTTGGTTAAGGACGTCGGCCGCGTGGTCATCGGGCACGCGCCACGCCTGGGCCAGTTTGGTTACCAGGACCAGGACGACGCGGTGGAAGGCGTCATCCTGATGCGCACCGGCGAGAAGACCCAGGAGGTTCTGGCCAGGGTTGAAGCCAAGACCCAGGACCTCAACCGGAACATTTTGCCCAAGGACGTGAAGGTCCACACATTCTATGATCGCAGCGATCTGATTTCACTGACCACCGAGACGGTCGAACGAAACCTGCTCCATGGCATGGTGCTGGTCGTGATCGTATTGGTTTTCTTTCTGTACGACGTTCGCGCCGGTCTGATTGTCGCGACCACCATCCCATTGGCGCTGTTGTTCGCCTTCATTTGCCTCGACCTGCGCGACGTCTCCGCAAACATGCTCTCCATTGGAGCGGTGGACTTTGGTATCCTGGTCGACGGCGCCGTGGTGATGGTCGAAAATATCTTTCGCCGTCTCGCGCAGCGCCAGGAAGGCCAACCGCTGCGGGTCCTCGAGCTCATCACCGAAGCCGGCGCGGAGGTCGATCGACCGATCTTTTACGCCGTAGCCGTAATCGTCGCCGGTTTTCTGCCCATTTACGTTCTGCGCGGGCCTTCGGGCAAACTCTTCACTCCCATGGCCGATACCATGATTTTCGCGCTGGTCGGCTCTTTGATTATCACGTTAACACTGCTGCCAGTGCTGTGTTCGTGGGCCTTTCGCAAAGGTGTGCGCGAGCGCCGCAACGTTGTCTTCGAAGCGGTAAAATCAGTCTACACCGGGGGACTGGATTTCTGCCTCGCGCATCCGTGGGGAGTGACTTTGGGCTCGGTCGTGGTGCTCATCGGCTCGCTGTTGCTGGTTCCGGCGATCGGGGCCGAATTCATGCCGCACCTCGACGAAGGCGCTCTGTGGATTCGCGCCACCATGCCCTACACGATCTCATTTGAAGAATCCGCCAAGATCGCGCCGCAAGTCCGCCAGATTCTCCGCTCGTTTCCCGAAGTCACGGTGGTCGCCTCCGAACATGGCCGGCCCGATGATGGAACTGACCCGACCGGCTTTTTCAATGTGGAATTCTTCGTCGGGCTCAAGCCGTACCGCGAATGGAAAGGGACCTATCGCAGCAAAGCAAAACTGATCGAGGCCATTAACGAGAAGCTCCAGGCATTTCCAGGTATTATTTTCAATTACACCCAACCGGCCGAGGACGCTGTGGACGAAGCCGAGACGGGCCTTAAAAGCTCACTGGCGGTCAAAGTTTTTGGAACGGACTTGCAGACGTTGGAAGCCAAAGGAAAGGCGATCAAACGCGTGTTGGAGGGTGTGCGCGGAATCAAAGAGATCACCTTGGTCCAGGAACTGGGTCAGCCCAGCCTCACGGTGAATATCGATCGGGCCAAGATTGCCCGTTACGGGCTGAACGTGGCGGACATCAACGGCTTGATCGAAGCGGCGATCGGCGGGTCCGCCGCCACGCAAGTGGTGCAAGGCGAGAAACAGTTCGATTTGGTGGTGCGCCTGGAACAGCAATTCCGCGATAACCCGGAGCAAATCCGTAACATACTTGTCAGCGCCCCAGATGGCTCACAAATTCCGCTAAAGGAATTAGCTGACATCAGGGTGGAGAATGGGGCCTCATTTATCTATCGCGAGGACAATTCACGCTATATTGGTGTGCAGTTTTCGGTGGAAGGCCGTGACCTGGCTAGCGCGGTGGATGACGCCCGACAGCGGGTCCGGGCTAAAGTCTCCCTCCCTGAAGGTTATCGGATCGACTGGGGCGGCGAGTACAAGGAATACACCGCGTCTCGGCGGCAGCTCAATATTGTGCTGCCTTTGACCTTGTTCGTAATCTTTCTCCTTTTGTTCGCGCTTTATCGGAACTTCAAGTTTCCGCTCATCACGGTGCTTGGAGTCCTGCTGTCCGCGCCAGTCGGCGGCATTGTGGCGCTCTGGGTAACCCATACCCCGTTTTCGGTTTCATCCGGGATCGGCTTTCTGGCACTGTTCGGCGTCTCGGTTCAAACCGCCGTCGTTTACATCTCGTACGTGAACGAACTGCGCGGCAGCGGGATGGATTTTCATCAGGCCATTCGCGACGGCGCGATCCTGCGGTTGCGCCCGATCATGATGACTGCGCTGGTGGCCGCGCTGGGCCTGTTGC
>DATGLT010000238.1:0-10778 GCA_035294005.1 Verrucomicrobiia bacterium
CGATGGGCGGGTGATGTTCGCCATACCGTGGCATCAGCATGTCGTTGTTGGCACGACCGACACGCCGATCGCGCAGGTTAGTCTTGAACCCAAACCACTTCCGTCCGAGATCGACTTTATCCTGGACACCGCCGGTTCTTACCTGTCCCGTCCCCCTCGCCGGAGCGATATCCTGAGCGTGTTCACAGGCATACGGCCTCTGGTCAATGCGGAACGGCCCGGCAGCACCGCGGCCCTCTCTCGCGAACATACGATCACCATTTCCAAGTCCGGCCTGCTGACCATCGCCGGCGGGAAATGGACCACGTACCGCAAGATGGCCGAAGACTGCCTCGAACACGCGGTCGTCCTGGCGCGTTTGCCTGAAATGCCCTGCGTTACGCGGGAATTGCGGATCCATGGCGCGCACGCCGGGCAGGTTGAAGGTCCGCTGGCGGTTTACGGATCGGATGCCGAACCGATGCGCGAGCTAAGTCGAAAGAACCCCGGTTTATCGCGCCGCTTGCACCCAGCGCTCGATATCGAGGGAACACAAATCCTCTGGGCGGTCAGGAATGAGATGGCGCGAACGCTCGATGACGTGCTGGCGCGCCGCACGCGCGCTCTTTTCCTGAATGCTGGAGCCGCTCTGGAAATAGCTCCCACCGTCGCGGAGATCATGGCGCGTGAATTGGGCAAAGATAAGAATTGGGAGCAGGCGCAATTGCGCGATTTCAAAGAGGTTGCCTCGTGTTTTGTTGTTCATTAACAGATCGGTAGCTATGAACCCTTGCTTGGCAGAATTCATCGGAACCACGATTTTAGTGATATTCGGAAACGGAGTGGTCGCCAACGTGGTCCTGTCCAAGACCAAAGGCCATGGCGCGGGTTGGATAGTGATCACGGCAGGATGGGCCCTGGCGGTCTTTGTCGGGGTGTTCAGCTCGCAATCGTTTAGCGGCGCGCATTTGAATCCGGCGGTAACAGTGGCCATGGCGCAGGCGGGGAAGTTTCCGTGGTCTGGCGTCCTGGGTTACGTCGGCGCGCAAATGGCGGGCGGCGTTTTGGGCGGCACGCTCGTTTACGTATTTTACCGGGCGCACTTCCTTGCGACGGACGACGCGAGCGCAAAGCTGGCATGTTTCTGCACGGCACCGAATATTCGCGGTTATGGCCAGGCGTTTTTTTGCGAGGTTCTTGGCACGTTTCTGCTGGTCTTGCCGGTGTTTTTAATGACCGATGCGAAAATCAAACTGCCAGGCGCGACCGGCGCCACGAATGAGGTAATTATCGGCCTGGGAACTTTGGGCGCGCTGCCTGTAGGACTACTGGTCTTTGCCATAGGCTTGTCTCTGGGCGGCACGACCGGCTATGCGATTAATCCGGCACGCGACCTCGGGCCGCGCATTGCCCACGCGTTCTTGCCCATCCCCGGCAAGCGGGACGGTGACTGGGGCTACGCCTGGGTGCCCGTGCTGGGTCCCTTGGCAGGAGGGTTGCTCGCCGCACTGGTTCACTCCATGCTTATAGGTCATCGATAGCGTGAACGAAGTTAAAAGAACCTGGCGGGCGAAATTAAAAGCTGCGGTCCCTTTCGGCCTCGGTCAAACCAAACCCAAGCATTTTCGCGACATGGCTGCCATTGCGTGGCAGAACCGCGATAACCTTGGCTACGCCTGGAAAGTCCTGAGCAAAGGCGTATGCGACGGTTGCGCCCTTGGAGTCGCCGGATTCCACGATTGGACTATGAGCGGCGTTCATCTCTGCATGACTCGCCTGAATTTGCTCCGGTTGAACACCATGCCGGCACTCGATCCAGCGATCCTTTCGGATGTGTCAAAGCTGTCTTCCCTGACTAACCAGCAATTGCGTCAGCTGGGCCGGTTGCCTTTCCCGATGCTGCGGGAAAGGGGCGCGGCGGGCTTTCATCGGATTTCATGGGAAGAGGCGTACCAGCGCATCGCGGCGAGAATCGTCCGCAGCGACCCCAAACGGATTGCATTTTTTCTGACTTCGCGAGGGATTACCAACGAGGTCTATTACATGGCTCAGAAAGTGGCGCGGTTCCTGGGGACCAACAACGTGGATAACGCGGCAAGGCTCTGTCACGCCCCGAGCACGGCCGCGATGAAGCACGCCTTGGGAGTGGCCGCGACAACCTGCAGCTACCGGGACTGGTATGGAAGCGACCTGGTCGTGTTTTTCGGAGCCAATCCCGCCAATGACCAGCCGGTTGCGCTCAAATATCTGCACGAAGCCAAGCGGTTGGGCACCCGTGTGGTTCTGGTTAACCCCTATTTTGAACCCGGAATGGATCGTTACTGGGTGCCGTCGACGGCCAGCAGCGCCACATTCGGGACCGACATCGCCGACTACTGGTTTCCTGTCTCGACGGGTGGCGATATCGCGTTTCTGTGCGGAGTTTTGAAGATTATCTTTCAAAACGGCTGGCATGACAAAGCGTTCATCCAGCAGCGGACACAAGGCTTTGAAGAGCTCGCCTTGCAGCTCGAAAAATTCACGTTCGAGGAATTGGAATTTCAGTCCGGACTTACGCGCCAAAGCATGCAGGAATTCGCCGAGCTCATCCACCGGGCGAAAACCGCCGTGCTGGTTTGGAGCATGGGCATTACTCAACATGTCTTCGGCGCGGATTCCGTCCAGATGATCATCAACCTGGGCCTGACGAAGGGGTTCGTCGGCCGCGACAAATGCGGGTTGATGCCGATTCGCGGGCATTCTTCCGTGCAAGGTGGTGCGGAAATGGGCGCGTACGCCACCGTGTTTCCTGGGGGCAAGCCAATCAATTCGGAAACGGCGCTGGCCCTTTCGAGGCATTACGGATTCAAAGTGCCCGACTGGCCAGGCCTGACGGCGGTCCAAATGGTCGAAGCTGCCGACGCCGGCGAACTGGATTTGCTTTATTGCCTCGGCGGGAATTTTGTCCGGACTTTACCCGAACCCGACCACGTGCGCGCGGCGCTCTCAAAGGTTCCGATGCGCGTGCATCAGGATATCATTCTCACGGACCAGATGTTCGTGGATACGCTCGACCAGGTGCTTTTGCTTCCCGCCAAAACCCGGTACGAACAGGACGACGGTGGCACCGAAACCACCACCGAACGGCGCATTATTTTCACGCCCGAACTCCCGCGCCAGGTAGGTGAGGCGCGCGCGGAATGGAAGATCCTGCGCGACCTGGCCTTCGCGGTGTCACCAAATTCGGCGGCGATTATCGGCTGTGAAACGGGGCGGCAAATGCGGGACGAGATCGCGCGCGTCATTCCGTCCTATGCGGGCATCGAGAGGCTTCAAAAAAGCGGCGATGCCGTTCAATATGGCGGACGCCATTTGTGCGCCGACTGGCAGTTTCCAACCCCCGATGGCAAAGCTCATTTTCAAGCCGTGTGCCTGCCCGCGAACGGAGTTGCGAGGAGCGCCGCGTCAGAGGGTGATGGTTCCCTCGAAACAAAACAAAAACCGCCGCAGTTTGCGGTGTCGACTCGCAGGGGAAAGCAATTTAACTCGATCGTCTATGCGGAGACTGACCCGCTCAACGGTGCGCCCCGGGACGCAGTCTTGATGAACCACCTCGACGCGGCCGATCTGCGGTTGTCTCAGAACGAGCGTGTTTTGCTCCGCAACGAGGTTGGCCGGCTGGAAGCCCGCGTCTTCATCGCTCCGATTGCCCGGGGTAACCTTCAGGTTCACTGGCCGGAAGGAAACGTGCTAATCCGTCGCGGCCTGGTGGATGCGGCGGGGGGAGTGCCGGACTATAATTCCCGTGTGAGCATCGAGAAGCTCAACGGAGAACCGGACCCGAAACATTGAACCCGAGGTCCGGAAAAGGCGCCGCGCAAGCCGCCGACCTGTTAATCGGGGAAGCCGAAGTATGGCGTTATTCCGCCGCGGCAGAAGCAAAGCACTGCCAGGACCGTTTGGCGCGGGAAGAACCATTGGAAATCCGCGTGCGTGGCCGGGGCATCGCCGTGACCATGCGAACGCCAGGGCACGATGAGGATTTGGCTGCGGGCTTTCTCCTCAGCGAAGGGATCATTCGCAAGCCCTCCGACATTACCGCGATGGGTCCCTGCGCCCGGAGCGACTCCCCCGAGAATACCCTTAATGTATTTTTGGCGCCTTCCGTCCGGCTCAATTTAAAACGCCTAACCCGCCACGTGTTTGCTTCATCGAGCTGTGGCCTTTGCGGGAAGGCCTCAATTGATGCCGTTCAACAGGAGTTTCCGCCCGTTACTTCCAACGTCCGTGTTTCAATCCAGGTAATCAGGACCTTTCCGGGTGCCATGCGTGCCGCCCAGCCGGCTTTCGAGAAAACCGGAGGACTTCATGCGGCGGCGGTGTTCACCGAAACCGGTGAGTTGATAGTGCTGCGCGAGGATGTGGGGCGGCATAATGCCGTCGACAAGGTCATCGGCTACGGTTTGCGTGCCGGAAAACTTCCGTTTGCCGATAATGTCCTCTTGGTCAGCGGCAGGGCCTCCTTTGAGATCATGCAAAAGGCTCTGGCGGCCCGGGTGCCGATTGTCTGCGCGGTGTCCGCCCCATCGAGTTTAGCGGTCGAGTTTGCCCGGGAAAGCGGCCAGACGTTGGTGGGTTTTATTCGAGGCGATTCGCTGAACGTTTACGCCGGGCGGCAAAGACTTTCACCCTGAAGGAAGACGGGTACAAGTTTGCGGAGCCACTCCTGGTAATGAGGGGTCGATCTGGAAAGGCGCAGCGAAATTGGCGCGCTCTTTTGACTTCTGGCCGACACCCGCCGGCGCACGCGCAAGGAAGCTCCGCAGGAATTAATGCGCTCGGCCTAATCCGAACTGGTCGCCTGCGCGAACGGGTTTGCCATTATTGAAATCTACTTCCAGCAGCTTCTCGCTTTGCACGGCCCGGCCCTTTTCGTCGGCCAATTCGGCCACGATCTTGCGGGTTTTAACTTCAATAACATCCCCGGTGGATGGATAGGCGTAACGCCCGTCGACTCCAAAGGTGATCCATCCCGGCTGATCGCGCACCGTCACGTGAGCCAATAATTTTGGAGGCGTAACCGTCGCATCGAAGATGTGCAACTGGCTGTTTGCGGCGTCGGTGAGCCACAACTCGGCGTCATCGGGTGTCAGACCAAGCCCGTGACTGGGGCACCCGTGCCGTTTTTCTGTTCCGGGCTTGCTCCCGGGCAGTTCGACTTTTTGCAAGACCTTGCCGGTTTTGAGGTCGCCTATTTCGAAACCGAGCAGGCCATTGACGTTGACGTAGCACAATGACTGGCTGCCGTTGATTGTGAATGGACGTATGACATTGCCGAACGGGCCCACTGTGAGCCCGACTTCCTGTGTTTTGGCGTCGATAACCGTAAGAATCGGGGATTTAAGGCCCGCCAGGTAAACGTGTTCACCGTCCAACCCAAAAATCGTGTTATGCGCACCGGACTTGCGCACGATTTTTTGCAAGACCTTTCCGTTCGTGGCATCCACCACGTTCCAATGGTCTCCTTCGAGCGATGGCACATAAATGATCAGACCGTCGGGCGAAAGCGCCAGCCGATCACAGCCACCTTCGTAAGAGTTTTCCCAAAGCATTTTGTCACTGGCGAGGTTGAGGCATTGCAGGGTCCGCGTCGTAGTGATGTAAAGTCGCCCTGTCGTTGCGTTGGCGCAGATGCCTTTGACGTTGAGCGGCTTTCCTTTTTCGTCGAGCCCGCCGGTCGGGATTCGGCGCACAAATGTGTGGCCATGATCAATGTCAAACACCAGCAAGCCATGACCGCCATATTCGAGATAGTCGCGGATGCCGGGTTCGGCCACGTAAAGAAGCTTGTGTTCGCCCTTTGAAAAATCTTCGCCGCGGCTGATGGGCGCATCGAGACACGAAGCGGCGGCGACGAAGCATACGAGCCGGGTGACCAGCGTTGATGCGCGGGGCAGCAGGGGACATTTGAACCATCCGCCAAAGGTGAACTCACTCCCGCTGGCTTTCGTGCCCCGTTTTGCTCCTGAAAATCCTGTGTTCATCCGTGGTGAATTTTGCGTGGTTCCGGCCTGAATCTTAGGCCAGGATATCTGTTACGACTTCGCCGCTGACATCTGTGAGCCGGAAATCCCGTCCAGCGTAACGATACGTCAGTTTTTCATGATCGAATCCGAGCAAATGCAGCATGGTGGCGTGCAAGTCATGAACGTGGACCGGGTTTTCGACGGCACGGAAGCCGAACTCATCGGTAGCGCCATACACGTGGCCGCCTTTCACTCCGCCGCCCGCAAGCCAGACGGTAAATCCATAATGATTATGGTCGCGGCCCTTGCCTTTGCCCGGCGTGCCGGGCGCGGGGATTTCAACGGCGGGCGTGCGCCCGAATTCACCACCGCATAAAACCAGGGTGTCTTGCAACAAACCGCGTTGTTTCAAATCGGTCAGCAGCGCCGCAATCCCCTGGTCGATTTCACCGGCCAGGCGCCGATGATTATCCTCGATCAACTCGTGGCTGTCCCACGGTTGCACGTCGCCGTGGTAACATTGGACCACACGCACGCCTCGCTCGATCAGTCGCCGGGCAATCAGCAGCTGCCGCGCTTGGAGCGTGTTCCCGTACATCTCGCGAATTTGCGGCGGCTCCTTTTCAACGTCAAAAGCATCGGTCGCTTCCAACTGCATCCGGTAAGCGAGTTCGAAGGATTGAATCCGGGCTTCGAGTTGGGGATCATCGCCCCGCGCGCGCTCGTGCTCTGCGTTCAACTCTCCGAGCAGGTCGAGTTGGCGTCGTTGGGCTGTGCGGCTGATGCGCTGGTTGGTGATATTCTCAATCAACTCCTCGGGCTTCGTTTTCTTCGTGTTGATGTGTGTGCCCTGGTAAATGCCCGGTAGAAAGGCGGCGCGCCAATTTGAAACATCCGCCACCGGCAGCCCGGGGCACATCGCGATGAAGCCCGGCAGATTCTCGTTGATGGTGCCCAGGCCGTACGTAATCCAGGCGCCGTAGCTCGGGCGCGACAGGCGCTCATCGCCGCAGTTCATCAGCCGCATTGACTGCTCATGATTTGGCGTATTTGCCTGCATCGAACGGATAAAGCTAATGTCATCAACGTGCTCGGCTGTTTTCGAAAAGATCTCGCTCACTTCGATCCCGCTTTTTCCATAGGGACGAAATCTGAAGGGAGAGGGCAGGGCAGTGCCGGTAGGCCTTTCGGTGGTCAGGTTTCCCGAGGGAATAGTTTTGCCGGCCCACTGCCCGAGTGCGGGCTTGGGATCAAAGGTATCGACGTGAGAGGGCCCGCCATTGAGATAAATATGAATCACCCGTTTGGCTCGCGCGGCAAACTGAGGCGGTTTGGGGGCCAGTGGGTTGAGCGGCACCGACTCGGCGCTGGCGTTGAGAATACCGGCTTCACGGAGGAGACCGGCGAGGCCGAGCATGCCCAGGCCGGTGCCCATTTGGTGAAGCATTTGTCGGCGCGTCAACAGCCGCGGCGGGAGGTGTTGAAAGATGTTCATGACGTCAGGCTAATCGACAAACACAGCTTCGTTGGACATGAGCAACACTTGCGCGAGTTGTTCCCATGCGGTGAGACCATTGTCGGGGGCTTTTTCCTGTTCCGCGGCCTTGATGAGGCGTAAGGACGATGCGATTTCCTTTGGAGTGGGTTGGCGCTGGAACACGCGGCTAAACAGGGCGGCAACTTTTAATCCCGGATCAAATGTCTGCGACACGCAAGGCATAGCGGCCAGGGCTCGTGCCTGTTGTAAGACGAAGGGGGAATTCATCGCGAAAAGCGCCTGTTGCGGCACCGACGTGTGCGGGCGGCGCTCGATGCATTGGTCCGGCACGGGGAAATCAAAGGCGCGGAACATGGAAGGCAAATCCTGTCGGTTGATCAGGGCGTAAACTGTGCGGCGCGTGTTGCTGGGCTCCTCCGCAAGGTCCACGGATCGTCCGCCAACGGCCAGGTTCAAACGACCGGCTGCGGACAACAGAGAATCACGCATCGCTTCGAAATCGAGCCGGCGCCGAGGGAAATGACTCAGCAATGTATTTTCAGGATCTTGTGCCGCTTGCGGGAATGAGGCCTGTTGGTACGCGGAGCTTAAGAGGATCACCCGGTGCAGGTGTTTGATGCTCCAGCCCGAACGCACGAATTCTGAAGCGAGCCAATCCAGCAACTGCGGGTTGGCGGGGGCTTCGCTGCGCGCCCCGAAGTCCGCGGGTGAGGCCACCAGCGGCTCGCCGAAATGGTGCATCCAGACACGGTTCACGAGCACCCTGGCCGTAAGCGGATTGGTGTTCGAGGTGATGGCCGTGGCAAGCTCAAGGCGTCCGCTTCCATTCGTGAAAACCAGGGCTGTTCCCCCGGTCAGCACGCGTACAAATGCGCGCGGCACCGCGTCGCCGGGGCGGGACGGATTGCCTCGCTTAAAGATGTGCGGCTCGAACGACTGGGGTAAATCCGCCACCACCATGGCCCGCGCCGGCGGCGGGTTGGTCGCGTTGGCAGCAATTTTGTCGAGATTCGCAACCAGCCCGTTGTAGCGGTCTTTGTCAGGCCGGGACATGTGGTCGGGCGTATCGCGTCGTGGAAACGCGATGGGGCTTTGAGGACCCGTAACGACGTCGAGCAACTCGCGTTGATCGGCTGTCAAATCGCCACTGGGATTTCCCGCGACCGGCTTTTTGGATTGCTCATAAATATCGCGAAGCAACTTGCCGTAAGCCTTTGCCACGCATGGTTTGTTGGTGAGAACTGAGGACTTCAGGGCATCCAGCACCAACGGGTTTGGCGGCGGCTCGGATTTCGCCGCCTGATCCAGTATCTCCTGTGCCTTGGATGGCAAATCGGCTTCCGACAATGCCATCAACTGGGACCACAAGCCGAAAAGCTTGTTCCCGGGTACCGCCTGCTCTCTCAAATACCGCCGAGTCCGCAAGACGAGCGTGGGCCGAAAATCATCCGGCGTTAAGGACAACGCGAATTGGGATGTCTCGGTGATATCCGGCTCGGTGGTCCCGGCGCGCAGGAGGTAATCTCCGATTCTTTGACGAAAATTCTCGGTAAGCTTGGCATACTCGCTGTCGATTTGCTGTTCGAGCTCGTTGCGCGCTTTGGCAAGCTCTCGCTCGAACTCGGGTCCGCCCGGAACATCCTTCGGGTCCTCGATCAGCGGCAATTGGTACGGCCGCTCAGTGCTCGCGAAAACGCCATACAGCCCGTAATAGTCGGCTTGCGTGATGGCGTCGTATTTATGGTCGTGACAGCGGGCGCAGGCGACGGTCAATGCCAGGAAACCGCGAGTCGTGGTGTCAATCTGATCATCAATTTGGTCGTGGGGATTGTTGTCAAAAAGACGACCCAACGTTAAAAACCCAAGCGCCGCCAGGCGCCATTTGGGTTCTCCAGGAATGAGATCGGCCGCAAGTTGGTCCTCGACGAACTGATCATACGGAAGGTCTTCATTGAAAGCGCGAATGACATAGTCGCGGTACGTGTACGCATAAGGTCGCAACGCGTCTTTTCCGTAGGCCAGAACCAGGTCTTTTGTGTCGGCGTAACGCGCGACGTCCAGCCAATGGCGGCCCCAGCATTCTCCGTAACGCGGGGAATCAAGCAGCCGATCAACCACTTTAGCAAAAGCGTTGGTTGAGCCGTCCTGTTCGAAGGCCTGGACCTCCTCAACGGTAGGCGGCAATCCAACCAGGTCGAAGTAGACCCGGCGCAATAGAGTCCTTCGGTCCGTCGCCGGGGCAAACGAGAGGTGTTTTTGCTCGAGCTTGGACAGCAGGAACGCGTCAATTGGGGATTGCACGAGCTGCGCCTCCGTGACTTGCGGGGGTTGCGGCCGGTTCAACGGTTGATACGCCCAGTGGCGGGAGGCCGCTTCAAAGGATTGGCCGGGGGCCGCGTGGCCTGCCGGCTCAAATCCTGGCAGCAGCCAGGCTGTGGCGAGAAGCAATCCGCAGGTAAGCGCCGGTTTTCTCACGGGGTCTGCACATATCAATCGCAGGCCGAGCGGCTTGCGTCAACCTGGAGTTGTAATCCGCCGGGAATTCCGAGCAACCGGTACCACGGATTGGGCCGCACAGCCCATTTAACTCGCAGTCCAGGTGGAGACCTGCTCATCCTCGCCCAATATCAGGCGTGACTTGCCCCGGATCGATCGGCTTTTACTACTGTGCAAAAAATGAACCAACCAGGACCAAAAAGGGAGAGTCAATCGTTCTCCCCAGGTTCATCATTGCGGCCAAAGCTTACGATTGCGCGATGCCTGTAACCTGTTGGTCACAACGAGCAGACCTGAAGCGATGAACGGACAAAAGCAATTCTGGAAATTAGCGTTGGTTTTTGGCCTGGGCGCGCTGGTGGCCGTTGCCATTCTTTTCGAATTCAAGAGCTCGGTGATGCGGGCCGCCCCGGAACCGTCGAGCACCGTGCCCGCCGCACTTTCTGTAACCCCGGCAATTGCGGCCCGAAAAGACGACCTGTTTGAAGACGTAACGGCCAAGGCCGGGATAACTTTCGTCCACCAGTACTGCGATTCGCGGATCGCCAATATTCTTGAATCGAACGGCGCCGGCGGTGTGTGGCTCGATTACGACGGCGACGGTTTTATGGATCTGTACTTGGTGAATTCAGGACCACTGGAAGGAGTGACACACCAGCCCCGCGGGACGGCACGCGAACCCAATCGCCTGTATCGAAACCGGGGAGATGGGACGTTTGAAGACGTCACCGCCAAAGCGGGCGTGCAGGGCGCCGGTTACGGCACTGCAGCGATCGCAGCGGACTACGATAACGATGGCC
>DATGLT010000239.1:0-2792 GCA_035294005.1 Verrucomicrobiia bacterium
TAGAACCGGTCGCCACGCTTCCAGAGGCCACGCATGCCACGCACGGGTTGCTTGCGCCCGTCCTTGACCTTGATAAACTTGGTGCCGCGAGATTGACTGTTCCTGATCTCGTTGCTGGCATTGCTTGCGGTTGCAGTGGCTTTCATACCGTCACAGTGTCACAACTAGTGTCACAGAGTTAAGCTCCTTCCGAATCAAAGTCGCAAGTTATTGATACTTAAGCTTGCCGGTGTGGCGAAATGGCAGACGCACAGGACTTAAAATCCTGGGACCATAAAAAGTCGTGTGGGTTCGAGTCCCACCACCGGCACCAACTCTGACAGCTGGAACGGGCGACGGCAGGTCCAGAATGGAGTATGCAGCGCGACACCAGTTTTCCGACTCCGTGACAATTCGGCGAAACGCGAACGAACGCTCCCGCTACTCTTTCACGATGCTGTATCGCTGGCGCCAAAATAGGGATAGAAGCGCGCCGACCAGGCCCAAGGCGAATGTAGATGGTTCGGGGACGACGCCATTGAGGGAAACAGAACCGGAAGTTACCTCATTTTCGTGGGTTCGGTTTGAACCGATAGCTGTGGTCCCGTATCGGTCCAAATCCAGTATCCCTTTATCGCTTGGGTAAGGCTCACCCAGATCGTCAAAATCGTTCGGCTTAATTAAGAATGAATTCGCGCCCAACCGATATGCCTCATTGACGTCGCGTATTGCGTCCGAAGACGTGAGCATGATGACGCGAATTCCCACAAGATTGGGTTGCGCCCTTATCCACTTCAAAACTTCCAGCCCGGTCATTCCAGGCAAATTTATGTCCAGTAAAATAATTCTGGGGAGCGGAAACTCCCGCCGGTTGCGGTAGGGCCCAACGCCGCTCAAGTAGTCCACTGCATCCGGCCCGTTATTTACCACCTTGAGAGGATTGTTAACGCGGGATTTTACAAAAGCACGTTTGAGGAGGGCGATATCGTCCAAATTATCTTCAACCAACAAAAATACGGCGGTCTCGGGCACCGCCCGAACCTAGGTTCGTTCCGCCTTTTGGGATATGGGGTGGAAACCTGGTTTCGCCGCGACAGTTTTGAACAAAAACACGAGCCGAATTTTGTTCGCGCTTCCAAGCGCGGGGATTTATTATTGGCATCCGGCCCGTGCTCGCCCATCTCTTTGCTCTATCCGCGAGATGGATTCCATGGGGAAAAGCCCTTAGTTCGTTCGAGACCGGTTTTGGACTGATCCCGCCCTGCACGTGTGTCATTCGATCAGTTTCAGAGACTGCTCCGACTCAATTTCAGGCAATAGGCAAGCTTAGCCCGCCGCGAAACGCCATCACTTTGAGGACCTCCAAAGGATCTGGCAAAGAGTTGCCTTTCGAATTTCCACAAACGATGTCGCGGATGTGCGTTTCGGACCGTTAGAGTGCGCTCTGTAACCTCTTGCGGCCAAATCGCGTCCTTAATTTCAACCGCCACTTTCATGACCTTGGCAGGCTGTTTCCTGCGCTGGATTGAACTGGTTATGGCGGATGTCTGCGCAGGCTGTTGCCAGCACCCGAAGATGGACGCCGACAAATTACAAATGCAAGTGGGCGCGGCGATTCTCCGCATCCGTTCCAGGCTGCAGCTGTCGCAATCCACTTTGGCAGAACGCGCAAATCTTTGTTGCACCTATTTGACCGGTCTGGAGGCTGGAAAACGCAACCCGAGCATCAAAACTTTAAGGACGCTCGCAAAAGCGCTCGACATCGACATCGCGGAACTTTTTGGATCAGAGGAGAAGAACGGTGCGCGCCGGAGACGACTCCCACTCGGTCCAAGAATTCGTAAATTACGCGAGGAGCGGGGCCTCTCTCAAGCAGCCCTGGCCGCAGTCCTGCAGATAGACCGCACTTACGTTGCTGGCGTCGAACTGGGAAACCGCAATCCCACCCTGCGTAGCGTTGCTCGTATCGCCCAGGCCTTGAACATTTCCGTAACTGCACTCCTCAGCGCCACACAAAACGGAGACCAATGAGCGAAGCCGAAAAACGACCAGAATACCATCTGGCAAAGCTTCATCAAACTCCGTCCAGGCGAGTTGCCAAGAGCGATTTCCAGGGAAAGCATAGCGTCTATGACCAGCAACTGGTTCTGGTGGCCGGGTCGATTTGTTTTCGTGCGATACTGCTCGCCTGAGGACTGATACCTTTTAAGGACAGGCCGCTCCAGGCGGATGCCTCGGCCGAGTGAAATTTCCGGCTTTCAGTGGGTTAGCAAATCAGCTGTGGTGTGGTATTTTAGAGGGCAATCTCAATGCAGCCCTTTCAGTTTCATCCCGTTATCAGCCGCTGGTTCGAGCAAAGGTTTGGCTCTCCAACCCAACCGCAAATAGCGGGATGGCCTGCCATCCAATCCGGAGCCCACACCCTGATTGCCGCCCCAACCGGTTCAGGTAAGACCCTGGCCGCGTTTCTGGCCTCTTTGGACACGCTATTCCGCCAGGGTATCGAAAGCGCGCTCCCGGATGAAACCCGCGTTGTCTACGTTTCCCCCCTCAAAGCGCTGAGCAACGACATTCACAAAAATCTCGAAGAGCCTCTTAAGGAAATCGGGGAGGCTTTTCTGCAGGCTGAGGGAAAAACGGTGGAGGTGCGAACTGCCGTGCGTACCGGGGATACCCCGGCAGCCAGGCGTCAGGCGATCATACGCCGGCCGCCTCATATTCTGGTCACCACACCGGAATCCCTGTACCTCCTTCTAACATCGCAATCGGGCCGAAAAATCCTGTCGACCGTTCGCACGCTGATTGTCGACGAG
>DATGLT010000240.1:0-9495 GCA_035294005.1 Verrucomicrobiia bacterium
CTGGTGCCGATAATGTCAGCGCGAGAAATATGGCCGGCAGTCCAATGTGGGAAGCATTTGTAGCCCCAAAGCTCTTCTGGCCCGCTCTCGCCCAACGAGCTCCTCGTAGGGCCAGGCAGATTGGAGTCCGAAGCTTTAGCAAGGTTGCAAGCATGGACGCGCGGTTTTGGATACGGTGGGCTTTCATATCTTACCTTTATTGGATGAGACAGCCAATGGCTTTGGTTTCCCTCAGTTTTAGCGGTTGGCCGGAGGCGATGGCGTCCAGCGCATCAATCAAATCATGTTGCCGGGCCGAGGCACGTTTTTTGCCAAACGCGGCATAATTATCGTCGATGCGTCCCCGATATAGCACGTTTCCGTTCTTTCCCAAGACGACAGCTTCCGGCGTTACGGTGGCGTGCGCAAGTTGTACGAGTTGATGTTTGGGATCGAGCAAAACCGGAATGGAAAGATGGTATTGTTTAGCGTGCTCCCGGGCGGCCGCCGGCGTGAGTTCCGGATCGACCTGGACGATATAAAACGCGCAGTTGGTGTGGCTGGCCGCGATGCGATTCAGCTCGGGAGCATACCCATTTGAGACGGGACAATCCTGCCAGAAAAAAACCAGCACCGATGCGTCCTTCTCCCCGGGTTCCAATGGGTGGTGAGGAACATCGGCCAAATCGCGGAAGACAACGTCAGGTAATCTATCCGCTGCCGCTAGACAGACAACGGTTACCAAGCAAACGATCGCACAAAGACATCGCATCATTTTCCTGCCACTAAGACGCGGCAATCAGGGGAATTGTTACGCGGCAGGTTCGAATGCCAAACTTTCACCTGGTACGCTTTTCTGGAGCGCCTTTGAAGCAAGGTTGCCAAGTAGGTATTACCCCTGATCAGGGAACAAACCAAAAAATGACGGCGCACCCGGTAAAACCGCAAGTGGCGGGAAAACTCCGCCTTAACGCGGAGCAAATAGGTATTCCCACGCAGCCGGACCAGGGCCTCTTCGATGCTGTCCAGGTATTCGTCGGCAACTCGTTTCCCCACTGCTCGACCGAGTAGCGCCTGATCCCTTCGATGTCGCGCACTACCCGGCGCGAAAGGCCCAGGTAAGCCATTATTTCCAGCTTTGCTTCTCCCGGCGTCGGGCTTCGCCGAGGGTAGCACGGAGGTCGCCTTTGAACTCCACCACGCGCCCTTCGACGAGATCGCAATTTTTTGCGGCGAGCGGTCTAACCGAGGAAGCGGTGCGCGTGGCGGAGCGAATCGTCTATGAAGGGGTACCTGCCAAAGTTTTTCCGGGCGGAACACATCGTGGCCATTGCTGCCAGCGTTGGCCGAGCCAAGGACAAGGTTCGCATTGAGCAACTGCTCCAACAGGCCGACCTGGACCAAAACCGCTTGGAAGACATCTTGAAACGGCATAGTCTGAAACTGCCAAAGGTATGAAAGTTGAAATGCGACAGAAACTGGCCCGCGAACCGTTTCCAGAAAAGATTCGAAAAGTCGCACAACTCATCCGCCTGGCCAAGACCTTCCCGCACCGGGCTCGACTAGCCCGCAACGCGCGTTCGTGATCTGCGTCCTCATTCAGCTGCAGGAAGTAGCTGCCCGCAGAGGGGAGCGATGAAGCGCACCTACTTGGACAGTTCTGTGCTCACAGGCCGTTCAAGGCGTGGATGGCGACAAAACGGCGGGGTTGCTGGCGAGATGCTTCAGATCCCTCTGTTGTCTCCAAAGGCTTCGGGTGTAGAGTCCCGCATGCCTGACGATTCTGTTCAGATCAAATATAACGAGAACCTAAAGCCGCTGGAGAAAATCCTGAAGGGCGTAAAGCGAGCGGGGGACTTTTTTGTTCGTGGGGCAATCGAGGTGCCGCTGCCGAAAATCGAAATCGAGGGAGTCGGCGTGCTTTCCTTTCCCGTTCCCGAAGAGCAAGCCCGGAAGTTAATCCAGCAGGCGGAGCGGGCTCCTTATGGCCGAGGGCCGGAGACGGTGTTCGATACCACGGTGCGAAAAGTCTGGCAGTTGTCGCCGCAAAAGGCGCGCATCAGTGGCAGGTCCTGGGAGGAGAGTTTTGCGCGGATTATCTCGCAGGTGGCCGGAGGACTCGGTTGCGCAAAGGCCAAGGTTTCCGCTGAACTCTACAAGGTGTTGATTTATGACAAGGGAGGATTCTTTCGCGCACATCGTGACACGGAAAAGGAGGCGGGGATGTTCGGGACCCTCGTGATTGTTCTGCCTTCTTTCCATCGTGGCGGCGAGTTGGTGGTGCGTCATGCCGGGCGGGAAGTGGAACTGGACTTGAGCAGCGCGGAAGTTTCCGAGTTGACCTTCGCGGCTTTCTATGCGGACTGCGAGCATGAAGTGCGGCCCATCCTGGAGGGTAATCGGGTTTGCCTGGTTTATAATCTCATTCAGCAGCGGGCCAATGCAGGCGCGAAAGCAGCTCTCGGCGCGCCGCTCTATGACGAGGAAGCAATAGCGGCGGCGGCCATCCTGGAAAAGACGCTGACTGAAACCGACGCTCCCGTCAAATTGGTTTGGCTGCTGGAGCACCAATACACCCAAGCCGAGCTTTCCTTTGCCACTTTGAAAAACTCGGATGCTGCAAGGGCGAAGGTGCTAACCGAGGCGGCGACTCGCGCCGGATGCGCTGTGCATTTGGGCATCGTGCATATCCAGGAATCAGGAGCGGCTGAATCGAGTTATGGCGGCTACTCTCGCGGACGTTCCCGGTGGAACCGTTATTCCGAGGAAGAGGACGTCAACGACGACTCCAGGGGGTACGACGAAGATTTCGAGATCGTGGAGGTTTACGATGCTTCCCAGCACATTGACCATTGGATTGATTGCGCGAATCGGAAAGCGGGTTTCGGGCCGGTGCCATTGGCGGAAAGTGAGTTGCTACCTCAAGGCGCGCTGGACAACGAGAAGCCGGACGAACAGCGCTACATGGAAGCGAGTGGCAACGAAGGGGCGAGTTTCGAGCGTGCTTATAACCGGGCCGCAGTGGTGATTTGGCGGCTGGAACGGTTCGCCGAAGTGCTGCTGCAAGCCGGCGTGGGCGCCGTCGTTCCCTACTTGAAGCAGCGGGTCACCGACGGCGCCGCCGCGGGCTCCGCTGAATCGCAGAAATCGGTGCGCGAGTTGGCTGCGCTTGTTCTTGAGCGCTGGAAACCAACCCCGGAATTCTCGTACCTGTGCCATGACGCGAAGGCGCCGGACCGAGCCGAAATGCTCGGGATTCTCTGCGAACTTGGAGATGCCGCACTGCTGGAGCAATTCATCGCTGAAATCGTCACGCGCAACTACGACGGGACAGAGAACGCGGCGCTGGCAAAAGCCGCGAAGTTATTGGGTCCCACGACCAGCGGGAACCTTTTCGCGCACCTGGTGGAGGCTAACATGGCTTGGTTTCATCTGGCCTGTGTGGTTTTGCTGCGCCGGCTTGTCAAGCTGAGCGGCGGCCCATCTGCCGCTGCATGGTTGCAGGCCCTCATGCAGATCGCGACGGTGACGGTCGAGAAACTCGCAGAGGTCAACCAGGTGCGCCTCGCCGGCGAGGAATTCGAAGCGAGTAATTTCGAGGAGAATTGGGCGGATGCAGATGACGTGGATGAGAAACTCGACTGGCGGCGGGAGCAGAAGCTGAAGCCGGTAGATTCCACGCTGCTGGTCGAGTTGCTCGAGGCCTTGGCGGACTTGGGGGCTACTCAGCTTCGTGAAACTGCGGCAGACACGATCGCGTCGCGCCCGGCGGTGTTCGCTCCCGTCAATGTTATCGTGCCGGCGCTGACGGCCTTGCATCAAAAGCATGGCGAATCGATGAATACGGACCCCGTCTTTGTGCGCCTGTGGCATCACGCATCCGGTTTTCTCCTGGAGCGGAGTGAGTGTCCGCCGAAGCCTCCGCCTGATTGGCGCCAGGACGTGACCATCTCGTGTAAATGCGAAGACTGCCGTGAGTTGCAGCGCTTCGCCAGGGATCCGGTCCGCCAGGCACACCGGTTTCCGGCGGCATCCGGACGGCGCCAACACCTGCACCAGACCATCGAACAATATCACTTGGACATGACCCATGTGACGGAGCGCAAGGGACGGCCTTACACTTTGGTCTGCACCAAGACGCGGCGCGGCTACGAACGGCGCTGCGCGGAATATCACCAAGAGATCGCCGCCATGGCCGAGCTTGTTCCGCTGACTCCCCAACCGATCGTCGAAGCCTTGCAGAAGGCGGCGAGGCTGACCGCGTCCATTGCGCGGAGCAGTGGAGCTCCTCCAGGTTCGGCGGGGCGCAAAACCAAGTCCAAACAACCTGGCGAGGCGTAGGGTAAATTGGTGGCATGGGCCATTTTCCATGGTGCAACCTATTATAGTTAGCCATTCATCCCATTCTGCTAAGAAGCGAAATCGTTGGAAAAGTGATCTTCTCAGTAACCCTGCTGCCAGCTTTTGGCAAATCGGGATAACCAAGTTGAAGTCCAGGACCGAAGCCTTCAACGCAACCCGTGAGCGTTAGTCTAAGGATGAATGTCGTGCCTTTGCCTAGGTTTGATTCAAATTTCAACGCACGCATGACAATGCTCTTATAGGCAATCGCTAGGAGGCTGGAGGTGGCAAACTCGCTGCGCGTTGCAGAGCGAAGGAAACGTCTCGACTCCGCTGGAATCGCCCATGCCGTTTACCCGAATCCCGGTATTTGTTGATCCTTAAACACACGACCTTGAACTGGCGCTGCGCCGGGGTGCTTGCCTTGTTGGATGGGCGGCTGCGTCTCGTTGCAAAAAACCCTCGGCGTGACGTGTCGCCTAAAAAGTTCGCCGAGGAATGAACGAATGAACTTTCCAGAACCCCGGCGACCGGAATGCGCCATACACGAACTTTGGGGCTTTCGCGTGCGCTGGATCTTCTGAGTTACCGGCTCATGGGACGACTAGGATTCGATAGAATCGGTTGCTCGAAATCATCGCATCGGATATGCAGGCGATGTTGCCGGAGCTGGTCACATCTCCGGTCAGAGCAATCCAGGTGGACGGGTCGAGGGTGGAATTGACCTCGACTCGGTACGTAACGTTCGGAAGCGCTCCCCAGCAGAGGGTGATGTTGGTGCCGGAAATCTGCGGCGGCACCAGCACCCGGTCCGGAAGGCCGGCGCTGGAAACCAGGACAACGACGGAATTAGCGGTGTTGCTAACCTGCATCGTCACCACGTTCGAGGGGTAGAGGAAATTCGCGAATGTGCCATTGCGCGTGCCGGCGGTCACGACAGTGAACGAATCGTTTGTTGTCGGAACATAGTTGTTGGTCAGATTGATGCTAAGGGTTCCATTGAGCGCGACGGGGCCGCTTACCTGAAGTTGGCCGTAGTTGGTGGCGGGAATCGGGCCGGCTATACCACAGTTGAGGACCGCACCGGGAGCCGACTCAAAGCCGCCGAGGTTCGCAAAGAGAACGCCGCTTTGGATGTCCACCGTGCCGTAGTTGGTGAAGCTGACTTCGGCCAAAGTCAAAGTGCCGGCATTGACCGTCTTGCGGAAGATCCCCGCGTTGTCGAAACGCGGAGAGCCTCCGCCGAAGTTAATCGTCGAAGCATTCTGAACCTCGAACAAAGCCCCGGGGCGATTGGTAATTACGGCGTCTAACGAAATGCCTCCGGGGCCGGTCCAAACCACGACTCCGCCATTATCCAACGTCCGCGACGTGATCGAGAGAGAGACGGGTGACGGGTTGCTAATGGTCAGCATCGCACCAAAGGGGATGATGGTTCGTCCTGTGCCGCTCATGCCCCCTCCGGTCCAAGTCATGGCGCTGCCGACTGTCACCAAATTGTTGCCGCCCAGGGAGCCGTTGCTCAAGTCGATCACCGCAGGGGAGACCGGTCCCGTGCTGTCAAAGTTGACCGAGCCGCCCGAGATGGTCAGGGCGTTGTTGGTACAGACGTAGAAGCCATTGAGCTCCGCCGAGCCGTTGCTGAAGATATTGCTGCCGGCCACATTAACGACGCCGCTGAGGATTGAATTGCCGCCGCTGACCATCAGCGTGCCGCCGCCGGAGATCGTAGAACCGCCGTTGGAAATGAAGGTCCCACCCCCAAAATTGATCGAGGCTCCGGCAGGCACGGAGATGGTTCCTGTATTATTGCCGCCGCCCTGCAGCAGCAGCGTGCCCCCTTGAATCCCGACCGTATTGAGATTATTCAGGGGAACGCCCAAAGTAGTCGTCCCGTTGACGGGGCTGTTGAAGGTCCCGGCATTATCAAGACGCGGAAAACCACCGCCCCATTGGATGGCGGTGGGACTTTGCACCTGGAACAGCGCCCCGGGCTCGTTGGTAATCACTCCGTCGCTCATGTTCATGTTCGCGCCGGACCATGTCGTGGTGCCGGCGTTGTCGAGCGTGCGCGAGGTCAGAGTGATAAAGGACGGGTTGTTGATAGTGAGCGTCACCCCTGGTGGAATAAACGTCCGGCCCGTGCCGCTCATCCCTCCGCCCGTCCAGGTCATCGCGCTGCCGACGGTGACATCGTTGCTGCCGCCCAGCGAGCCGTTGCTCAGGTCGATCACCAACGGGGAAACCAGGCTGGTACCGTCGAAGTTGACCACGCCGCTGATGATCAGGGCGTTGTTGGTGCAAACGTAATTGCCGTTCAGCTCGATCGAGCCGCTGCTGAAGAGGTTACTGCCGCCGAGGTTGACGACGCCGCTAAGGGTCAAAGTGCTACTGCTCACGAACAGTGTTCCCCCTCCGGTAAGGGAGAGGTTGGTGGTAGAAGTGAAAATCCCTCCTTCGAAATTTATCGACGAACCGGCGGGCACCACGAGCGAGCTGGCCAGAACCCCGCCCCCGGACAGCGTCAAAGCCCCGCCCGGAAAGTTAACCGTTCCGTAATCATCGAAAGCCACTCCGGCGAAGGTGGTAGCACCGGGTGGCAAGGTAAGCGTGCCGGCGTTGTCAAACTGCGCTGCTGCTCCTCCGAAATTGATCGAAGCCGGTCCCGTAAACGTAAATTCCGCACCCGCATCGTTCGTCACGGCGCCCCCCAGCAATAAATTGCCTCCGATCCACACCACCGACCCGGCATTTTCGAGTGTGCGGTTCAGGACAAGGCTCGAGCTGTTGGCCAGGGTCAGCGAGGCACCAGGCTCCACGACGAAGGCGCCTGTGCCACTCATCGTTCCAGAGTTCCAAGTGCCGGTCCCGGAAATGGTAATCCGCCCGCTGCCAGTCAACACGGGGATGATAGAGCTGTTGCCGAACGTGAAATCCACCAGGTCCACATCGCTGTTTTGCGTGATCGTTGGGAGGGCACCTCCGGGGTAACTGTATCCGATGATCACGCTCTCGTTGGAAATTGGGGAAAGATTCGGCGACCAATTTGCCGCCACATTCCAATCGCCGCTGGCGAGATTGGTCCAAACCAGCGTAAAAGGTAAAAAATGCGCAAACAGGTTCAGGTTGTTGGTCATCGAAACCGTGATCGAACTGTTGCGGGTGATCACGTCCCCGGTCCACGCATGGAATGGCAGCGAACTCGAACCCGTTGCGGTGAGCGTTACCGCCTGCCCGCTGTTGTAAGTGGATTGGTTCGGCGAAACGAGAACTGTCCCGCCGTCGTTCACCAGCGAAATTCGGTACAGGGCGGAGGCGGCATTGGTCGGGTTAGAGCCGTCCAGGAATTCCTGCAGATTTGATACGCCGTCGCCGTCGTAATCGTCCAGCGGATTTTGGCTGAGATTGCCGAAGTATTGAAGTTGCCACGAATCCGGCATGCCGCAGGCGCGCGAATCAATATACAAATTGGCGAGCGTGCTGGCGGTGGAGCTTACAGTATTCAATACCGTGACCCAATAGAAGCCTTGATTTGCCGCGCTAACATTCGTGAGCAACAGTGAATCGGTCGTCGCGCCAGGGATGGGCGAACTGGTGAAATACCACTGATAGGAAACGCCTGTTGTGTCAGCGACACCGACCGAAAAGGCTGCGTTATGGCCCGGGATGACGATCTGCATTTGGGGCTGGCCGATGATTTTTGGAAGCGCGGGTGACTCGGTGAATTCAGACAGAAGATGGCCGCTGGGATCGAAGCCGAACTGCGACTGCTGAGCGGGGGCAGGCACGGCGAGCAGGAGCAGCAGCACGGCGAAGCACGAAGGGACTTTCATCACCATAAGCCTTCCCGCTGGAGCTGCCGCTTCATTTGGTCCTCGTAGATGTTCAGCATCCCGCCTTTGCCTTGCCGCACTAAGCCCCAAATGCCGTTCGCTGTGTTACAGTCGGTCATCGTGAGAATGGTCATGCCGGCTCCAAGGAATTGACTGAAGGCGCCAGAAAAGCCCGGGGGCGGTGCCGACGATAAGAGACCAGAACCGGGAAGAGGATCCGCAAGCTCTACGTCCTCCAATTCGTTAATTTCCTGAGCCACAAAGCCAGGCGGCTCTTCAGCCTCAACCTCTGTCACCTCTTGGATCTCGCCGCCCGGTTCGATTACCTCCCCAGGGCCCGTAGGGGCCTCTTCAGGCGTCACTTCGACCTGCTCGGGGCCCGGACTTTCATTCGCCCATGGCATGACTGGATCTCGGCTCTCGAATTTCGCCACCACTATTTCATACTGTTCGGGTGTGAGGCGATCTTTCAGTTGGGTCATGGTATGGATTGTCCATGGCTGCCAGGCGAGACCCGAGCGATCGACCATATTGACCGGGTCGTTGGCCGCATAGCTATACAGATTTGGGCCCTGCTTTACTTCCGCTTTATCCATTGGGTCGCGCGAAAGCCAGCGCCCCAGGTTGGGGTCGTAGGCGCGGAAATGCGTGAGCGCTAATGAGACTTCCGAACTCCAGAACATGCCGGCGAATCCAAAGTCGGCCTCCATATCGCCGTTGACCCTCGTTTTGCGACCATAAGGGTCGTAATTGTAGCGGGAGCGCACGTTGCCCGCGGCATCGGTCAATTCACGAACCGAACCCAAATGATCGCGAGTGTAATAATACGTTCCCGCATTGGTGCCGGTTTCCTGTGCGAAACCCTGTGGGTAGAACCGTTTAGTGATGTTGGTGCCGGACATATCCCGTTCCTCACAAATGCGACCGTTGCACCAGACCAAACGCCGGAAAGACACTTGGGAACCGTTTTGGAGCTGCCGAATGGATGCCAGCCGGCTCATACCATCATAAGTGAACTCAGTTCGCAGGTTGCCCTGGTTCACGGCCGTGAGGCGGTGTTGGGCGTCCCATTCATTGGTGCGGGAATTCATTGCGGCATTGGCCCTGGTGTTGAGCTGGTTCAAGGCGTTGTAAGAGGCAATCGCTGTCGTGCCTTCGGCAAGTTCGGTCAAACGATTGCCGGCGAGGTCATAGCTGTAACCGAAGGCATTAACGAGCACGCCGGAATTGGTGACCGTGGCGGATAGGAGTTGGTCGCCCCTATCATAGGCAAAAGTGAAGAGGGATGGCGATTGCGCTCCTGCTTGCTGGGACCAGGCTGTAATCTGCCCCCGGGGAATGT
>DATGLT010000241.1:0-9089 GCA_035294005.1 Verrucomicrobiia bacterium
ATCATTTGCTCGGTGAAACATATCCTTCACAGCTCGCAATCGACTGGCAGCCACGCCCCAACGGACAGGCGTCCAGCGCAACGGCTGTCGGCATTTCCGAAATCGATTGGGCGGGTCCAGGGCTGCTGGAGGCCGTCACCTTTCAAGGAGGGGTGCGCTCAGTTCGCAGTTATGACCCTTCTTTGCGCCTCACTGCGATTCTCTTTCTAACCGGGCCACTGACTTCCCCCACGACGAACGCGGCCTTCATTTACGGGTTAACTCCCGGCGGACGGCTGGTGTTTGAACAGCGGCTGCACGAGAACCGGTATGATGTAGTGACGCGCAACAGTCCCGGCCAGGGAATGCGGATCATCAACTTCGCCTTTTCGGCGACCAACGCGCTGGGCGCGGGAGCGACGTGCGTGATTACGGGGTTCGATTTCGACGACAACGGCGAACTTCTCCCGCCGTCTGCCGCGGCCGGCGCCGATGCGCGCGGGTTCGTGCCTGACTTGAACGTGACGGGGGGCCGGGTTGTTAGCGCGGGCGGAACACCAGTCACCTATAACGCGCAAGGCTCAGTGGAACAGGTGCCGGTTTGGGTGCGACTGCCGGATCAGACAAACCTGGTCCAAGAGACCGCCGTGCTGACCTACGACGGGATGGGCATGCTCAGCCAGGTCCAGCGCGGCGACCTCGGCAACCAGGTCCAAGTCACTTACACCCGTGACGGCCTGGGCCGTATCGTGCTGCGGCAGGTGGACGGTCCGGCCGACCGCTGTCATCCCGGCACCAGACAGTATGTCTGGAAAGGATCGCAACTCATCGAGGAGTATGAGAAAACCGGGATCACGTTCGCACTGCTGCGTCGCTACATCTACGTTGACGACGATCTGGTGCTAGTCCAAGCCAGTGCCTCGGCCGGAGGCGCGCTAAGCAACTACGTGCCACTGGTCAATCTCAATGGAAGCGTTTGCGGGTATCTCGCCACCGATGGCACGTTGCTGGAAACGATTTGCTTTGGAGCGTACGGCACACCAGTGACGCTGCGCGCTACCAATGGGGCTTTATCGGAAACTGAACACTCCAGCATCGGCTTCACGTTGCTTTTTCACGGGGCGTTTTACGACGAAGACACGGGGCTGTATCAAATGGGCGAGCGCAATTTCCATCCGCAACTGGGCCGATTTCTCCAACGTGACAGCCATTTGTATTCCGAGAGCCTTGCGCTCTATAGCGCATTCAACGGCGACCCTGCCGGGCGGACGGACCCTGCCGGCACCGCCTCCCTGGACCTGGTCACCTCGCCCAGCCTGGAACCGGAAACGGTTGGTGCCCAGGATTCGTTGCAAGCGGCCGTGGAAAATTTACGCGGCAGCGGGGGAGAGGTTCTCGCCGCCGAAGGCCGGGGCAGCCTGGCAATGAGACGGTTGTTAAAAGCCGTCAGCATCTACAGCGCCGAGCAGTTCAACGACTCCGCTTCGACGGAGGTTCTTGCCGCGGACCAGCAGAAACTCGGCGCGGGCATTCTGCAAAATGGTTCGGACCTGCAGCGCGACCGCACGTTGCTGGCCACGCTGAAGGCGCACTCGTACTCACCCGAAGGCAAGGATTTCTCGCTTCACTATCTGGCCTCGGGCGGGGCAGCGGCCGACACACGCGAGCTTCGAAGCGACTCGCATTTCGCGAAACGATTTAGCGCCGGCATGCTGGTGAAACAATACAAACGCCTGGTCAGCTCCAGCAAAGCCCGGCAGGACTTTGACCCGGGGCTGGTATGGGAGCAACAGCGCGAGGCGACTCTGAGTATTGTCAACGACGCCACATCGCTCGCGGTGATGCCGGTCGATTGCTACCTCAACCGTACCCTGGCCAGTGACGATCGCGGCCCCATCAATGCCGCTCGAGGCTTGCTTCAAATCAGCGACGGGCTCAGCTCGGGATTCGGTCTGTATTACAAGGCCGCGCACCTTCGAGATCTGAAAGTGCTGCAGTTCTCGGCATCCAAAGTCGGCGTCATTGGAAGCGTCCGAAATCTATGGAGAGGATCGAGCATGATTTCGGCGTCGTTCTCAGCAGGGGAGAAAATCGGCCGCGGCCTGTTGTTGATATCGCGCGATCGAGTGAATGGAATGCCCGTGCGCCAGGCCCTGGAAACCTTTGACAATAATGGCGGCTATCTCACCTGTTTCGCGGGAGTCCTCTCCTATTTCGGTTACGACAAGGCTGCGCACCTGATCGAACGCCGCGATACGCTGGAACGGGAACACATACTTGAACCTCTAAAGGACCTGGTCAACGAGTACAACGCCACCCCGCAACGACTCCAGGACATCTACAATGGACTCGATTATCCATAAGCGCTGGCTGATCGTCCTGCTGGTCAGCGCCTGCCTTTGGGCCGCGTGGCCCGATGATTCGGGCGCGGCTCCTCTGGCCACTCTGCAGTATCGCATCACAGGCACCCAACTGCAGGTGTCCCCGGCGGCCGTCTCGGTGCCCAAAGGCGTGCCCGGTTCGGTGCTGGTCCAACTGGTCAACGCCGACGGCTCGACCAACGTCGTCAGCCCAGCAGCAGTTGGGGGCGCTTACATTGAAGCTATCTTCCGCGGTCCAGGTTTGGACGCCCGAAGGTTGATTGGGCAACTCAATGCGCTACTGTCCCTGCCACCTCTGAACCTGGTTGGTGATTATGAACTGGATAATGCGCGTCTCCTTGACGGGGCGAGCGGGGCGGTCCTGATGGAAGCCGCGCCTTCAACCGTGCCAATCCATGTGTTCGACCAGGTGCTGATTTCACAAGTCACTTCGCGACCGCTCACCTACGACGAGATCCAGCAAAAAGGCATCGTGATCGACAGCACCAGCTTCCGGGCGGTGGAATTCGAAGTTGGCTTCGTTCTGAACGGACAGACGGTGCCCATCAAACTGCCGGTGGTTGCCCCGACGTTTTCACAGTCGACGGAAATCATTCCACAAGCCGAGGTGAACGCCAGGCTGGCGCAAGCCGCCGCTCTCAATCAGCAAATCGCTTCGACGGTTCAATTCCCGCCCGAGCTCCAAACCGCGGGGCTCAACATTGATGTCCAAGGTATCAATTTCCAAAGAGTCGATGTCGGCGATCAAAATCTGGCGTTGCAGATTCCTCCAATTCCCGCCCTAATGGTTATTCCCGGAAACATCGGTTACCTGCACCAGTTCTTCAGTGTGCAGATCTTCACCGAAAACGGGGCTCCAGCGGGTTCAGGCCTTAGCGTCCTGAATATTCAGGCTCACCTGAACCTCCCGACGGGCCCCGACCTAATTCCCGGCACATATGATAATCCCGGCGATGACCCGCTGCGTTTCGCCCGGATCGGTCCCAACAAAATACAGCAAAGCACAGTATCGGTGGCCAGGCCAGGCCCGGACGGAGTGCTCGGGACAGCGGACGATATTGGACGCCTGTACTCGGGCGAGACCGGCCAGGGAGAATTCCTCGTGGAAGGCCTCCAGGAAGGCCTGCAGGTCTTGAACCTGGATATCAGCGCAGACCTGGACGGCCTGGCGGCAGGAATTGTGAAGATCACCGGCAAAGCGGCCGGATCGGTCCTGGTTCGTAATCCGACTTTTTCATTGGCATTTTCTCATCCAGGCACAGTCCGTGCCGGCGAGCCCTATGACGCGTTCGTCACGATTCTTAATACCTCGCCCACTCCGGTCAACCTGGTTAGTGTTACCCTGCCGCAAACCAGCCTCAGCGGCGGCGTACTCTTGAGTCCTGACACAGTGCAATTGGGCACAATTCTTCCGGGTCAAAGTGGCACGGCCCACTATCGCGTGCTGGCCCAGCGCACCGGCGCGGTCAGCTTTTCAAATCTGACCACCGGCAGCGACGCGGTTAGCGGCCGCTTCCGCCTCACGATGGGCATCGACGAGCGCGGGGTTCCGCTCTCGCCAGACACGATTGCCATGCCCGATTTTGTTGGGGCGCTGCCGACGAACCTGGTTTTGGCGGCAAATCGCGTGCTGGGCCAGGCCTTGAGCGTCGCCACGGCGCCGCAATTGCCGGCCGGGGTCCTTGGCGTGGCTCGCTCGACCATCGCTCGTCGGGTCGTTGAACTGGCGGAGGCGGGACAGCGCCTCCGATACGGCGACGGTCTGAACCGGGTCCTCGCTGATCTCCTGCTCGATTGGCAAGGCGGCCGCCTTTTCGATGCCGGCTTTGATCAAATCACACGCTCCACTGACGCTGGACGAGTTTTCCGTGAGACTCTCTTCGAGGAAATGGAGAAGGCGGACACTTTGGACGCTGTGGCGAGATTAAGCGAGCGCGGCGGAGACTTCGCAGGACGCGCTGAACCATGGCAGGTGGCGGCGGTCGACGGCTCTCAGGTTGAACTGTCCGCGTCGACGGCATCGGGCAATGCGACACTGGACCAAAGTTCATCCCCGCAAACAGCCGGTTATCGAGGCGGCCGAGGGAACTGGCAGGTTTGCGCCGGGGACGCCCATTCCAGTGCTGCGACGTTTCAATGGACGATCGCCCAGACGACGGCTCAGGTCCAACTTAGCGTCCTGCTGGTGGGCAGCAATGGCAGCGCGCAACGGATTCAGTGGACCCTTACCAATCCACCGGTCAACGCGTGTTACTACTTCTCCGCGACGAACCCGGCCAGCCAACTCTTGGCCGACGTCAATTGTGATGGAACGATCGATTTTGCAATAGCCGGTAGCGCCTCGATTGTAGCCGAACAGCCGCCGGAACTGCTCGGGGTCGTGCAGGATTCGACCGTTGACGCCGGCCGGCCCAACCCGAGTTGCCTGCACTCGACCGCGCGGAACTATGGAACCGTGCTGGCCGTTCTCTATTCCAAACCGATGAACCAGGACCAGGTTAACGTCCCAGGCGCGTATCAGCTGGACGACGGCAACACCGCGGATTCGGTGCAGATTCAGGCCGGCGCGAGAGTGGCGCTACTGAACATGCGCCGCCCGGTCGGCGCCATTCATCCACGAACACTCGCGCTGGGGGGGATCAGCGACCCGCACGGCAACTTGATGCCCGGGACGACGCTTCCCATTCAATCGCCGTTGCAGAACGGTGTCGCCGTGCGGGGGCGCGTCGTGCGTGCCGACAGCAGCCCCGCCGCCGGCATCCCGGTCACGCTCACGATGTATGATCAATTCGATGATTCGATCATCGGTTGCACGCCATTCACGGTCCGGGTCGCACAGGTGAATACCGATACGAATGGATTCTTCACCTTCGATTTCGTTCTGGCCGATGTCCCCTACTCAGTGTCAGCAACCGACACCGGCAACCTCCCGGCCGCGGCGATCCAGGCCATCATCGAATCGACGGCGGGGGTTTCACTGGCCGGGGACAAACTCTTACAACTGGCAAATTCGCCATCGGTCGCCAACTCGCTGTTGTCGGCCTTTGCCGTCAACAATCTGCCCCAAGCGATTGCTGCGGCAGAAGGTTTGGATCGGGCGGTTCTTCAGGATGTGGTGGCGACTGGATCTGCGAGAATTGGGACGGAGGTTGCCGTGGCGTTGCGGTTCCGCGGGCGCGGCACAGTGAACGGGCAAGTATTGGCCTCCGACGGCGTGACGCCGCTCGCCCAGGTTGCCGTCAACCTGTTCCCGGACCCGGGCTCGCGCGAGCAAGGCCGAGGGGTTTTCAGCGATGCCAGCGGCAATTTTTCCTTTAGCGGAGTGCCGCTGGGGTTGTTCAGTATCCAGGCCCAGAGCGCCGCTGGCCTGGCGCGCACGGTAGCCGGTGAATTGGACACGGTAGGGCAAGTCACCAACATGTCGGTGGTGCTGAGCGCGGCGGCAGTCACTTACACCGGGTTGAAAGGCCAGGTGTTTGAAGCGGACAATGTGACGCCACACCCGCGCGCCCAGGTGTTTGTTGGAAAGTACGCCGGCGCGACGCTCGTCAACGTGGTCGCCGCTCCGGTGGCTGACGCGACAGGTTTTTGGACGGCAGACGGGATTCCCGCTGATACATACGACGTTGTGGCCTTATCCTTTGATGGTGCTCGCAAGGGCGACCGCCGCGCCGTGGCCGCGCAAGCCGGAGTGACGAACCAAATCGCCATTGCGCTCCAGGGCACATCGCGCGTTGTCGGCCGGGTGGAAACGAGCACCGGAACCGCGGTGCCCAACGCTCTGGTTGCCGGCGGCGAAGCCCTTGTGCGCAGCGACAGTAACGGTTTGTTTACCCTGACTGGAGTTCCTACCGGACAGAGAACCATCAGCGCCGGATTGGAACGCAACGCCGCGGCCGGCGCGGACTTTCCCCGTTTCGGGAGCGCATCCGTCAATGTGCTGCCGGGCATCGACAATTTCGTGGTGGTACGGTTCGATCCAGCAGGCCAGGTCATCGGCCGGGTATTGGATGCCGATGGAACGCCGGTGCCGAATATCTCTGTCGCGATGCCTTTGGAGGACGGTTTTCAATGGGTGTACACCGACGGTAATGGGGAGTATAAATTCGAAAACCTCGCTTTGGGAAAAAAGATATTCAGCGCCCCCGGCCCGGGAAGTGTAAACGTGGACACGACGCGCCTGGTAAACCAAATTCAAAACGGGACACAGGATCAAATCCAGGTGGCCATCGGAGAGGCTTATTCGATTTTCACCGGTGCGTCAGATCCGTTTCTCAATGGACAAGGTTCCAGCTTCAATCCCGGCGTATGGGGTTACAACACCGCCACGCTCAGTTTTGATGGACAGACGGTCGTTGCGGACATTCAGTTCCTGCGGACCGGCACGATCAGCGGCACTGTTAAAAATGCGCAAGGCGTTCCAATCGGCGCCCGTGTCCGATTAACCGGGATCGGACCTCTGCCCAATGGCTTGCCCAGTTTCGTCGTTCGGGGCGAGCAGAATTCGGACCCGGCGCTTGGCACATTCCAATTTTCAAACCAGGCCTTCACCGGGTCCTGGGGATTGCAAGCCGCTTCACCGTTTTACCCGAGCGTGATTGCCACTAACGGGGTGACTTCGCCCGCAGTTCCCGACGCAACCAATATTGTCCTGCAGTTCCCTCCAGTTCAACAGGTGAATGGGAGGCTCGCCGGGACGGTGTTCACTCCAGACGGCGCCGCCGCCGGGAGCAATGTAAATGTCAGGATTAGTTTTGGACCCGATTATGTCATTCAAACCGATGGCCGAGGAATGTTTGACACGCAGATCGCCATTCCGGCAGGAGGCTACAACGTTGAGGCCGACGATCCGGCGACAGGTTTGCGGGGACAAGCCGGGATCCAGGTGGTGGCCGGGATAACCAACATCTGCAACATACACTTGCTCGGCCGTGGCGACCTGATGGTGACGGTCCTTCAAGCCAATGGCGCGCCGGCAGCCGCCGCGCAAGTCAATCTCGAACAAGGCAGCTACCCTGGTGACCGGTACCAGGGCGGCACGGACACAAATGGCGCGGTTGCTTTTGCCAACTTGTTTGAGGGCACGTATGCGGTCGAGGCCCAAGTCCTGAGCGGGTCGACAACGATTTATGGCCGGGCCGCCGTGCAGGTGCAGCGGAACACAACCGCCGCAGTAACGGTCACTTTGGCGCCGACCGCCAATCTGCATGGCAGGTTTGTGCAGCGCGACCTGGTTACGCCCGTTAGTTTCGCGCAGGTGTCGATTGGTTCGCTCGGCTTCGCGGTAACAGACAGCAATGGCGTATTCGCGGTCACCGGTATTCCCCTAGGCACGTACCGGTTGTATGGACAGGATTCACTCAATGGCCGCGCAGCCCTGTTGAACGTGGCCCTCAACACGGAGGGAGAAACACGCGACATCCAACTCATCGAGCAGGCATTGGGCGATGTCTCGGGCTTTGTTGTGGATAGTTATAATACCGGATTCGTTCCTGGCGCCAGCGTCACACTCAGCACGGGGGACGGGATCACCCCCAGCCGCACCGTTACAACAGGGCCGGATGGTTCATTTGATTTTCCGGGAACTCCCGCCGGGGCGCTCGCATTGACTGCTACGGATCCCGGCACGGGGCTCCAGGGACAGCAGTCGGCGACACTGCCGGACAACGCGAGCTCTCTTAAGGTAAACATCCCGCTGCAGCGCCTGGCCAGGCTGAGCGGAGTTGTTTTTCAACCCGACGGCGTCAGCCCGGCGTCCAACGCCACAGTGCAAATCACCGGCGGCGCCAGGCAAACCTCGCGTGATACCGATGCCTCCGGCCGGGTAACTTTCGCCGACCTGCCTTTGGGCGACTACTCAATTTTGGCCCGAGCGCTAAGCGTTGCCGAGAGCCACAGCGTGGTTCAAACGAACGTTTCTCTCTCTCAAGCAGGGGTGGCGCCTGATTTCGCGGTTGTTCTCTCGGGTGTAGGGGCGGTCTCCGGCCGCGTGTTTGACAGCACGGGAATCGTTCCGGTAGCCGGCGCCACTTTGAGCCTCGTAATGAGTTCAAGCCTGGTGAGTGATAATCCGAGCACGTTCAGCGACAGCAACGGCAATTTCAATTTCAGCAATGTCGCCGTGGGCTCATATCGAATAACGGTGGAGGCACAGGCGTTGGCAGCCAGCGCCAACGGACAAATTCGAACTAACCTGCAACTAGACCAGGTTGACCTTGTCCTTGGGGCCAGCGGCTCTGTGACGGGCCGGCTGGATCGCAGCGATGGAATAACGCCGGTTTCGGGGGTCACTGTGCTGCTCACATTTGACACGCAAAGCGGTTTGCCCGGCCGCGCAACCAGTGTTACGGACACAAGTGGGCGGTTTGCCTTCAGCAATATCCCAGTGGGCCCATTCACGCTGGAAGCACTGGCGCCGGATTTTAACGGAATCGCCCGTGATTCAGGCACGCTTCCAGGCAACGGTCAGGTTTTGGACCTCGGAACTGTCGTGCTGGACGAAGCCGACCCGCAGGTAGTCGCCGTTTCGCCGGCCAACACGGCGGTCGGCGTGTCTATCGATTCGACGATTGAACTCCAGTTCAGCAAAGCGCTTGATCCATCCAGTTTAAACAAAGGTGGGATGTACCTGCGCTCAGCGGCGGGAATCGTGCCGGCCTCCGTTCAACTCGTTGCGGATACGAATCAGGTGTTTCGAATCGTTAGGCTCACTCCCAGTTCACCCCTGCA
>DATGLT010000242.1:0-87154 GCA_035294005.1 Verrucomicrobiia bacterium
ATTTTGAGTCTCGCTACCAGCCCGGTCACGGGCTTCCAAATGGCAAGCTGTCGGGAGGAGAACAAGCCTGCCATCAGCAACAACCCCAGGCCGATCGAAGTCCATCGTTGGACCCCGGCCAGCACCAGCGAATGGCCCACGAGACCGAACATCAAGCCTAGCGCACAATAGGTCATGATCCTGCCGCCATTGTAGGCCAGGCGCCCGGCAAGGAATCCAGAACTCGAACCGGCCCCCGCCGGCAAAGCCAATGCCAGCGGGCCGCACATTCCCGCGCAGTGCAGGCTGCCCGCCAATCCTAAAATCAGGGCCATCCAGAGGTTCACGTCGTTCTGAGGCGCTTTGTTTTAATAAGTTTCCTGCCGAGTCCTAAATTTTCGAAGGAACCACGATCTTCTGGTCGATAAAGAATTCCCGGCTGTCAGTTGTCCAAGTGACTCGGACCTTCCACAGTCCCGGCGCGAGCAATGCCGCGTCAATCGCCTGGGTTCCGGCCGGGTCCACCTCCAATTTCAGCGAACGGTCCAGGTTCATCGCGGACGGCCGGTATAGTTCGATTGTGCCTGCAGGTTTTGATCGTGATGGCAAAGTGGGGATACAAATCCGGATCTGCCGGGCCGGTGCGTCGTAAGCAACAGAAGCCACTGTCGCTCGTTCCCGTGTATGTTGCACCCGGTCTATCTGGCCCTGGTACCGAACTTCTTCTTCGTAATAATTTGGCGAAATCAGGTCTGCCGGGTGGCGGCTGCAGAAGACAATGAAGGTCGTGCAGCCGATGATCGCCACGCTGAAAAAAGCAATGATGGAGATAGGCCACAGGTTAATGCGCGCAGCAGGGTCGTTCATGATCTTCAATTTGGCTTAGCGTTCGGGCTATCCTTTTCGGGGTCCTATAAAAATCGTTTTAATTTTGCCGATTGGTTTTCCCGAGGCATAAATCCGCACAACCAGGGGAGTCGTACCCGAGCGCAAATATTCGGGAGCAATCTGGACCAGGACGGAGGCGTCGGTCTGCCGCTCGGCCGGCAGATTCAATTCGCCGCCAAGGACCGTGAGCGAGCCCGGGACATTTTCCAGCTTAAGGTCCACGCTCCGGTTTGAGTGGGTTTTATTGGTGAGTTTCAACAGATACAGGTTGCTGATTTTGCCTTCGGGCGTTTGCTCGAAGAGAGCGCCCGGGGCACGGAGCAACGTGACATCCACTTCGGATCGGGTGAGGAGCAGTGCAACCAGGCTGAGTCCCAAAACCGCGAGAATAGAGCAATAGCCCACAATGCGCGGAGTGACCCGGATAGGCTCATTCTTTTCGATTCCATTGAGAGACGCGAATCGGATTAACCCAGGGGCCCGGCCAATTCTCTTCATCACGTCGTCACAGGCATCGATGCAAGCCATGCAATTTACGCACTCCATTTGGGTCCCGTTCCGGATATCAATCCCCGTGGGGCAAACTGCCACGCATTTGAAGCAATCAACGCAATCCCCTCCGCCGCGGGAACTGCGTTGCGCCCACGATTCCGACCTTTTCAAAGTCTGCCGTTTCTCACCTCGTTTGTAGTCATACGCGACCACGATTGTATTCTCATCGATCAACGTGGATTGGAACCGCCCATACGGGCAAATGAAAGTGCACGCTTGCTCCCGGAAACGCGCGAACAGGGCGTAGAAAATGAAAGTAAAGACCGCCATAAAGCAGAGGCCAGTCAGGTGCCTTGCCGGGCTGTCGGTCACGATTGCTTTCAAAGCATCGATCCCGATGATATACGCCAGCAGTGTATTGCCGATCACAAACGATAACGCGAAAAACAGGATGTGTTTCGACGCCTTTTTTTGAAGTTTATTCCACGATAGCGGCGCTCGATTCAATGCCCGCTGCGAGGAGGAATCTCCTTCGATGAGGTATTCAATCTTCCTGAAAACCATCTCCATCATCACGGTCTGCGGACAGGTCCAACCGCACCACAAACGTCCGAAAGCCGCCGTGAACACGGCGATTCCCATCAGGAACAAGAGAAACCCAAGCGCAAACACGAGGTTGTCCTGCGGCCAGAATATGACTCCCAAAACCGAGAACTTCCTTTCTACCACATTGATCATCAGCAGCGGATTCCCGTTCAGTTTGACAAACGGTCCGCCAAACATCACCACGAGCAGGACCCAGGTGACCCACAGGCGGGCGCTGTGGAACTTGCCCTGTGGCCGTTTTGGATACAGCCATTTGCGCCGGCCATCCCGTTCGGCTGTGGCGATCTGATTCCGGAAATCCACCTCAGGCATTGATCGCGCCTGGCGGATTGCCGGTCGTTCTGTCGCGGGTGCGGACATCAACTACTCAAATTCGCTCGGGCCGGTCTTGACCGGCGCCTGGTTTTCCGGCGGCTTGGGATTCTTGGGGTTTGAGCCCCTCAACGTGTAAATGTAACTGCCGACCGAGTAAATCGCCTCCGGCTTGAGGGTTCCTTTCCAGGTCACCATTCCTTTGGCGGGGACTCCGTTCCAAATCGTTGTAAGGTTGTCGACAAAGTTGGATCCATGGATCCAGTAATCGTCGCATAGATTTGGCCCGACCAATCCCCCGCCATCCGCCCGGTGACAGGGGGCGCAAAGTTTGGAAAAAGTCTCCTTTCCCTGGGCGAGAACCGCGGGATCCTTGGAGGGCGCCAGCGAGGCCATGTTTTTTTCAAAGGCGCCCATGGCCTGGGCTTTCACCGCCTCACCGACGGTCATCTCGTCACGGTATTGAGCTTCCATGATTTTGCCTTTGCCTAGAACGTGGTAGTAGCCCATGTAGGCGAAGGCAAAGAGGATGCTCAGGTTGAACAGCCAGACCCACCATCGCGGGAGTTTGTTGTCGAGTTCCTGGATCCCGTCGTATTCGTGATCGAGCAACAACGGGTCTTTGTTTTCTTTGCCGTCATTCATGGTGATTGCCTCCTGGTTGAAGCGGTTCGGGATCTGAATCCAAAGCCACCTTGGACATATATTCAATGTGGGTTTTCTTCTGTATGAAGGTCCAGAAAAGGACGCCTAAAAAAACCGTGCAGAAAAGGCATAACGACACGATGCCGAAGTGCTGCACTCCACCGATGTGCCTTAGAATGCTGTGAATCATAACTTTTGGATCAATTGGTTGACTGGGCCGATGCCAGCGTGTTTGTGGCGGGCATCGCTTTGATGTCCGTTCCGAGCCGCTGAAGGTATGCAATGACCGCCACGATTTCCCGGTCCGCCGGCGCGTTTGTGACGGATCCCACCGCCAGGTTCGCCACGACTTTGCTCGATTGCGCCGCGGTGCTCTTGGCGGAGTCGCGGATCTGTTCGTCTGTGTACGGCACGCCCACTTTGCGCAACGCGCGCATGCGGTCGACGACAACGGTGGTGTCGAGCTTCTGGCTCAACAGCCACGGGTAGTTCGGCATAATCGATCCGGGAGAGGTCGAACGCGGATTTTCCAAATGATTGTAATGCCACGCGTCCGGATATTTTCCACCGATACGATGCAGGTCCGGTCCGGTCCGTTTGGAACCCCACAGGAACGGATGATCGTAAACGAACTCGCCGACCTTGGAATACTCGCCATACCGTTCGGTTTCGGATCTGAACGGCCGAATCATTTGGGAATGGCAGCCGACGCATCCCTCGCGGATGTAGATGTCCCGCCCGAGCACTTCCAGCGGCGTGTACGGTTTAACGCTCGCAATCGTGGGCACATTTTCTTTGATGAGGAACATGGGAATGATTTCAATCAGGCCGCCCACCAGCACAGCGAAGGCCGCGAGCACCGTGAAAGTGACCGGCACACCCTCCAGCCAGCGATGACCGAGCCGGGGCGATTCCGAACTCGCCACCGCTCGCAACGAAGGCGCCGAGGCTTCCTGGTCCCCAATAAACCGGCCGGCCTTTGCGGTGCGATAAAGGTTAATCATCATCAGGACGATCCCGGTAATGTAAAGGGAGCCGCCAATCGCGCGGAGTTCGTACATCGGGATCAGCCGTATCGTTGTCTCCAAAAAGTTCGGGTACTGAAGAAACCCGTCCTTGTTGAACTGTTTCCACATGAGTCCCTGCGTGATCCCGCTGGTATACATTGGGATCACGTAAAACATCATCCCCAGCAGGCCGATCCAGAAATGGTAGTTAGCCAGCTTGGTCGACCAAAGCCGGGTGTTGTACAGGCGCGGGAACAGCCAGTAGAGCATCGAGAAGGTAAGAAAGCCGTTCCAGCCCAACGCGCCGGTGTGCACGTGAGCGATCGTCCAATCCGTGTAATGAGAGAGAGCATTGACGCTTTTGATCGCGAGTGTCGGCCCTTCCAACGTGGCCATCCCGTAAGCCGTGACCGCCACGACCATGAACTTCAGCATCGGCTCCTCCCTCACCTTGTCCCAGGCACCGCGCAGGGTCAGTAATCCGTTGAGCATGCCGCCCCAGGACGGGGCGACCAGCATGACCGAGAAAACCATGCCCAGCGATTGCGCCCAATCCGGCAGAGCCGTGTAGAGCAAGTGATGCGGGCCGGCCCAAATATAGATAAAAATCAGGCCCCAGAAATGAATGATTGAGAGCCGATAGGAAAACACGGGCCGGTTGGCGGCTTTGGGCAGGAAATAATACATCAGGCCGAGGTACGGCGTGGTCAGAAAGAACGCCACGGCGTTGTGGCCGTACCACCATTGGACCAGGGCGTCCTGCACTCCCGCGTAAATCGAGTAGCTCTTGAAAGCGCCGGCGGGGATTTCAAGCGAGTTGACGATGTGCAGCAGCGCCACGGTAATGGCGGTGGAAATATAGAACCAAATCGCCACATACATGTGCTTCTCGCGACGCTTCACGATCGTCCCTAGCAGGTTGATCGTGAAAGCAACCCAAATGACAGCAATCGCGATGTCGATGGGCCATTCCAGCTCGGCGTATTCCTTGCTGGTTGTCAGCCCCAGGGGGAGCGTGATCGCAGCGCTGACGATGATCGCTTGCCAGCCCCAAAAATTAATCCAGCTCAAGGCGTCGCTGAACATCCGGGCCTTGCACAACCGCTGCAGCGAATAGTAGATGCCGCAGAACATCCCGTTCCCGACAAACGCAAAAATGACCGCGTTTGTGTGGAGCGGCCTGATCCGGCCAAATGTCGCAAAGGGAGTGTCCAGATTAAGCTGCGGCCAAAACAGCTGGCAGGCAATCAACAGTCCCGCGGCGGTGCCGACAAAACCCCAAATGACGGTTGCAATGGCAAATGCGCGGACGATGTGATTGTCGTATTTGAACGTTTCTATGGCGGCGGACGCCCGGCCGCGCTCGCGTCCGAGGGTGATGCCGCCCATGGTGGCTGAATCTGCGCTCATGTGTTTCTCTCAGGTGTTTGGTTTGTGGATATGGGTTCTTCTTCGCTCAGAATCCGCATCGAAGGCGTGCAGGTGTCTTCGAATTGGCCCGCTTTGACTGCCCAGAAGAAGCAGCACAGGAAAACAGTCGCCAGGGTAAGGCTGACAAAAATAAGCAAAAAGATGACCAGCATAGGAATGGCGCTTATGAGGGAGTTGCCGGAGTCAGTCCGGCGCGTTTTGCCGCCCAGGTTGTCATTCCGCAACCAAACAGCAGAACCGTCAGCGAGCTCAACGGCATCAGGACTGCACAGATGAGCGGCGACAGAATTCCAGCGGCGGCAATCGAGATCCCCGCGGCGTTGTACAGAGCCGAGATTCCGAAACTCGCCCGAACCACGCGTGTAGACGAGCGCGCAAAGCGAAGGATTTGCTCCAGCCTCGCGACGTTGCCCGCCTCCAGGATGATGTCGCTGGCCGGAGAAAAAACGCCCGTTCGTTCCACGACCGCCACACCTACGTCACTCTGGCGTAGCGCCCCGGAGTCATTCAATCCATCACCCACCATCATGACGCGTTTGCCGCCTTCCTGGAGTTTCTGAATGAACGCCAGCTTTTCGAGCGGGCCCTGGTTGAAGTGCAGCCGCGCACCTTTTCCGAACAGCGCCAAAAAACGCGATCGCTCACGTTCGTTGTCCCCGCTCAGCAGGGATAACTCGTACCGGCCGCCCAGGTCCGCAAACGCTTCTTCGGTCTGAGGCCTTAAGGCGTTGGAAAACACGAACGCCCCGCGGGGTTTTCCGTCAATGGCAACAAAAGAGGTGCTTCCCTGACTTAATTGGTGCGGGTCCACGTGAATCCCAAGCCTCTCCAGCCAGGTTCGAGAGCCGAGTTGAACAAGGTGCCCGGCAATCCGGCCCTTGAGGCCTCCACCCGGAACTTCGGCGAAGTCACGGATTTCAGCCGGCGCCTTGGTTGGATTGGAAAGCGCAGTGGCGATTTGCCGAGAATGCGGATGTGTTGATTGCGCAGCCAGAGCGCAGACCCAGGCGCGTTCATCCGTGCTCAAGCACTGTTGCCCGAAACGGCCTGGTTCGAACCTCACCTCCAGCCCCTGGGAACAGGTCAGCGTGCCGGTTTTGTCGAAGACAATTGCGTTCACTTCGGCGAGCCGTTCGAGGACAAATATGTTCTTCAGATACACCTGCTTTTTGCCAAGCGCACGTTGAGCTGTGCCCAAAGCAAAAGGCGCCGCCAATGCAAGGGCGCACGGGCAGGCGACGATCAGGACCGAAGTAAAGGCCTTGAATCCCCGGCTGGCATCGCCTCGCAACATCCAGAACAGCGCGGAGGTAATCGCAATCCCAATCACGATCTTCGTGAACCGCCTGCTGTAGCGGTTCGTTAGCGTGTTCAGATCCTCGCGTTTCTTCTTGGCGAATGCGTCATGATTCCAAAGAGAAGTCAGGTAACTTTGCGAAACGGGTTTGACGGTTTGGATCTCAATCCTGCTGCCGATTTGCTGGCCGCCCGCATAGAGATAATCGCCCGGGTTCTTTTCGACCGGCTCGGATTCGCCGGTGACGAAACTGTAATCGATTAGACCGCAGCCGGACACGAGCCGGGAATCAGCCGGGATCAACTCGCCGTTCCGCACAACGACCCTGTCACCCACTTCCAGGCTCGACAGGGCGACATTTCTTTCGCCGCGTTCTTCGAGGCGTTTGATCGACAACGGGAAAAAGGATTTGTAATCGCGGTCAAAAGCAAGGCGTTCATGGGTGACCTGCTGAAATGCGCGCCCACAGAGCAGCAGAAAGACCAGGCCGGCCAGTGAATCTGCATAACCTTCCCCGCGCCCCCAGATCACTTCAAACAGACTCCGCGAGTACAAGGCGAACAATCCCAGTGCGATCGGGACCTCGAGAGTCAGGATCCTGCTTCTCAACGCGAGGCCCGCCGCGCGCCAATAGTCGGCGGCGCTGTAGATCAGCACGGGCGCCGCCAGCACCAGCCCGAGATAACCGAAAAGCGTCTTGAACGCCGGGCCGCTAAACTTATCCATTCCCAGGTAGGCCGGCAGGCTGAAGAGCATGATATTGCCGAACGCGAACCCGGCCACGCCGATTTGAAGCCAGGCTCGCTTATGGGTCGCTCGCGCGGGCGGCTTGTCCAATCGCGCGTAATTCAGCTCCGGCTCGTATCCGATTGACACCAGCAAACCAACCAACTGGCTGAGCCTGATTCCTTGCGCTTCGTAGCGCACAGAAAGTTCCCGGCGCGGAAAATTCACCTCGGATTTGCCTATCCCGGGCAACAATCGAAACAGATTCTCCAACAGCCAAACGCAAGCCACGCAGTGAATTCCCGGAACATGGAAGGTGATTCGGTTCGTACGGCCATCGGAAAAATCAAGCAGCCGGTTTTGAATCTCCGGGTCATCCAGGTAAGCCCAATCGTTGCCCCGTTTCGGCGCCTTCACCTTCACCCCCGGATGGCGGCTCAAACCGTAAAACTGCTCCATTCCGTTCTCTTTCAGCAAATCGTGAACGAAAAGGCATCCCTGGCAGCAAAACGATTTTTGGTCTTCAACCAATTGGGTTTCGCGACACGGTTCTCCGCAATGGTAACAAGCCGCGGCATGCTCGACCGTATCCGACCCGCCCCCGAGGACCCGAGAAAGGCCGGCCACCGCCCGCGTCAGGCCGGGCTCCGGTAATCTTTTATCCAGGACACTATCCATGCGTGCACCTTCAGCAGGCTGCTTGCGTTGAGTGAGGTTCGCCGTCGAACGAATGGCGCACCTGCACAACCAGCCGCGAAGTTGAAGTTGAATTGATACTATGTCTATCTGCGTCGATTTAAATAAGCAAACCTATGACACAGATTTTTGCAGCAGGAGAACTTCTCGTCTCACCGTATTTTGCCATTACCTAAGCAATTTTTGGTGTGTCCCCTCCCGATGGGTGAGTGCCCCTCCAGCGGCGCGGAAAAAGTAAGACCTCTGGCAGCCAGAAGAAGCCGCTTTGCGGCAACGCGATTCACTGTTTTGGGGAGGATTCAAGGATCCACCCCGCGACAGCTGAAGTTCGCGTTATCTGCCTTTGTTCTCCTGGTCTCTCAACCTCATGGTTCCGGCTCAGGAGTCCGGAAACGCGGCGCTTCCCCGAGTTTTCCCGCGTCGCCGCTACTCATCCACGAAATGTAAAGTAAGCAGCCCCGACGAGGCAGAGGCCCGCCCAGAGGTAGTCCAGTTTGAAAGGTTGATGCATGTAGAAGATGGCGAAAGGGACGAAAACAGACAACGTGATAACCTCCTGCAGGATTTTCAATTGGCCGAGCGTCAGCACCGTATACCCGATCCGGTTGGCTGGGACTTGTAACATGTACTCAAAGAAGGCAATGCCCCAGCTTAGAACCGCGGCGACGTACCATTTCCTGGTATTCCAGTTTCGGAGATGTGCGTACCACGCGAAGGTCATAAACGTGTTCGAGCAAATCAACAATACAGCAGTCTTCGAAAAAACCAGCCATTTCATGGTTCAATAATAGCATTAGGAGCAAATTTGCAGAGCGGGATCGCAGCCGTTTGACGGAAAGCGCCTGGTTGAGATCCGGCGCCCCCGGCGTCATTCGTCATTGAAAGGGGATGACCCCTAATCACTGGTGGGTGCGAGTTCTTCAGCGACGGCGTCGCGCCAGGCATCAATGTGATCGTGCAGCCCAAGCTGCGTGAGATACGCCTGGTCGAAGGACGGGGCCGCCCCCGGGATGGCGTCCTCCGACAATTCGTGTTCAATGACGTCGGCCGCATGAACGGCTGTCAATGGGCTGAGCGCGGGATGGTCGCTCTTGCATGGGTGATGATGGAACGCAACCGCTTCGACAATGGGAACAGGCAAGCCCCAAAGACTGAGCAAATAAGCGGCAACCCCTCCGTGGTGCGCGCCAAAAACTTCCAGTTCGGCTTGTTCGGACGGGATTCCGCGGTCAATGGAGATTTGAAGGCTTTGCTGAAAACTCTTGGGCAGGCTGTCGGCCAGCATGAGTTTTCCGAGATCGTGAAGCATGCCTGCAATGTGGGCCTCTTCGATTTCCGCTGGGTCGGCGTGTTCGGCCCGCATAATGACCGTTGCGATCATTCCGCTTCGAACAGTGTGGGTCCAGAGGCTTTCAATACAGAATTCCTTCAGTTTCAAATGTTCGAACGACCGGAAAATGTGGGCCGAGAGGGCCAGCGATCGCACAGCGGACAGGCCGACGAACTGAACGGCTTCGAAGAGGTTGCCTGCCTTGGCGGCCCGGCCACCCGCGGCTGAATTGGCGATCTGCAGCAACTTGGCCGTCATGCTGGGGTCTTCATCGATAATTTCCGCCAATCGTTCGATCGAAGGATCTTCCCGCCCGAGTTCGATCATGATTTCGTGATAAACGGTGGGGAAAGATGGCAAGACCCGCATCTGCCCGACCAATGCCTGCAGTTTTTCGTCCTTCAGGTAGGCATCCAATCCGCCAAGCCGGACCAGGGTAGCCTTGAGCGTCTTGAGTTCAAACGGTTTGGCAATGAATTGGTGGATCGAGTCCAGGCTTTTTGCGATTTCCGCCTGGTCGCTCAACCCTGAAAGAATGACGCGCGAACAGCGCGGATGTAATTGACGTACGGAGCCCATCAATTCGATGCCGCTCATCCCGGGCATTCTCATGTCGGACACAACCACCTCGAAGGGTTCAGCTTCCAGGAGTTGCAACGCTTCACTTCCATCTGCCGCTCCGACGGCTTCCCAACCCTCCTCACCTTGCATCATCATCAGATAAACCTGGCGCAGGAGCGCGTTGTCCTCGACAAAGAGAATTCGCTTTTTCATGACCCGCTCGACCGTTTTGGAAATGCCAAAGTTGCAAGCGCCCCAACGAATGCCGGAGGTTCCAGTCCGGACCCCGCCGCTATTCGACAATTTTAGGGACCATGAACAGGCCATTGGCCTGTGCCGGCGCATTCTGCAGGGCTTCTTCGTGGCTCATCGAGGGGCGAATGACGTCAGGCCGGGTCACGTTGATGAGGGGAAAAGCGTGGGCAGTCGGTTCAATGCCCGACACATCGAGTTCTTTGAGTTTTTCGATGTAGCCCAGGACATTGCCGAGTTGGGTGCCAAACTTTTGCGTTTCCTCAGGCGTCAGCGAAAGCCGCGCCAGGTGCGCGACATAAGCAACATCGATATCAACTTGAGCCATAGCGATCCAACTTCAAGGGAATGCTATCATCGCGAGGTTTGCCCGGCTATCGAAACTCAATCCTCGTCAAACTTGCGTTTGATCAAGGTTTCCAATTCGGCCAATGCCTGGGAAGCGTCGTTGCCGTCGGCGTAGATTGTCAATTTGCTGCCCGGCCCCGCGGCGAGCATCATCAAACCCATGATGCTTTTGCCGTTCACCTTCTCGCCGTCTTTTTCGACAAAGATGTCGCAGGAAAATCGATTCGCGGTTTGAACGAACTTGGCCGCGGGTCGCGCGTGAATTCCCAGTTTATTGCACACCAGGAAATCTTTCGTCATGGTTGAATCGCTACCCGCTAGCTTCTTTGCACTCATTGTGCTTTGCAGTATAGGTAGCTGATGGCCGCAATTTTTGCCACTGAAATCTCCGAATTCCGGCCATTTTCATGGGTTTTTCCGCCGGTCAGAGCTTCGCGGCGGCCGCCATGCGGGAAATCAGCCGGTCATTGAGTTCTTTTGCGGGGTTATAACCGGAGGACTTTAGTTTGGTTTGGAACGCTGCCACCTCGATGAGCCTCGCCAGGTCGCGTCCTGGCCGGACAGGAATCGTGATGTGCGGGATATCAATGCCCAGAATATTGACGTATTCCTGCTCGATCCCGAGCCGATCGACGTCCTCGACTTCATTCCACAACTTCAACGTGACCACCAGGTCAACCCCTTTCTCATGGCGAATGCTTTTGACCCCGAACATGGCGGCGACGTTGATAATTCCGATGCCCCGAACCTCCATATGGTTTCTGGTCACTTCAGCACTGGTGCCGACTACCTGCCGACCGTCGACCAGGGTGACCCTGGTGATATCGTCCGCCACAAGACTGTAGCCCCGTTCGATCAGCGCCAGGACGCTTTCACTTTTGCCGATGCCGCTTTCACCCCGCAGTATCACTCCCACTCCGAGGATATCGACCATGCTGCCCATTTCCGTGCTGCGCGGGGCAAACATCATCTCCAGGGCCAGTGTCGCCATATTGATGAGCTTCATCGTCACCAGGGGGCACCGGAAAATAGGCACCTTGGCGGCTTCGGCGGCTTTAAGAAACAATTTGTCCGGATGCAAGTTTCGAGAAAAAATGACGCACGGGATTTTAAACGAAAAAAACGTTTCGTACCGGCGGGCGCGTTCTTCCTCGGGGAGAGATTTAAGAAAAAAAGCTTCGGCATTGCCAATCGCCTGGACCCGTTTGAAGGCGAAGTAGCGGGTGAACCCGGACAAAACCAGGCCGGGCCGATTGACAGTGGGCTCGCGGATGGTCCGCTTCAGGCCGCTGGCGCCGGCCAGCAGGCTCAATTCAAGGCTGCTGGCATGCTCGGTGTAGAAGCGTTCGACAGTGACTTGATCGCGTAGCATAATGTTTTTCAGAGATTGAACTCCGGGCCGAGGTAGATTTCCCGTGCCTTGGGATCATTGACCAGTTGCTCCGCCGCGCCTTCATAGACGACTTCGCCTTTGTGAATCAGGTACGCGCGGTCAACCAGCTTCAAGGTCTCCCGCACATTGTGATCCGTAATCAATATTCCCAACCCGCGTTCCTTCAGGCGGCGGACGATCTTCTGGACTTCATACACCGCGATCGGGTCAATGCCGCTGAAGGGTTCGTCCAGCAGCAGGAGTTTCGGGCTGGTGACCAGGGCCCGGGTGATTTCCAGCCGCCGCTTTTCTCCGCCGCTCAACGTGTAGGCTTTGCTTTTTGACAAACGGGCCAGGTCCAGTTCGTCGAGCAGATATTTCAGCCGGACAGCCCGTTCGCGGCGCTTCATCCGGCAAGTCTCGAGGATCGCCAGAATATTTTGTTCGACCGTGAGCTTCCGGAAAATACTGGGTTCCTGTGTCAGATAGCCGATTCCGAAGCGCGCCCTTCTATGCATCGCAAAACGCGTAATCGACTTCTGCTGAAACCGGACTTCGCCGGAGTCAGGTTTAACGACCCCCACGACCATGTTGAAGGTGGTCGTCTTGCCCGCCCCATTGGGGCCAAGCAACCCGACAATTTCTCCCGCGCCAACGCTGATGGAAACGCCGTTGACCACGCGCCTGTGCCGGTATTCCTTGACCAGCTTATCCGTCGTCAGGAGCGGCTCAAAGGTCGTGGAAATCCCGGGAACAACGCTGGTTCCGCCTGGCTGTGCCGGTGTTATCGACTCTTCGAGCATGTGAGTGGCCTCGGTGATGAATGGGCCTGAAGCCATTATTTCGTCCGTTTTTTGTTCGGCAATACGAATATGTTCGTCGCGACCGGTTTAGCCGCGCCCTGGATCAGGTATTCGTTTCCGGGCAGGCGCAACGTGTCGCGGGCGCGATCCCAAATAACGAGCGGGTTTCGGAACCCGCCCCGGGCCGCATTGGTCAGGACTGCGGGCGTGCCGGTGAGGCGCATTTCATTGATCAGGACCGTGTTGGTTGGGGTCGAGGCCGTCCCAAAAGTATAAACGGCGTGGTCGCCAGTCCCGTGGAAAGGCCCGCTTTGGCTCATCACCTCGAAGACAACATTCTGGTCCGCGATCAGGTTGGTCACGCCCGAACCGGGCGTCTGCACCAGTAGTGTTTCGCACCACCAGTTCATCTCCGGGTGCGTGGCATAAACACCGCCAACAAAGACGGAGTGATTTGTCCCAAGCGTGTATTCCTCGCAAAAAATCTCTGCAAACTGGTTTGTGCCGAGTCGCGGGGGCTGATTGGTGACTGCGTTCGGATGCACGTTCGTCCCGCTATTCGGCCGAGGAACGGATACCACCTGGGCCGAAAGTTGATTCGCCGGAAGACGCATCGAAGCATTTCCCTGGACAAACATCTCCTCCTTAACCGTATTGATTCGCAGCACCTCGCCTTTTCCACGAGTCAACCCGGCCTCCCAAGTCGGTTTCCCCGTGAGTTCGAGCACCCCGTTGGTATGCGTGTAAAACGCGCGGTCCGCGGTGAAAATCCGGTCCTCGCCCGGCTTTTCGCCCTTTATCCCGATCTTAACCTCCTTCGCCGCGGTGAGTGTCTGAAACTCATTCGTTCCTGAGAACGTAACACTCATGTCACCGCTGCAGGTCATTTTGCTTCGGATGACGTTGCCCACATGTTCTTGCATCAAGACCCCGTTCCTGAAGATGGCCGAGTTAGTCCGGATCTCGTAGTTGTCGCAGGAAATCTCAACAAAATTAGTGAGCGCAGGCGCATTCGTTACCGAAGGCGAGCTTGCCAGAAAGCCGGATTGGCCCAGAGCGTGGCCGGGCAACCGAAGCCAGGCATGATGGATCACTTGAAAAATGTGATTGGTTCGATCGATCATCAACTCGTCGCCGTGCCCCCGCCGGTCCTCGCTGTCCCAGGCCGCGTTTTGTGAAAGCCTAATCAGGCCCGTGGCGGGCGCGTAATTCAAAATGCCTCCAGTGGCGTGCATCGAACCGTATTTCACATCCACCTCCTTCTCCGCCAGGAGTGAACGTACTTGGCCATCTTTGACCGGCACCTCGGCCGTGAGTTCCTGGCTTAACACCACCAGGTTGGTTCCTGTGACATGGACGTTTTGTGTCCATATCCCGAGCCCGGTCGCCCCGTCATAGCTGAAGCTCTTGGAATCGACCTCCAAGGGCCCCTCCTGGGCCGAGTCGGGTCCGGCCCGGTTGGTCGATGCGCTGGCGAGGCTTGCCGATTCGATCCGGGTGTGGACGTCATTAGAGATGATCAGGCTCGAGTTGGTGGAATTTGTCTGCTGCCAAAATGTGAAGCCCGTGCCTTGAATGGCGAACTTTCCGTCGGCTGTTTGCATCTGGACGGGCCCAGTCGAGGAGATCAAGTGATTGCTGGAGTCATAGAAACAGTATTGAGCTCGAACAACCAGGATGGGGGTGTTTGTTTCGCTGTAAAGATACAGCACGACGCCGTCGGACAAATCGGCGCTGCCGCTGGGGAGGACAAAGGCCTTGCCTCCTTCCAACCGCGATCGCGTTTGGCTCTCATGCGGCGGCGGATAGGGTTCTTCGAGCTTAAAGCCCTTGACCGGCACTCCCTTTCCTCCAAACAGCGCGCTGGCCGCAGAGCAGGACAGGACCTGTGCCGTCGCAACGATCCATAACAAAAGGCCGCAGAAGAAACGACGCATTCTTAGCGAATGGCAAAAAACACTTTCAAAATACTCGAAAGAAACCGGGGCATGTCGCCGAGCGCGATCATGTTCGGCCCATCGCTCAAGGCGCGGTTGGGATCCGGATGGGTCTCGACAAAAATCCCGTTTGCGCCCGCGGCAACGGCGGACCGAGCCAGTACCGGGGCAAACTCGCTCTGTCCGCCGGATTTGTCGCCACCGCCACCGGGCAATTGAACCGAGTGAGTCGCATCGAAGATAACCGGGAACCCGTACCTGCCCAGAATGGGTATTGAACGCATGTCCGCAACCAGGTTGTTGTATCCGAACGTCGTTCCGCGTTCGGTGATTAGCAACCGGTTTCCCCCAGCCGCTTTGGCTTTCTCGGCGACCTGGCCCATTTCCTGGGGCGACAGGAATTGGCCTTTTTTCAAGTTAACAATTCGCCCTGTGGCAACGGCGGCGTGGATCAGGTCGGTTTGGCGGCACAAAAATGCCGGAATTTGCAGCACATCCACAATTTTGGCGGCGGCCTGTGCCTGGGGTTCGGTATGAACATCGGTCAGGACAGGCACTCCGGTTTTCGCGCGTACTTTCGCGAGCATTTCGAGGCCGCGGTCCAACCCCGGGCCCCGAAAGGACTTCGCGGAAGTCCGGTTGGCTTTATCGTAGCTTGCCTTGAAGACGTAAGTGATTTTAAGTTTGTCAGCTGCCTTCTTGAGCTTATCGGCAATCCGAAAACAGATCTCCTCGTCTTCAATGACACAGGGACCTGCAATCAAAGCAAGACGGTCAGGCAATCTCAACGATTTCCACAGCCCCGCATCATTTAACACGCCACCCTCTTAGCAGCAGCGTGCTCAAATGTAAATCGCCGAGGGTTGTCCAATACGCCCCCCCGGGCGTTTTACACGACTGGCATTTTTGCCCGGGTACGGCTAGATTGCGCCTGCTTGTTGCAAGTACTTGATATGGAAAAGAACGCGTTTACCGTATTGCTCGTCGAGGATGATTTAAACGACATTTTCCTGGTCAAACGAGCTTTCCGGACTGCCCGGATCCCGAACCCGTTGCAGGTGGTTACTGATGGCGAAGAAGCCATTAGTTACTTGCGAGGTCAAGGCAAGTACGCCGACCGTGCTGCGTACCCTCTTCCGAGGCTCATTGTTATGGACATTAAAATGCCGCGCCGCAGCGGATTTGATGTCCTCGAATGGATTAAAAGTAACGACAAGCCGTGGCGGCGTATCCCTGTCATCATTGTTTCATCTTCAAATGATCCGGCAGATATCAACCGGGCTTACGAGCTCGGCGCCAACGCGTACATGGTCAAGCCGATGGACTACCGGGCGGTCGAACGGCTGTTTGAGTCCATTACCCACTACTGGGGCCTGGAATGTGCCAAACCAGAACTGGAAGTGGCCTGAGGAAGTTTCCGGGGTTCCTGCTGTTCGTGGCCCTGGACAGCGCGACGCCAAAACATGTTTAACCAAAACATGAGACCGATTGATGGGTTATCGGCCAGTAACCGCCTACTGCACCTTACCTTGGGCGTTGCTAGCTTTGCGCTCGTGTTAACGAACGCGGTCAACCTGTCCGCCAGCCCGGCGCAACACCCCCGGCGGACAGTCGGGTCCTATACGATAGACCTTACGCCATTATGCACATGGTGGTCGAAACACCAGGGTCCGCGTCCTCTTTCCGCCTGGGTTCACATCACCGGCTCAATCACCGGGACGAATGAGGGCGCGTGGATTGTCGAGGCCCGAGTAGATGGAAACAGCGAACAAACGGACGCTGACAAAGGACCGAGCGGTCTTCCGAAAATATTGTTGCAAAATCCCCCGGTGGAGGACCTGGTCGAATTTGAAGATTTAAACAACCGGCTCTCGGAATTGCTGCGGCAACGCGCCAGTGCCGCAGGAGAAGCAAGCGATGCCAGGATGCGTCAACAGGCCATAACCGAGCAACAGAAGACCATTCGAAGAAATGCTCTGGTCTCGCGTTTGCTGGCTGAGGAAGAAAAACAACTCAAAGACATCGAAAGCGCGGCGCAAGAGAAACAGAAAAACCTCGACCAGCAAATTAAGGACCTCAAGGCAAAGCTGGCCGTTTACCCAGCCCTTGATCATTACGAGGTGGATTGTTTCGCTCTCGACCTTCACTATGACGTCGGCCGGGTCGCGGTTTATGATCATGGCCAAATTGTGAAATGAACCTTTGTTTGCAAAACTATGCGTCCTGGCCTGGTGAGTATCCTGGTCGGCTCGGCCTTCTTCTGCGCCTTATTCGCTTCGGCCCAAGCCGGTAAAGTTCAAAATATCGTTTTGCCGCCGGCCCAAACTTCGGGCGGCAAACCTTTGATGGAGGCCCTCCGGTTACGGCATACCACAAGGGAATTCAATTCGGACAAAATCCCGCTCCAAACATTGGCCAACCTGCTCTGGGCAGGATTTGGGATCAATCGGCCACAGACCGGTCAGCGCACCGCCCCTTCGGCCATGAATTCTCAGGAAGTCGACGTTTATGTGGCCTTGCCAGAGGGTCTCTTTCTCTATGATGCCAAGGCAAACATTTTAGCCTTCATTGCTCCGGACGATATTCGTTCCAAAGCGGGTGGCCAGGATTCGTTCAAACAAGCGCCCCTCACGTTAATCTACGTTGCCGACTTGGATCGCCTCGCCAAGGCAAGCCCCGAGACTCGCCCGTTCTATGCCGGATTCGACGCGGGCTGCATCTGTCAAAATGTCTATCTTTATTGCGCTTCGCAGGAGCTGGTTACGGTCGTTCATGACCTGGATCGAGGCGCCCTGGCAGCCGCAATGAACCTGCGCCAGGGACAAAGGATAATCCTGGCTCAGGCAGTGGGATTTCCCCAGAAAAAGACCACTGATGCTGAACTGCAGGAACAAACTTCCCAGCCGCGCGGCGACCGCCAGTAATCCCCGGCGTAACCGGTCACCAAAGCCGACCTTTGACCTCGGCTTGATACACCCCTGCCACAACCCAACACCGCCGGAGCCTCACCCCGGCAGTTCCTGAACGCAACTACTCAGGGCGTACTGGCAGACACCTGTCGCCATCATCTCCTTCATTGCAGTTGTCGAGTCTTGGACTTGGGCTTTTTTGCAGGGCGCAGTTGTGGCGCGTGAAATTCCTTCGCGAAGTTCGGATTGGTAAGGGGGAGGATTTCTTCGGACGCAGTGCAAAATCGAACGGGCACACTCGGAGAGGCAGGAGCATCGTCCTCATTGGGAGAGGCGGGCTCGCCTGCATCGGCAATGCTGGCGACCTGGCCCACGACATTTCCGCAGCCGTCCACGACAGCCGCGCCGCTGGATCCCGGAGCAAATTCCGCAGTGATATTGAGCATCAGCACGGGTCGGGATGGAACGGCCGGGTTGCCGTCGAGATCCTGGGCATCCGCATTGGTGCGACGGTTCAGTCGCGAGATCATCCCCTGGGTGAACATAAAGAAATAACCGCCAGGATGGCTCAAGCAGTAGACCATTTCGCCGGGGCGGGCGCCGGTGCGAAACGGCAACGGCCTGAGTCCGGGGGCGGTGATCCTCAGGAGACAGGTATCAGCCCGGGTATCCGCAGCCAGGACCGCCTCCACCGGGTAGACGCGTGCGGAAGAATCAGCCGCCACCAGGTAGGCCTCTTTGACGTCCTTGTCGTCCGTTATGATGACATGGCAGCACGTGGAAATCACCCCGCCTTCGGCAGCGACAAAACCGGAACTGCTGCTGAAGTGCCAGTTCCCGCAATCCGGGCATTTATAGAACGTGCCCACGGCGAGGGTGCTTTCGCGCAAACGTTCGCACAATTCAGGGGGTTCAAGCTTCTCCCGCGACACCGGCAACAAATTCAACGGCGTGCCCCGCCTGCGGACCTGCTGTTGCAGGGATTGCAGGGACACCAACCGGTGCTGTTGCAGAAGCCTTTCCGCGGACTGCAGCACACGGTCTGAATACTTGTCATCGTCAATAACAAAGCTGCCGGGCTGGGCCGCGGCCCAGCCCGACACGGCGGCCAGAGCGATCAAGGCGCTAAAAAGAGGTCGCATAAATCAAAATCCGTCCGTTGCAATGAGCAGGGGTCACGGGTATTTGTCAAGAAGCGCTCAACAGGTCGTTTGGTATGAAATGTAGAAAGTCATCAATACGGTCGTGGTTTATGGTCGCGCTTTGTTCATGCGCGCTCGGATCTCGAGCGTTCGCGGAAGTTACGGTTTTCGCGGCCGCCAGTCTCATGGAGAGCCTCAAGGAAATCGGCGCCGTTTACGAGGCTCAATACGGCCAGAAACCCCTGTTCAATTTTGCCGCCTCAAGCACCCTTGCCAGGCAGATCCTGGAAGGTGCCCCAGCGGATGTTTTTTTCTGCGCTGATGAGGCGCAAATGGATCGCCTGGACAAAAAGGGGCTACTGGCGGAGGGCACACGCCGTGCCCGGCTGTCCAACACACTGGTAATCATTGTGGCGGCGGATCACGGCGCCAAAGTGCGCTCGCCGGATGACCTCACCCGCCCGGCGATCCATCGAATCGCGCTCGGAGATCCGGCCACAGTCCCCGCCGGCGTTTATGCGAGGAAATACCTGGAAAGCCAGGGGTTATGGGCAGAAATCGTTCCCAAAATTGTGCCAACAGAAAATGTGCGAGGCGCCCTCGCCGCGGTTGAGGCGGGCAATGCCGACGCGGCCATCGTGTATCGCACCGACGCCCTGGTGTCGCATAAGGTCGCGATTGCTTATGGAGTGCCTTTGAAGCAAGGGCCGGAAATCCGGTACCCGCTGGCATTGATCAGGGCGGCGAAGAATCCTGAGGCGGGCAGGCGCCTCATCGAATTCCTCGAAGGCAGGGCGGCGGGGAAGATTTTTGAACAGCATGGCTTCGTGGTCATTCCATAAGGCCCAATGAGTTTCGAGGAATGGCAGTTGATTGGGTTCACCGCGAGAATGGCCGCGCTGAGCACAGTGCTGGTGCTTCCGTTTGGCCTGGCGCTGGCCTGGTGCCTGGCAAGGCTGCGTTGGCGCGGCAAGGCCCTCCTTGAAACACTGGTCACGTTGCCTCTCGTATTGCCGCCCGTTGTAACCGGACTTGCGTTGCTCCAAATTTTTGGGCGGCGCGGTTTTATTGGCAAATATTTGCACGACGTGTTGGGTCTCGACGTGATTTTCACGTGGCGCGCGGTGGTGATTGCCCTGGCTGTAATGTCTGTGCCGCTGCTGGTCCGAGCGGCCCGGACCGCCTTTGAGGAGGTAGATGTCACCCTCGAGCAGATTGCCCGAACGCTGGGCGCGGGAGAATGGCGCGTGTTTTTTACCGTGACTCTGCCTCTGGCGCGGCGCGGGGTGTTGGGCGGAACCTTACTCGCATTTGCCCGCGCTTTGGGAGAATTCGGGGCCACTATCATGGTTGCAGGCAACATTCCCGGCCAGACTACGACGCTGTCACTGGCGGTATACCAGGACGTGCAACTGGGGCGCGATGCGCATGCCTGGTTGTTGGCCGCAGTTTCGGCGTGCATGGCGTTGATCGCCGTTTGGTTTGCCAGCGCCTACCTTGAGCGGAAGGAAAAAGGATGACCGAGGATCTCGATGCGAGTTTTGTCCGTTCCTTCCGTTCCGGATGGAGAATCCAGCTTGAGGAGTTGCGTACAAGCGGACCGGCTTCGGTCACGGTCTTGTTCGGGGCTTCAGGCTCCGGTAAATCGACGGTGCTTCGTTGCGTGTCCGGGCTTGAACGTCCGGACGAGGGTTACATTCGATTCGGGAATGAAACCTGGTTTGATGGAAAGCAAGGAAGCCACGTTTCTCCTCAACGCCGGCATGTCGGCCTGGTTCCCCAGGACTACGCGCTTTTCCCTCATCTTTCCGTGACCCAAAACATCGGCTACGCGCTGGCCGGTCTTTCCAGGTCTGAACGTGCAGGACGCGTTGCCGAAACCATGCGCTGGCTGGCGCTGGATGGCCTGGAAGACCGGCGCCCTGCGGAATTGTCCGGAGGCGAGCGTCAAAGAGTCGCCCTGGCGCGGGCCCTAATTAGCAAGCCGCGGCTGCTGCTCCTGGATGAGCCTCTGTCAGCGTTGGATGCGCCCACACGACAGCGCCTGACCAGGGATCTTCGGAGATTGTTGAAACAACTGGGAATTCCGACATTGCTGGTGACGCATGAACGGAACGAGGCCCTCGCATTAGGTGACCAGCTGGTCGTGTTGGAACGAGGCCGCATCGTTCAGCGCGGGCCCGTGCACACTGTATTCAGCCGGCCTTCAAGCCTGGCGGTAGCCGGCATTGTTGCGATGGAAACGGTAGAGCCGGGACGCGTCCTGAAAACCGGCGACGGGTTGGCAACTGTTGAAATCGGGCAATCCAGGGTGGTGTCGCTCAACTCCGACATCGAGCCGGGAAAAGATGTCTATGTGTGTATCCGGGCCGAAGACGTTATCCTCGTCAGAGGCGCGCCCGGGCAGAGCAGTCCACGAAACAGCCTGCCCGCAAAGGTCGTGGCGCTCCGGGCTGAAGGTCCGATGTTCAGAATTGACCTGGATGCCGGGTTTCCATTGTCAGCGGTGCTCACCAAACAAGCGTGTGAGGAGTTAAAAATCCAGCCGGGAGCAGATCTTACCGCGATGATCAAAGCGCCCCAGATCCATCTGATCGAAAGATAAGACGAAGAGTGCTCGAACTGCTAACCGGCGGCTACTCGCTGCCTGAAATCGCGGGTTCTTCCACCGGGGCGTTGGCCCGAAGACGCTCAATAATGGGAGGCAACTGCTCCAGGACGTAGTCCACTTCGGCGGGCGTATTGTACATGCCGAGACTCAACCGGATACTAGCTCGTGCCCGGCTGGCGTTGCACCCCATGGCGGTCAGCACGTGAGACGGATCCAGCGACCCGGTCGTGCAAGCCGAACCGCTCGAGGCGCAAATGCCACTTTGGTCCAGCAGCATCAGCACTCCTTCAGCCTCAACCCCTCGGAACCAAAGGTTACTCGTGTTTGGCAAACGTGGTTCGGTCGGGCCATTCCTTCCGCAACCAGGCACACGCTCGAGGATGCCGGCCTCGAGCCGGTCCCGAAGTTCGCGGACCACCAGCTTCGCTTGATTAAGCCGTTCCAGGGCCAGTTCCGCCGCGCGGCCAAAAGCCACAATGTTGGCGACATTCTCAGTTCCGCCGCGCCGACCCCGTTCCTGTCCTCCACCGATAATGTAGGGCTGGTATTTCGTGTGGCGCCGAACATAGAGAGCGCCAATTCCTTTCGGCGCATAAATCTTGTGTCCGGATAACGAGAGGAAATCCACGCCCAACTCCTTAACATCAACCTTGATTTTGCCGGCTGCCTGGACGGCGTCGGTGTGGCACAGAACGCCTTTGCTCCTGCACAGTTCCGCAACTTCCGAAACGGGAAACAACAGACCGGTTTCATTGTTGGCCAGCATTACGGAAACCAGCGCTGTTTCAGGCCCTATAACTTTTTCGAGTTCTCTCAGGTCCAGGGCCCCGGAGGAATCGACCGAAACGACGCGCACTTTGTAGCCCTGCTTCTGCAAAAAAGCGCAGAATTTGAGAGTTGCCGAATGCTCGACGGCAGTGGTGACGATTTGGCGGCGCTCCGGTCGTGTGACTAGCGCGCTGTGAATCGCCGCGTTAATGCTTTCGGTTCCGCAACTGGTGAAGATGATCTCGCGCGCTTCAGCCCCAACCAATTCAGCAACGTTCTGGCGCGCACGGTCCAGGGCCCGCCCAATCTCGTGGCCGAACGAGTAAGCGCTCGAAGGGTTACCCCATTGCCGGGTGAGGTAGGGAAGCATCGCTTCGACCACTTCAGGAGCGACCCGCGTGGTAGCGTTGTTATCGAAATAATAAACCGGCTGCTCGGGCATAGCGTCGTCGTTTCGCAACTAATGTGGCCGTGAACGAATAAAGATCCAGTCGGATCCGTCAGGTAAAGAGACGAGCCGAAAAGCGTGAATTTCACGCCAAAGGCGTGAAAGCCACGCAACCCGTTAAGTAGAACTGGTCGATAAATACGGCGTTTCTACTACTGGAGAGCATTGGCATAAGCTTTGCTTTAGACTCGATGACCGTCGCGCAGCTCTCGAGAACCCGTCACTTTTCTACACCCATGTCGCTCTCAACCCAAACTTCGGCTCGCCAGTTGTTTGAAAGAACCATTCGACGGTCGCGCTCCCGATCAAACCGCTTGACCGTCATGGCCGCGGTACTCGCGCTCGCGGCGTTGTCCGCAATCGGCTCCGAACCGTTGCCTGTTTCAGGGTCCGCTCCAGAGCGAGGAGTCAATAACGGCGCGGTGGACAGGGGAATTAGTCCTCTCGATATCAGCACAAGCGGGCCGCCCGTGATTGTGTCCCAGCCGGTGAGCCAGGCGGTTTACCACTTAAATGAAGCTATGTTTCAAGTTGTCGCCGGAGGTGCACCGCCCCTCGCGTACCAATGGCAGCATTCCGGGACAAACATCGCAGGTGCTACTTCCCCGATTTTAGACATCCCAACGGTGCAATCTTTCGATGCCGGGCCATACACGGTGATTGTCAGCAATGAGCTTGGATCGGTCGCCAGCCAACCGGCTTACCTCGTGGTTCAAGGCCTGGTTCCGGGGATTGTTTCAGCTTTTGCCGACACAAACGTCCTTTGCGGCGATTCGACCTCGTTCCAAGTAAAAGCTACAAGCCCTTCAAAGACCTTAAAAATTGGCTATCAATGGTTCTTCCAAGGCGTGCCAATTGACGGAGCGACCAACTCGTCTCTGGTACTAACCAACATCAACTCCGGGCAAGCCGGGCAATACATGGTCTCGGTCAGTAATTTTTTCGGGGCGACGAACGTTTCGGCGATGCTAACCGTGAGTGGCGTGCCACCCGGGTTTGTCAGCCCGGCGACGGCCGTGGCGACTCAAGGCGTCGCTTTCAACTTTACCATTCAAGCGACGCATTCGCCGACGAGTTTCGGTGCGGTGTACTTGCCGAACGGACTCAGCATCGATACGGCAAGCGGCGTCATTTCCGGAGTTCCCTTGGAGAGCGGCTTGTTCGGCCCAATCCTCAGCGCCTCAAATTCGTGCGCTTTCGGCAGCTCCATTCTGAATCTCAGTGTGGTGTCCGCTGCGCCCGTGCTGAAACTGCCTCCGAGTGTCAGCGGCACCGAAGGCGTTGCCTTTAGCCTGCCTCTTGTTGGCACCGGGCCGAACCTGGTTTTCTCCGCAGTGAACTTGCCGCCTGGCTTGGCGGTGGACCCGACGGGGCAAACGATTAGTGGGACACCTCTGCTTGGGGGCGACTATTCCACCATGATTTCGGCCAGCAACGCGTGGGGCTCGGCAAGTGCGTTGGTCCAGTTCAGCATCAGTAACGCGCCCGTGGCGGGTCTCTCGATCGGCAACGTTAGCTATAATTACTCGTCTCCCTATTTGCTGGACTTCACGTTTTCTTTGCTGGACGACAACGACCCCACCGTTGGCACCGGGATTGTGGCCGATCCAGGCCTTCTCTCGGTCACGTGTTTTGAAGATGCGCAACCCATCAGCCCTTCGGAAACCGGGGCTTTCGTTTCGAGAACCAGCATCAAAGCAAAGGTCATCAAAGTGTACCTGGTGCTTGACTTCACCGAAAGCATCGCTTCGTTGAACAACGGAGACACCAATCATGATGGAGTTTCCGACGCGGTCGACAACCTCGTGAGCGGCGCGATCGGGTTTGTGAATCAGCAATCAATCGATACTCAAATCGGCGTTGAAGAGTTTCATCGCGAGGATCAGGACCCCACAAACGTAATCGGCCTCACCACGGACAAGCTCCGGGTCGATAGCGCGATTGCGGGAATCTGGACCAACTACGTTCGTAATTTTTCGGCTGGGTCACGTTGTTGGGATGCAGCGATGGCCGCAATCCAGAAGTTGGGACCTGCAAATCGCGACGAACAGCATTACCTGCTCCTCGTCTCGGATGGTCGCGATGAATCCAGCACGAGCACCATCGGTAATGTCGTCAACGCTGCTATGGCCGCCAATGTCCAGGTCTTCACGGTCGGGTTTGGAGACGAGTTGGATCCAACGTTCCTCCAATTATTGGCGGGCAGCACCCAGGGACGTTACTTTCCTGCTCTGAATCCGGGAGATATCGCTCGGCAATTCGCATTTATCAGCAAGATGGCTCGGGGGCAGTACTCATTGCGCTGGGCGACTTTGAAGCGATCCGCCACTGCGTTTATGCCGTCCTTTCAAGTTACCTATCAGGGGCTGACCGCGAATTCTCCCACAAACCCTTACACCCTCGGCAGCACCAACATTGATACCACAACCGACCCGCCCACGACCAATATCACACCAGCGGTGACCAACTTTATCATTGGCTACTACCATGCAATATCCAATGCCGGCCCGGTGTTGGCCGGCTCCTTACGCATCGTTCCTAACGCGGAAATCCAACCGACCGGCCTCGATTTGCGGGCCAGCTACATCCCTCGCCTGGTGCGACAGTTGAGAGTCCACTACCGCGCGAATTGGCCCTGCTCGGTCAGCCTCCAGTCAACCGGTCCCGGAGAACTGCTCGACGGTTGGAGCCTCGCTAGCACGAACGACGGAGCCGGAGGTGCCTGGCTGCTGTTCAGCAGCCCCTCGCCCGCTGACCTGACAACCAGTTTGCCCTTTGCCGCTTTCGGCAAACTCCTGACATTTAGTTTCGAAGATCCCATCGATCCGAGCACCGCGTTTAGCCTGCTCGACCTCGACAACACCATTTACACCAATACGGGAGGCCAGAGCTTCTCATTTGAAAATGCGACGAATTTTGTTTCCTTTTATCCCGTGTTGCCGCACGGAACACCTGTTTTGTGGCTGATGTATTACGGATTTTCGGGGGACTTTACCAACGCCGAAAACCTCGATTCGGACCTTGACGGCATGCCCAACTGGCAGGAGTTCCGCGCTAATACCAACCCCACCAACTCAGCTTCCGTCTTTAGTATAGCCAATGTGAGCCGTGGAAGTGACGGCCGCTACCAGGTCCAGTTCAGCACCTCAACCAATCGAACGTACCGGGTTGAAGCATCGTTGGACCTGACGACCTGGCGGTCCGTGCAGGACAACATTGCAGGAGTGAATCAGACTGTTACGGTGGTCGACCCGGCTTATGTGCCGGACCGGCAGATTTTTTACCGAGTGCGGGTGTACTAGGGTTAACCCAGCGACTGGGCAGCGCGCCAAAGTACCTGTTCACTCCAGGGATGATGCCAGGCGCGTTTGGTCAGGCGTTGCAACTCCAGCAGAGCCTGCCTCGGCTTGCCAAGGCCCAGCCACATCTCAGCCGTGTGGACCCTGCGCGCGTCTTTGATCTTCAATTTGCTCTTGGCAGTTCTCATGCTCGCCAAGCTTAACAGCCGCTGCGGATTTCATGAATAGGGAGCTTACCCTAGGCCAAATGGAACACACCCTCTGATGAGGCGGACTTCTTGATTTTCGCGGGTCCCTTCCGCCTCGTTACCTCGGCGGCCACGTTTTTCCGCCGAAATTCCCTGGGACCGCCGGCTGATTATTCGGCTTGCCGGATCATCTCGGCTAGCAGCTCGTTTAAACGGTTGCGCCCGATCGAGTAATTGGCAGGAGGCGCATCGTTGGAACCTCGCGCCAGCTTTGCCGCGAGATCCCGATTTTCAATGTCGTTTTTTGTCAGACCTGAATAACTGGTGGTGGCAGCCGTGAGCTGTTCCCACTTGCGCCGGCTGATATCGTTGCGAATTTTTGAGCATTCCTCACGGATCCTGGGCAGGGATTGAGCATGTGCGTCCACCAGCATGTCGTCCCGCACCAGGTTAAACTGCTCGCGCAGGTTGGTTATGGCCGAGCGAAAATTGTGAAGCCTGAGATCGCGACCGCTGGAAAAGTGGCTTTTTATGAGCCAGCCAAAGATAATACAGGCAGCGCTCCAAAGTGCCAATTCCGCCGGCTTGAAATGAAAATCCATTCGCCGCTCAGACTTTCCTCAGGTTGATGCGCTTAGCCAACATGAATAATTTGCCTCACCACTATCTAAGACAGCGATTATGGTATCTTTGGAGTGCCTTGTTGCAAGCCGCAACATTTATGGCATTGCCGCGTCTGCCGCAACTCGGTTACTGACAGCCAATTATTCATGGCTTGCCTCTGAGGATCCCCATACGCTCTGAGAATGCGCCTTTCTAAAACCCCAATGCCACCCCGCGTTGGCGTCGTTGCTCAGGCCCACGGGTCAGGAAACTTGAAACGTCTAAGCACCAGCTTATGAAAGCCGGGTTTTACCGTCTCACTCGAGACCTTCACCTTTACTTGGGACTTTTCATCAGCCCTTTCATCCTTGTTTTCACAATCAGCGTTTTCTTCCTGGTGCACACCTGGATGCCGGGCTTGGGTCGGGTAAAGTCCACCCGACACGTCGTCTCAATGTCGCCGCTGCCGCAAGGGCTCCAAAAACTCTCGGGCCGTCCGCTGATCGAGACACTTAAACCGGCGCTGCAACGAGCCGGCGTTCACGGTGAGGTGGGGTTCGTTCGCCGGCTGGTTCAGGAAAACATCCTGGTCATACCCGTGACCGTGCCGGGGCGCGAAACGGTCGTAAACCTTCGTATGAGCGACGGCGAGGCAACTATCGAAACCCGGGAAATCGGCGTGGCAAATGCCCTGGTAACGCTCCATAAATCGCCGGGCCAACATGGGCCGGACATTCGAATGAACTGGTTTTACATGAGGGTATGGCGATGGATGGCCGATGCGACCGTCTATTTGATTCTGTTTGTCACCATCAGCGGCGTTTATCTCTGGTATGTGTTGCGAGGGGAACGCGCGGTGGGGTTGGTCCTGCTCGGTGCTGGTGCGTTGTCATTTTTTGGAATTGTTTATGCCCTCATCCACTGAGCCCGGCAGTGCCCGAGCCTGGGCCTATTTTGAGCGCTGGAACCGGAAGTTGCATTTCTACGTCGGACTTTTCCTGCTGTTCTTCGTCTGGCTATTTGCCTTTAGCGGCCTGATTCTAAACCACCCCTCCTGGCGTTTTACCGAATTCTGGAGCACCCGAACCCAAACCGCCTACGAACGGACTATTGCCGTGCCCGGTCCGGATGTGCAAGGCGACCTCGCCCAGGCGCGCGAGATTATGCGCCAACTTGGGATCGTGGGCGAGATCCTGTGGACCACCACCCGGACAGACCCAAGTCAATTTGAGTTTCAGGTCAGGCGTCCAGGCCATTACTTCTTTATTAAAGCGGATTTTGACCGGAAGCGGGGAGCCGTGCAGCAAAGCGACGTGAACGCGTGGGGAGTAATCCGGACGCTCCACACGTTCACAGGCGTTCAAATGGATGATCCTCGCAACCAACGGGACTGGTTCCTCACGAGTGTATGGGCTTATTCCATGGACGCAATTGCGGCCGGGATGCTTTTCATGGTCCTGAGCAGTCTATTTATGTGGCTTAAGCTTCCTGATAGACGTGTCCCGGGAGCAGTTGCGCTCGGCCTCGGAACGCTGTTATGCGCGGTATTCTGCTTCGGCCTGCGCTGGTTTTTCTGAAGCCCCGTTTGGAGGACGGGCAAGTCACAGGGCCGCCCGGGAAACTACCGCATTATCCAGCCGCCCCCGAGCACCAGGTCATCCTGGTAGAACACGGCAGCCTGGCCGGGAGTCACGGCCCGCTGCGGCGTGTGCAATTTAACGAGCACTCTGCCGGCCTCGATGGGAACCAGGGTCGCATCCGTGCCGGGATGATTGTAACGGATTTTGACGCTCGCGTTGAACGAGGCGGGCGGCTGGTCAAAAGGTATCCAATTGCATCGCTCCGCCACAAATTCTGCACGGTCCAAAGATGAATCTTCACCCACAACCACACGGTTTGCCGCCGGGTCGAGTTCCACAACATACAGGGGTTTGGGGGAGCTTATTCCAAGGCCCTTGCGCTGGCCTATGGTATAGAACTCGATGCCCTGGTGGTGGCCCAGAACCGTGCCGTGAAGATCGACAATCTCTCCCTGGTGGCTTTCAGCAAGCCTGGCCTGTTGCAGGAACTTGCCGTAGTCGTTATCTGGAACGAAGCAAATCTCCATGCTCTCTTCCTTTTCAGCCGTCTTAAGCTGACAGTGGCGCGCTACCTCGCGAGTATCGGCTTTGCTCTTTTCACCCAGAGGAAAAAGCGCCCGCGACAGTTGATCCTGGCGAAGTGAGAACAGGAAATAACTTTGGTCTTTGCGGGAATCTCGCCCGCGGCGCAGCAGCGTTCGTTTTCCATCAGCGGATCGTTCCAGGCGCGCAAAGTGCCCGGTCGCGATGAATTGCGCTCCGAGTTGGTCGGCCCGCGCCAACAACCTGCCGAACTTCAGGTTTTGATTGCACATCACGCAAGGGTTCGGAGTTCGGCCGGATTTGTACTCCTGGGCAAAATACGCAATGACGTGTTTCTGAAATTCAGCCGCCTCGTCGATTAGGTAGTACGGAATCCCGAGCTTATGGCACACGGCCCTGGCATCACTCACGGCTTGCGGGCCGCAACACTTGTCTTCGGCGCGCGAAACGCAATCCTGCGGCCAAAGCTTGAGAGTGATGCCCACGACGTCATAACCTTGCTCCAGCAACAATGCAGCCGTCGCCGAGGAATCAACTCCTCCGCTCATCCCGACCACAACCCGCGTTTTGGTATCAACGGCCACAAAAACTGCAAGATACGATCGAAGCAAGGAGCTGTAAATGAGAAGGCCCGGGGGGTTTGAGGGCCAAACTGGGGTAAATCGCCCGATTTTGAGCGACTGCAGCTGCGAAAACGCCGCTCCATGATACACTGCAACTGATGAATGGCAGTAAAGAACGGCATACACCGCTGAATGTGGGCCTGGCCCTCGCTTGCGGGGTTTTCATTGGGTGGCTGGGCACGATGGGCTGCTCCTCAGCCAGGAAAGACCCGGATTTCAAGCTCATGGCCCAGGCCTGGAACACCATCGAAAGCCAGTACGTTAACCGTTCCTCGTTGCACTCCGAGGAACTTACTTATGGCGCCATCAGCGGCATGGTCGACGCCTTGGGCGACACTGGCCACAGCACGTTTTTGACACCCGGGATGGTCAAAGACCTCAAAAACATGGAACGCGGGGAATTCAAAGGAATCGGCATCGAGATTCAGGTCAAAGGGCCGCACGTGGTTGTGGTGGCACCAATTGACGGCTCACCTGCCGAACGAGCCGGATTGCACCCGGGCGATATCATTCTAAAAGTGGGGGGCCAGGACGTCACAGACTGGCCGCTGGCGCGGGTTGCCGAAAAGATAACCGGAAAGCCGGGCACGAAAGTCAGTCTGACCATCCAGGACCCGCACAATGGCTCCACTCGCCAATTGGCGGTGACAAGGGCATCGGTCAAGATGCACGACGTCACATGGCACAAGGTCCCAGGAACTTCGATCGCCCATATCCGCGTTGCGAGCTTCGACAATGGCGTGACCAAGGACCTTCGAGTGAGCCTCCAGGAAATCGAGCAGGCGGGCCTCAACGGGGTGATTCTGGACCTGCGAAATAACCCAGGTGGACTGCTGGACGAAGCCATTGGAGTCGCAAGCCAGTTTTTGGGTGATGGAGTTGTTTTGCAGGCGAAAGACGCCAAAGGGAAGATTTCACCGGTAGCCGTCGAGAAGGGCGGCCTGGCGACGAATCTGCCCATGGCGGTTATCATCAATGAAGGCTCGGCAAGCGCCGCCGAGATAGTGGCGGGAGCGTTGCAGGACAACCATCGCGCGGATCTTGTCGGGCAGACAACCTTTGGCACCGGGACGGTCCTGCAGGAATTTCGATTATCTGACGGTTCAGCGTTGCTGCTCGCCGTAGAAGAATGGCTGACACCCACGGGCCAATCTTTCTGGCATAAAGGGGTGACCCCGGACTTTCCTGTCGCCCTGCCCGCCGAAGTAAACCCGGTGTTCCCAGCCTCAGAAAAGACCATGACAGCGAAGGAACTGCAGTCCAGCGAGGATCGGCAACTACTCGATGCGTTGAAACTGGTCACCCGTTTGACAACTCCAGCCAATATCACCGGCTCGCCAAAACCAAACAGTTGATCAGTCGCTGCTTTTAGCGTGATTTTCCGAAAACGCCGGGTAAGTTCAGGCCATGGAAACGTTGAAACTCCCATGGGTATTCGCCCTGGTAACCGCCGTTTGGTTCGGCTCGATGGCAAAAAGGTCCGGGCGAAGCGCGACCTTGTGGGTGATTGGCGGCGGGGCGTTTGGCCTGGTCATATCGGCTCTCGTGTTAGGGCTTGGCCGGGCGAGGAATATCCCTCTTTCTGAACACGACAGCGCCGTGCACCACGCCAAGTGGGTGGTCAGCGCCGCCGTTCTCATTCTCATTGCCGGCTGGTTGCTGACTTCGAGCCTTCATCGACAACACGTCCGCATCTGGAAAGCGGTAAAGCAGGATCCGGCCCCGGCAGACCCAACCCCCACCAAAACCGCGGCAGCCACAGGGCCCAAACAGCCCTTAACCAAAAGCCAAGGTTGACCTCCAAGCCCTTGTGGATGTGGAACAACGTTGCCCGTGGGGCTGTCATCGCGTTTGGCAAATTCCACAATCGGCACGAATTTTAGCCTCGATCCGACCGTTGAGTTTTGGCACAGTCCCCATGCTTCGTGACCATCCCCAAGGTTCTCCAAGTTAAGCTGGGGCGCGGCACGGCAAAAACCACAACTAATTTTTATGGAACCAAAACGGCTGGTTGAGAAGGACCCGAAACTACAACCCAACGACTTGATCGTAGTGGGAGGCGCCGGCGGATTTATTGGCGGCGCTCTGGTGCGGTATTTTCAGGCAAAAGGATTTACGCGAATTCGGGCGGTGGACAAGAAACCGCTACCGGAATGGTATCAGCGTGTGCCAGGGGTGGAATGCCTGACGCTGGATTTGAGCCAGGAGCACAATTGCCAGCGCGCCTGCGAAGGGGCTGTAGAGGTCTATAACCTGGCAGCCGACATGGGCGGGATGGGTTTTATCGAGCGTTTTCGCGTCGAATGCCTGCGCAGCATTCTAATCAATACGCACATGATTGAATCGGCGTACCGGGCGGGTGCGCGGCGCTTTTTCTTTTCTTCGTCTGCCTGCGCGTACAACACCGAGCTTCAGCAGGATCCGAAGGTGCGCGCGCTCAAAGAATCCGACGCCTACCCCGCAATGGCCGAACGCGGCTATGGCTGGGAAAAGCTCATGTCGGAGATGTTTTGCCAGGAATACTGGGCTGAACGCGGACTCAAAACCGCCATTGCTCGTTTCCACAACGTGTACGGTCCCTGGGGCACGTGGGATGGCGGGCGCGAAAAAGCCCCAGCCGCCATGTGCCGCAAGGTCATCGAAGCGATGGATTCAGGTAAGCTTTCCATTTCCATTTGGGGTGATGGTCACCAGACCAGGAGCTTCATGTATATTGATGACTGCACAAAGGGGATCGACAGCATCATGCATTCGGACGAACTGATTGCCACCCCCATTAACCTGGGTTCAAGCGAGTTGGTTTCCATCAACGACCTGGTTTCCAAAGTCGAGAAGATTGCGGGCATCAAGCTGGAACGCAATTACGATTTGAGCGCGCCGCGCGGTGTTGCCGGCCGCAACAGCGACAACACCTTCATCCGGAAAATGCTCGGCTGGGAGCCGGACACTTCCCTCGACCACGGGCTGAAGCACACCTTCGATTGGATTAAAGAGCAGTACTACGCCAGGAAAAAAGGGAAGCGCGTCGTTGAATAAGGCATCATGATTCCGGCTTGAGCAAAGTCGCTCCGGCCGCGGGACGCGAGACGAAAAGTGTCGGCTTGATGCGGGTCCGTTCTTCGTATTCGGCGGACACGCGTTGCGAGATGGCGCTCACCTTTTCTGATTTCACAAGGGCCACGGTGCAGCCGCCGAAGCCTCCTCCGGTCATTCGGCATCCGTAAACGCCGCCGCTCGCGCCAATGGATTGGGCGATTTCTACAACGGCGTCCAGTTCCGGGCAACTGACCTCGTAATCGTTTCGCAGCGAAGCGTGGCTTGCAAACATCAGTTGACCGACGGTCGGCCAATTGGAGGCACGTACTCCTTCGGCGGCGTGAACAGTGCGTTCGATTTCGCCGATAACGTGCCGGGCGCGCCGATAAACCGTGTCGCTCATTTTGGAACGGGCCCGCTCAAGGGCCTGGGCATCGGCGTCGCGCAGGGAACGCACACCCAACGCACGTGCCGCTTCCTCACACTCGGCCCGGCGGCGGGCATATTCCCCCCCGGTCAATTCGTGTTTAACATTGGTGTTGGTAATGAGCAGCGAAACCGAGGGATCGGTCATCGGGACAAGTTCTGTTTGGCGCGACCGGCAGTCCAGCAGCAGGAGGTGATCCTTTTTGCCCATGACCGAAATGAACTGATCCATGATGCCACAGGGCATGCCGGCATATTCATGCTCGGCCTTTTGCGACAGCAATGCTTTGTCCACCGGATCAAGTTTATGGCCTGTGATGGATTCGAGAAGAGTTGCCGTGGCCACTTCAAGTGATGCGCTGCTGGACAACCCACCCCCGAGCGGCACAGTCGAATGAATGAGCGCATCGAACGGTTTGGGGTTGATGCCTCGCGCAGCAAAGCCGGCGATGACCCCCAGCGGATAATTATACCAGGTCCCTTTGCTGGCCGGCTTCAGCGGTTGCGACAGGTCAATCATCGCGGGGGCGGCTCCAGCCGTCGAGCGAAGCTGAATGGTTTTGCCGCCCGCCGGCGCGCCGGCGATTACCGTGTAACGCTCGATTGCCATCGGAAAGACGAAGCCATCGTTATAGTCGGTATGCTCGCCGATGACGTTCACACGTCCGGGCGCCGCAGCGACCCATTCCGCCTCGCGCCCAAACATTTTTTTGAATTGATCGGTGGCTTCCCGGCCTAGTTCAGCAAGGCTCATAGAATGATGTCATGCCGTCGTGAATTTATGAACGGTGGTTTGGCGGTAGGTTTGGCCCGGCCGGAGTATCGTTGAAGGGAAATTCGGGTGATTCACTGAATCAGGAAAATGCTGCGTTTCAAGGCAGAAGCCCGAGTGTTGGCGGTAAACCACGCCCCGTTTACCCGTCAGGGAGCCGTCCAGGTAGTTGGAGGTGTATAGTTGCACGCCAGGTTGGGTGGTCGAGAGTTCCATCACCCTGCCGGTTTTGGGCTCGAATACGCGCGCGGTAAGCCGCGGGTTCGAACCGGCCCCGTTGATCACGAAATTGTGATCGTAGCCGACAGGTTTTTCTTTGAGCTCGGAAAATCGCGACCCAATCGCGTGCGGCTGTGTGAAATCCATTGGCGTGCCCTTCACCGGACTTATCTCGCCGGTCGGGATCGAGTGCTGGTTTTTGGGGGTATACTGGTCGGCGGCTAACATCAATTCGTGCCCTAAAACATCGCCCTGCCCAGCCAGGTTAAAATACGAATGATTGGTCAGGTTGACCGGGGTTGGTTTATCCGTGACAGCGCTGTAATTGATTACCAGCTCGTTTGCATCCGTGAGCGTCATGACGACGATCGCCTGGAGGCACCCCGGGTAGCCTTCCTCCCCGTCAGCGCTGGTATAGGAAAACTTTACGGTCGCGCCGCCGCCCGGTTCAGCCTTCCAGACGACTTTGTCGAAACCCTTAACGCCGCCGTGCAGATGGTTGGGCCCATTGTTGATCGCAAGGGTATAAGTTTTTCCCTCCAGAACGAACCGGCCATTGGCAATCCGGTTGGCAACGCGGCCCACGGTGCATCCAAAATAGGGATGGCCCCGGAGATACTGGTCGAGATTATCGAACCCGAGCACAATGTCCCCGCTTTTTCCGGCGCGATCCGGCACATGCAATTCGGTGAGGATTGTCCCGTAATTGCAAATTTTTGCCACCAACCCACCCGGATTGGTCAACGTAAACAAATCGACAGCTGTCCCATCGGCCAACTTTCCGAACGGTGCGGTTTGGACACTTGCTTTCATCGTCCCGCGGTCATTTCCGAGTCTCGGTATTCGAAGGTTGCCCCTGGGCCCCTTTTCGGGCCCCACGCGAGGCCATTATCAGCATTGCGGCGCCAAACACCAGCAGCACTAGACCCCATACCAAGTTGATGTTCAGTTCGAGAGATCGAGCGTAGATTTGCGACCCTGAAGTCATCAGCCCGTAGACGACCAAGAGTGCCCCAATGATTGAAAACATCAGGCCGATTGGCCAGCGTAAGTCGAGTCCCATAGAGCGATCCTTTTGTTAACGGAAAATTATGTTCAGAACGACGCAGCACAGCAGCAGCACCGTCCCCACTACCGCTGGCCGCAAATACCATTCCCGTTCCTCGACCTTGATTTTCGGGGTAAGGGAATAAACAAGGCCTTTGAGTTCCTCATCTGACTTGGTACGGGCTGTAGCGAGGGATATCCCGAGCGTAAGGGTGAAACACACAATAAAGGCGAAGCTGGCCAGCCAAAAGTTCTGTGCCATTTCGCTCGGGAAAATCCTGGCGACGCCGAGGTAGCCGCCTTTGACGCCGGGCAAATTGCCGGCGGCTATGGTCTTGGAATGGAACAGGGCCGAGCCGAGGATGCCGCCAAACAAGCCCAGGAACGCCCCGGTGCCGGTAGTGCGAGCCCAGAACATGCCGAGCAGGAACGTTGCGAACAATGGCGCATTCACAAATCCGAATACGAGTTGGATGATATCCATGGCGTTGTTGTACATGGCTGCGAAATAAGCGCAGGCGATGCTCAGCAAAATGCCCACCACGGTCACGGCTTGCCCCATCCAGAAATAGTGCTGGTCGCTTTTGTTGGGCGCCAAGTACGCCTGGTAAAGATCATACGTCCATACTGTGTTGAACGCCGTTACATTGCCGGCCATGCCGGACATGAATGAGGCCAAGAGCGCCGTTAATGCCAGGCCTAGCAATCCGGTAGGGCAATACTTCTTTACCAGCGACAAAATCACACCATCGTAGTCGTATTCCGCCACGGCATTGTACAGGCCTTGCTTGATCTGGGCATCGGTCAGGGTCCCGGCGTCCTTCTCCAGTACTGCGACCTTCTCGGAATTCATTTTCTTGCCCATGGCCTCGCTCACGGCTTTCAATGCCGAAATTGGATCCGACCTGGCACTCGCCTTAACCGCCTCCACACCTTTTGCGTAGACCTGTTCACTGAGAATGGGAGGCGGAATGCGATAGTTCTTCGCGGGATTGGACGTGAGGGCCACGGCAATCATCCCCGGCACGATTACCAGGATGGGGAAAATCATTTTCGGCACCGCCGCAATTAAAGGGGTGCGCCTCGCCGCGCTCATGTTCTTGGCCGCCATCGCGCGTTGCACGACCAGGAAGTTAGTGCACCAGTAACCAAACGAGAGCACAAACCCGAGCCCGAACACCATGGCGAATATATCCACACCCATCGGGTTGGCCGATGGCCCCCCCAGCAGAGGCTTCCAGGCGCTGGTCCAGGCGTCGGCTGAATACGCTTTTGTGCCAAGGTTATAAGCAGCGGGATCCTGGGCCACCGTCTGGAGCGAATGGTTCATGGAGCTCCACCCCCCCACGTCCTTAAGGCCCAGGTACACCACCGGGGCGAAGCCCAGCACGATCATGAAGAACTGCAGCACTTCGGTGTAAATGGCGGAAGTAAGTCCGCCTTTTAAGACGTAAACCAGAACGACGGCTGAGCAAATCCAAAGATACGCGTCGTAGCTCTCAATATGAAGCCCTAGGGGCAATCTAATGTCGAGTTTCCAAGGCAACAAGTTCGCCAGCAGTTTGGCCAGCGCATTCATCGAGATGCCTGACGCGAAGACAGTCATCACCGCGAACGCAATCGAGTTCAAGGCCCGGACCCGTTCGTCAAACCGCATTTTCAGATATTCCGGCACCGAACGCGCCTTGGAGCCGTAGTAAAATGGCATCATGAATACGGCCAAAAAAATCATCGCCGGGATCGCGCCAACCCAGTAGAAATGGCTGGTGGCAATGCCGTATTTCGCGCCGCTGGCAGCCATGCCGACCAGTTCCAACGCCCCGAGGTTTGCTGAAATAAATGCCAAGCCCGTCACCCACGCCGGAATGGAACGGCCGGACGTCAGGAAGTCCGACGAACTTTTCATGTAGCGGCGCAACGCAAAGCCAATCCCTACCACAAAGGCCACGTAGATGATCAGAATGGCGTAATCCAGAAAACCAAGATCGACGGTGGGCATAATTCGATATGATTTGAGCGGGTTCAGGTTTAAGGATTTTCGTTGGCATGTCAACGCGTCATTGCGGGATTCCTTTGCTTCGTTGCTTCGCTGCCCGGTACCCGTTGAGGCACATCAAGAACTCAGGGTCAGGTTCAAAGTCAATCAATCCAATCTATCGGGTAAACCGCACTCCTTGCTTGACTTGGAACTTTAAGGCACCACTTTGTTCACGCGTTCCCGGATCTTATTGAATGAACTTGTTTCGTCGAAAAAGCATCGCAGCCCTCCAGGAAGAGGCCACAAACGACACCAGCCTGCGGCGCGCGCTGGGAGCTCTTAACCTCACGGCATTAGGGGTTGGAGCCATCATCGGCACGGGGATATTCGTGCTCACCGGTACTGTGGCAGCTCAAAATGCCGGGCCGGCGGTGGTGTTGTCCTTTGTCCTGGCGGGAGTCGCCTCGGTTTTCGCGGCATTGTGTTACAGTGAATTCGCCTCGCTGGTACCTATGGCCGGAAGCGCTTACACGTACGGCTACGCGACACTCGGGGAGTTGTTCGCGTGGATTATTGGATGGGATCTGATACTCGAGTACGCGGTGGGCGCTATAACCGTTGCGATCGGCTGGTCTGGATATGTTGTTTCATTCCTGCATGATCTCGGGCTCGATGTTCCGCCCAGGCTTTCAGCGGCCCGTGGCACGGAACTCGTTGAAATTCCGGCAAGCATAGCCGCGGGTCTCAAAATGAAAGCCGGCTGGGTAGCTCTCGGCTCTGTGGCGGGTCAACTGGCGAGGCTGGGAACCGATCCCTCGACTTTGCCCCACGTGACTGCGGCCTTCAACCTGCCTGCGGTTATCATCATTTTCCTTGTGACAACGCTGCTGGTCGTGGGCATCAAGGAATCAGCGACCTTCAACAACATCATCGTTATGGTGAAAGTCGCCGTCGTGTTTTTGTTCATCGCAGGCGCAATCAGGGCCATTTCATCCGCGAACTGGCACCCTTTCATCCCGCCCAACAACGGTACATCCGGCCAGTTTGGCTGGTCTGGAGTGATGACGGGCGCCGGGATTGTATTTTTCGCGTACATCGGTTTTGACGCGGTGAGCACGGCCGCGCAGGAGGCCAAGAATCCGCAGCGCGACATGCCGATTGGCATCATCGGTTCTCTTCTGATTTGCACGGTGCTGTATATCATCGTGTCGGGAATAGCGACGGGCGTAGTGCCTTACCGCGAGCTCGACGTTCCCGATCCGATAGCGGTCGCTGCGGATCGGGCTGGTATGGGTTGGATGGGCAAACTCATCAAGCTGGGGGCAATTGCAGGTCTCTCTTCAGTTATTCTAGTCATGCTTCTGGGCCAATCGCGCGTGTTTTACAGCATGGCCAAAGATGGACTTTTGCCCTCGATTGTCAGCCGGGTCCATCCTCGGTTCCGTACGCCGTGGATCACGTCCATCATTACCGGAATCGCGGTGGCAATCTTCTCGGCGATTTTCACGGTGCGGGAGGCGGGCAGCCTCTGCTCAATCGGCACACTGCTCGCCTTCGTCATTGTCTCAGCTGGCATCATGGTATTGCGTATCCGCGAGCCAAATTTGCCGCGCAAATTCAAAACGCCGCTGGTTTGGTTTGTAGCCCCCGCTGGGGCTGTGTCTGCTCTTGCTCTGATGACGGCCCTTCCTCGCACCACGTGGGCGCGGCTCATCATCTGGTTTGTGATTGGGATGGTTTTTTATTTCTTGTATGGCGTCAACAACAGCAAACTCGCAGCGCACGATCCACCGCCCGTGCCGGGAAAAAAGCCATAAGCTTGCTGTCCGGTCGCTCTGGCCAGGAGGACGGAAGTTCTGCGAGCTCCTACTTTCTAAGCCTGCGTCAAGCATCAGCCACCAAAACGCTTGCAGATCGGAGCTTTGCTCTTAGCTTGGATGCCATATGAGTTGGAAGCTTGTTCAAGTAGTGGTGTTGCTCCTGATCCCCGCGGTGTTTAGCGGGTTCGCCCAGGGAACCCAAGGAAGCAGCACCTTGCAGCAGTTTGAGGCCAAAGCCGCAAAGTACAACAGCATAATCCGCCTGCCACAGTTTGAAACCACGACCAATGAATTAAAAGCGTCGTTGCAGCAAACGATTCAAGCAGGAGACGCCGCACTCGATGCTGTGGCGAAACTGGATCCTCACGACCTCAATTTCAAAAACACGGTCATCGCATTGGACAACATCGCCTATGAGATTGGCCTGACCGCCAACCGCCTGTCGGTTATCAAGGAGACCAGCCCCGATGAAGGGTTGCGCGAGGCCGCCACCCAGGCGGTCAAGGACCTGGAACAATGGATCGTGGGATTGGACTATCGCGAGGACGTGTACAAGGTCCTCAAGACCTACGCCGACCGCAAACCTCGCCTCAAAGGCGAAGACGCCAAGCTCTTGTTCGAGACCGTGCGCGACTACCGCCGCGCCGGACTGGAACTGCCCAAAGCCGAGCGCGATGAAGTCGAGCGCATGCGCAAACAACTTTCCGACCTGGCCATCGACTTTGAATCGAACGTCACCCGGGCGGAAAAACCCGTGAAATTCACACGCGCCGAACTCGAAGGCGTTCCCGAAGGGTTGCTGGAGCAAATCAAAACGGGTAATGACGAATATACCGTCATGGCCAATATCACCGTGCAGTACCTCAACGTGGAGGAAAACGCGAAACGCGAGGAAACCCGCAAGCGCCTGCTCATTGAACATGACAATTTGGCGCGCGAGAAAAACATCCCGTTGCTGGAAAAAATCCTGCCACTGCGCGACGACATTGCCAAAAAACTCGGATATAAGAGCTGGGCCGACTTCCAGACCGAAGTCAAAATGGTCAAGAACGCCGCCACAGCGATTGACTTCCTGGAAAAGCTCGACACCGGCTTGCAGCCCAAGTTCGACTCGGAGCTGGCGGCTTACCGCGAAATCAAGGTCCGTGAGACAGGCGATCCCAACGCCAAAATCAATATCTGGGACTGGCGGTATTTCAGTAACCAGCTTAAAAAGGAAAAATACACGGTGGATGCCGAGCAGTTGCGCGTTTATTTCCCGTACCAGCGCGTGCTCGAGGGGATGTTCAACATCTACCAGAGGATTTTCGGGCTCAAATTCGAGAGAATTGATCCTCCATACAAGTGGGTAAGCGACCTGCAACTCTACGCTGTCAGCGACAGCAAGACCGGTGAACCCATGGGACTGTTCTACCTCGATATGTTTCCCCGCGAGGGCAAGTTCAACCATTTTGCCCAGTTCGGCTTGATCGAAGGAAAACTCCTGGACAACGGAAAATACCAACGGCCGGTTTGCGCTCTGATTTGTAATTTCCCATCGCCGTCCAAGGACAAACCATCGTTGCTGAACCACAGCGACGTCGAGACGCTGTTTCACGAATTTGGCCATGCCATGCATACAATTCTGACCCGGGCTAAATATGGAAGGTTTTCCGGGACCAGCGTGCCTCGCGATTTCGTCGAAGCCCCCTCCCAAATGTTAGAGAACTGGGTTTGGGACAAGCGAGTGCTGGACAGTTTTGCCGCCGATTATCGTGACCCAAGCAAAAAAATCCCGGCTGAGATCCTGGCTAAGCTCAAGGAATCTCGCCTCGCGACGGAAGGCACTCGCTACCGCCGCCAATTGTCGTTTGGGCTGACCGATCTGAAGCTTCACACTGAAATTCATGACAACAACGCGGCCGACACTCTCCCTCTGTCCAACAAAGTCCTGAGCGAAGTTTTTCTGCCGCTTGCGCCCGATACCGCGTTCGTGGCGTATTTCGGGCACCTCATGGGCTACGATGCCGGCTATTATGGCTATGCCTGGGCCGATGCCATCTCCGCCGACATGGCCACCGTTTTTGAAAAGGCGCCCAACGGGTACTTTGACGAATCCGCAGGTCGGCGCTTGCGAACCGAGGTTTACGAAAAAGGCGATTCCCGAGATGTGAACGTGTCGATCGAAAAGTTCCTCGGCCGCAAACGCTCTCTTGAGCCGTTCCTTAAAAAGATAGGCATCGAGAAAGAGCCACCTGGGGCCAAGGTGGCGGACAAAGGTTGAGCGCGCCTGGCGGAGATTTCCGCGAGCACTATTGTAAGGTCCGCCGCCTGCAATGTGCCAAACCGGGCATCGGAGCACCCTATCGTTTTGGGGCGTTTCAGTTCCGAAAGCTCCTAAAGTTTGCGGCGTTTATGCCGACAATGGAGCGGAACTGTTTCTTTCCTGAGAGTTAGAAGCACCCGGCGACTCGGCAACGGGTCGTCTTTTCATGTACACCGGCCGTTTGACTGGAGGATACCCGAAAGCAACCATCGTGCCCGCCGTAATAGAATCAATACTGTTCGCCAAAAAGGGGTGTTCAGAGAGGCCGTTGCTGTAGCGATCCAGCCCATTTGGCCTGTCAATTTCCAGGTATGGGACGGTGTGACCCAAAATGAGTCAGCGCTGCCGGCAAAATGGCTCAAACCAAGCGGTGTACGATTGGCATACAGTAAGCTCTTAAATGAGACGTTGTTTAGGTTTGAAAAACTTAGCGTACAAAAGGCGGTTGCCGGTCTCCCAATGGCCCTTGCGAAAACGGGTTTGGAGCCTCGGCGCCTCAAATCCCACCCAACCGACTCATTGCTTTATGAACCGGATGCTTTCGTTGACTGACCCTGGCGAGCCAGGGCGAATGCATTGGTTTGCGATTACCTTGCGACGCGCGGATGCAGTATCAAACAAACAAACAAATCGAACATGAAGAAGTATATCAGAACTATCGCGTTAGCCGCGTTAGTAGCGTCGACAGCGATGTCGAGCAGGGCCGATCAGACTAACCTGGTACAGAGCCTGGGCATCCGGCTGAGGGGAATCTCTCAGGGGGACACCAAAACAAATAAAAACGTTGTAACAACCGGCCTTAATATGGTGCGGGTTGGGGACGCCGAAGTCATCGCGGCCCTCGCGGGCGCAATGGGCAAAACATTCACGAGCCAGGCGCAGCTGTTCATGATCAGCCCTCTTCCAAGCGGCACGCCATCAATCGTAATACGGGACGGAACCAGTTCGGTAGACGTCAGCGCATTCTTTATATACGAAGTGAAAAGCGCCGTGGTCACGAGTTCCGACTCAAACTTGCGGACAGGCCGTATGAATACCGCCAACTACAGCGTTCAACACCTGGCCCTGATCGATGCGGATGGCGCGACGTTAAACCTGCATTTTGACGTCCAGGGAATCACGGTTGAGACCTTTTCATCCGGACCCAACTCCAACCCGCAGGCGCAACTGAATTCGAATGTGTCCGGTTCAGGCGACGACGCCGGGAAGACGGTATTATTCGAAGGCTCTTTCAGTCTCCGGGGCTACACGCTGGAGGTTGTAAACAACAACCCTCCTAACGCGTAGTTCAGGCCGCGGCTGTTCTGCACTGGAGCGCCCCCACGCCCGCCAAACTCCTCTGCAGAACAGCCTGTTTGCGCTCTCCTTACGAGCGGCTGAAAAGAAAGTCACTAGCGCCTACCCTCTTGGAGTTCCACTCAGGCCCGAGTTCGTTTTGAATCCTCGAGAGTGCCTCCGGGGTGTGCGCCTCCAGAATAAGAAATCGCGCACGGTTTATAGTATTCTTGCCTCCCGCAAGGACTTCGCATTCACATCCCTCAACATCCACTTTCATCAAAAAAACAGGCACCGAAGGGATTGCTGAATCGAGCGTTACTAGCGGAATAGTCAGCTTGATTGACTTGGGCCCCTCGGGTTTGAGCGAGGCGGTAGGATCGCCCTCTTCGGATGCGAAAAAATTCGCGGTGCCTTCGTGATCCGACACGCCTTGTTGCCGCAAGGTAAGCCGGGCGCCGGTTGCCGCTTGCCATTTCGCAATCTTCCGCGCCATTGCGGGTTGAGGCTCAAAGGCAATAAATTCAGCGTCTGGTCTCCTGGTCCATAGAAGATGCGTGAATAAGCCCGCATTTGCTCCAACGTCCAGGATCAGGGGCTTTGTTTCAGCAGCCAGAGCATCGACCCAATCTCGGGCCCAGCATTCTCTTTCGATGAATAGGCTCCAATAAGAGATTAGCTGATGACCGGATTCCAAAAGAAAGCCGTCGGGAGTACGAACCGGGCGCAGCAGCTTGCGATTGAAAAAAAACGCGCTTCGGATCCAAAGCAGTTGAAGAGCCCAAACCGGTGACCGGAAAAGCAGGCGCAACCACCCCCCCAAAGCCGGCAGGGCGTGCTCAAGCGCGTAGGCCCATTTATGAACGTGCCTGCCCATGGCCTCGGGGATGGGAAAATGGAGAACCGCAAATCTGTAGCAACGAGATCCTTAGGACAGAATCGGGCCAGCTAAGACACTCAGCAACTTTAGTCCGCTTCTTCATTAAGAATTGACTTTCATCACAACCTAAGTTAACTTAGGAGATAGCAAGGTTTTTGTTTCATGCCATTGGAACTACAACGACCGAACAGACCGGCGTTTACTCTCATCGAACTACTGGTCGTCATTGCGGTGATTGCAATTCTTGCGGCCTTGATTCTTCCAGCATTGTCTCGGGCAAAATCTCAGGCTGCCCGGACGACGTGCATGAGCAATCAGCATCAAATTGGTTTAAGTTACCATCTGTATTCAAGCGACAACTTCGAGTTCTATCCAGCGCAACTGGATTGGCAAGCGGCAGGAGGGAACGACGGCTTTTACGATATATTCGTCGCGTCGACGAACCGTCCCCTAAATGCCTACTTGCGCACGCTGGCGGTGTTCCATTGTCCGAGTGATAAGGGCGATGAATTGACCGGCGCGACAAACTGTTACGCGCAGTATGGAAATAGTTATCTGCCGCAATGGTACATGGATTCATTTCGAACTCGTCACGTCGTGGGAGATTGCAGTTCCCCGCCGGGCAGCTATGAAGCGACCCCTATCAAGGCGAGCGAAATAGCACTTAGCCCGGTAAACAAGATCATTCAGGGTGATTGGATCTGGCATCCGAACCGAGGCACAATAGACCCGCGCAGCATCTGGCATAATTATAAAGGAAGCAGTCGTATGAACATGCTCTGGGGTGATGGGCATATCGAGTTCTATCGATTTCCAGCGGATATGATTGGCTGGGGCTTTGGCCCTCCGCCTGATCCGGCTTTCACCTGGTGGTAAACCAATCAAATCGCAGAGTCACACCGCAAAACCCGCCGCCTGGGCGTCCTGGGCAAACATCTTGACTGTATCAAGGGACAGCGCGCCGAGGTCCATTCCTGCCAACTTCAGAGCCTTTCCTAGGATGTCGTGGGGCACCGTCACGATATGGCAGCCGCATTCGTCCGCCTGGAAGATGTTCAGGACCTCACGCACACTCGCCCATAACAATTCGGCTTTGGGTTGCGCGTCGAGCAAGGCGAGGCACTTTCGCATCACGTGCGCCGGATCCCTTCCTGTGTCGGCAATGCGGCCTGCAAATACTGAAACTACCGAGGGCACCGCCGGATTCAAAGCTTCAGCAGTGGCACGCACTTGCTCCAAGGTGAGTATGGCGGTGATATTCAACTGAACCCCTTCACCGGCCAACTGACGGACGAGCGGCAGCGAAGACTCACCGCGCGTATTGGTGATGGGGATCTTCACATAAACATTTTTTTGCCAGGAGGCAATTTTAAGCGCCTGTCGACGCATTTCAGGGAAATCGTCTGAAAAAACTTCAAAGGAAATAGGCTTCGACGTAACCGTAAGAAGGATGTCCCGCGCGAAAGCCTCGTAGTTCTGGATTCCGGCTTTGCGCATGAGGGTCGGATTCGTGGTCATGCCCTTGATGAGCGGGTTGGAGTTGAGGCTGAGCATGCCTGCCTTGTCAGCCCCGTCGGCGAAAATCTTGACCCTGAGGTCTTGAAGCGATTTATCCATATTAAGACAAAATGCTAAGGACGAATCACGCCGGAATCAATCTTTAGAATCAGTCCCGCGGCTTCCAGCAGATTTGCGACCCGTCCATCCGGTTGCTGGCGAAGTTCCTCGGAGTACCCGCGGTCGATAAAAACTGTGCGACAGCCCGCCGCGTGTCCGCAATCGATATCCCGCCACCGATCCCCGACCATCCAGCTCCGTTTGAGGTCGATTTCGAGTTGACGAGCTGCGTGGAGCAGCATCCCGGGTCGCGGCTTTCGACAATCACAATTTGATGCGCCCTTCCCGGGGTGATAACAGACCTCCACCGCATCCACAGGGAGCCGCAGGCACATGACGCGGTGGAGGTCTTCAACACATTCCCTGGACAACGTCCCGCGCCCCACGTCCGGCTGATTGGTTGCCACCACCAGCAGATATCCGGCGGCCTTCAACCTGGCGCAAGCCTCAGGCACTTCGGGCAAAATCTCGAAATCCTCAGCGCTGCGAGGGGGATAAGGTTTGGAATCACGCACCAAAGCCCGATTTATGACCCCGTCGCGGTCAAGAAACACGGCGCGTTTCGACCCGGGGCTTAGCGCGTGCTCTCCCACTTGGTTTTGCCGACTTTCAGTTTAGGGTGAGAAACAAACAGATGCCAAACCACCGCCTGGAACGCTTCAGAATGAGGCGTGACATGATCCGGGTTGACGGTGGGCACGGTAACGCAGGCCGTGGCGGACTTGGCAGTATACCCGCCGTCCCTGCCAACCACTCCGACAATCGCCGCACCAATCTGCTGCGCCAACTGGATTGCGCTGACCAGGTTCGGACTGACGTTCTTTTCGAGATTCCCGCCGCCGACTGAAAAGATCAACAGGCCATCGCGCTGGTTCAGGCGGCTCCCTTTCAGCCATTCGCTGAAGATGGTTGCCCAGCCCTCGTCATTAGTGCGAGCCGTGAGTTCTGACACGTTGTCAGTTGGCGCGTAACACTCAAAACCGCAAATCTTCCGAAAATCGTTTACGGCGTGAGAAGCGTTCGCGGCACTGCCGCCAACACCCAGGATGAACAAGCGACCTCCCCGTTCGCGCACCCGAGCCAACTCGTCCACCGCCCGTTCGATGGCTTCGGGATCCAACCGTTGGGTGACTTTTTGGACTTCATCGAGAAATTGCGCCGCAAAGTTCATGCGCTGTCCAAATTAAAACAAAGACCAGAGGTGCGAAAGCCATAAAAGCAGGGGCAGTTCCAGTAAACGTGAATTGGGCGGCGCGTGAGCTTGATTGCAATTTAAGCATCGATTAGCTTGCAGCGCCGTTGGCCGGTCTGATGGCTGGTTTAATTTGGCACGCATATGTCCGAACCCTACATTCAAAGCCTCTTTGCCGAACGCATTGGCGGCCGCCAGTACGGAAAATCGACTGCAATTTATAAATTCGAGAAGATTAAACGCGCCAAGCGAGCCGCAATGGCTGCCCACCCCGGCGCTGAGATTATCGACATGGGAGTCGGCGAACCGGATGAAATGGCACTCCCGGAGGTGGTCGATAAGCTTTGCGAAGAAGCGCGCAAGCCTGAGAACCGCGGGTACGCGGATAATGGCGACATTGTGCTGAAACAGGCGGCGGCGCGTTACCTGGATCAGGTTTGTGGAGTTTCCGGCATCAACCCGGAGACCGAAGTCATTCATTCCATCGGAAGCAAAGCCGCACTCTCAATTTTACCCGCGGCTCTCATCAATCCCGGGGACATAGCGCTCATGACGACCCCGGGCTACCCGGTATTTGGTACCCATGCCCGATACTACGGTGGTCAAGTGCACAACTTGCCATTAACCGAAGCCAACCAGTTCCTTCCAGATCTCGACTCAATTCCCAACGAGGTCCTGGCAAAAGCAAAAGCGCTGGTGCTCAATTATCCCAATAATCCGACCGGCGCGAGCGCAACGCCCGAGTTTCTCGAGCGTGTCGTCGATTTCGCACGGCGAAATAGCCTGGTCGTAATTCACGATGCCGCATACGCGGCGCTGGTTTTCGAAGGCAAACCTCTAAGTTTCCTCGCAACACCCGGTGCAAAAGAAGTCGGCATCGAACTGCATTCATCGAGCAAGACGTTTAACATGACCGGTTGGCGCTGCGGATTCGTCGCCGGCAACGAGTTATTGGTCAAGGCATACGGCGACGTCAAAGACAATAGCGATTCGGGCCAATTCCTTGCCGTTCAACACGCCGCTGCTCACGGGTTTGAACATCCTGAGATCACCGAAAAGATCGCAGCCAAGTATTCACGCAGGATGTCTGGACTGGTTGAGGTCCTGGTCCGGGCGGGATTCCAAGCCCGAAAACCCAAAGGATCTTTCTTTCTATATGTTAAAGCCCCGCGCGCAGCCGTCCAACCAGGAGGAAAACGGATCGAGTTCCGCTCGGCGGAGGACACCTCGCAATGGCTGATAACTGAGAAGCTGATTTCCTCGGTGCCGTGGGATGATGCCGGCGCATACCTGCGATTCAGTGTTACCTTTGTTGCGAAGAACGAAGCCGATGAGAGTCGGATTTTACAGGAAATCCAGCACCGGCTTGGAGATGTGCGTTTTGAGTTTTGAGTGACCTGGTTTGGAATATTCACCGCAGCACTGGTCGGACTGAAGTGTCTGAGTCAGCTTTGCCTCGAATGGTTGAATGTCCGGCATCTTAAAGAACATGCCCGAACCGTTCCCGAATGGATCCGGGGATTTGTCGATGAAAATACCTACGCAAAGAGTGTTGATTACACCCTTGCCAAAGGCAGACTGCACCAGGTCGAACTGGTATATGACGCGGTGATCCTGCTTGGAGTTCTGTTCAGCGGCTTGCTTCCCTGGGCGCTCGATAAAATCACACATCGGTTTGGAACATCGCAGTGGGCGATGGGCGGTTTTTTATTCTCCGTCGGCATTTTGCTGGCAATCCCGGAGTTGCCATTTGCCTGGTACGCGCAGTTCAAGCTCGAAGAGCGGTTTGGGTTCAACACGAACACTCAAAGGGTATGGTGGGCTGACCGGGTCAAAGGCCTGCTTTTAGCGTTGCTACTCGTCTACCCATTGCTCGTTTTGATTCTGGTTCTAACTCGCTGGACCGGCCAGTTCTGGTGGATTTGGGCATGGGCCGCGCTTATGGCCTTTCAACTCCTGATGGCGGTTCTGGCCCCGGTGCTCATCCTTCCGTTATTCAACAAACTGACTCCGCTGCCGGAAGGCAGCTTGCGCGATCGGCTCTTGGCGTTGGCAAAACGGACATCTTTCCGGGCCGGCAGCATTCAGGTCATGGACGGCAGCAAACGCTCGCGACATTCCAATGCCTTCTTCACCGGATTTGGGCGGTTCCGCAAAATTGTGCTTTTCGACACACTCATCACACAGTTGACAGAGCCGCAGCTTGAGGCGGTGCTTGCACATGAAATCGGACATTATAAGAAAGCCCACATTCCGAAGACGCTCGTAGCAGCGGCACTCGGCTCGTTTGCCGGTTTCTATGCCCTCTCCTGGCTTGCCAGCAGGACGTGGTTTTACACGGCATTCGGCTTCCCGCCCGGCAATTTCACCTCTGCCCTGCTCATCTTCGGGCTGCTGTCGGGAGCCGCGACTTTCTGGTTCTCTCCTGTGGCGCACTGGTGGTCGCGCCGGCACGAGTATGAGGCGGACGCATTCGCAGCCACAGTTATGAAAGAACCGGCTCCGCTAATTCAGGCCCTGCGCAGGCTGAACGAAAAGAATCTAAGCAACCTGACGCCGCATCCGGTTTACAGCGCTTTTTATTACTCGCACCCAACGCTCATCGAGCGTGAGCGCGCGCTTGCACTTTGCCTTGATTAACCAGCTGAGGCTTAGGCGGTCGGACTAATCCGTGGTTCCATTCACGATACAAACGCAATTGTCACTGCCGAACTGGTTGGGCTGTCGCGTCGAGCATTGAGGATCATCGCGCCATTGCCCATCCACCAGCAATCGATACTCATACCGCCCCGGGGGCAAAGAAATTGTTTTCTTCCAGAGGCCGTTCTTGTCTTTTTTTAAAGTGATAGGCGCCTGGTCCCATCCGGTAAAGTCGCCTGCCAGCGAAACACTCTGAGCAGAAGGAGCGTGGTAAGTAAAAGTCACTTTCTGTTTTACAGATTTTTGATTAGCCATGATGGTCGCCTTGCTTTCAATGGCGGCACTGCTTCACTTGGAGCCGCTTCCTGACCGAAGCGACATTGCCGAAGATCTGTTGGGCGGTCAAGTGCCGGACCAATCCCGCGGCACCCGCGTTGGGCTCCGCTCTCGCCCGTTCCAGGATCTGTTTGTCCGGCTCAAGTGCGGATTGTATGCTCCTCAAATGACATGCCCGCTTGCCTGCTCTTTTCTCGTGTTATTCACGATTGGCGAGTTTTTGCGCGGGGCGGCGAATGGCCAAGTCGAATCGGTATCGGTCAACACGAGGAACGCACAAGCAGTGGCTGAAATCGTGAATGGTAGCCGGACTGTTGCCAACGCCGCCTGGTGGGGCTTTGATCCCGCGGATTCAACGGAGACACTTCAAGCGGCTGTTAATTCCAAGGCAACGACTCTTATTGTTCCTTACATGGGAGCTCCCTGGGTTATTCGCCCAATCCAGTTGCGAGGACGACAGGAAATCATTTTTGAACCGGGAGTTGTCATGCTGGCCAAAAAGGGAGAGTTCCGCGGGACCGGCGACAGCTTATTATCCATCGTGGGTCAGTCGAATCTGGTTTTGCGCGGGTACGGTGCGATACTGCGAATGCACAAGCCGGATTACCAGGCCGAGCCCTACAAAAAGGGAGAATGGCGAATGGGCATTGCGATTCGCGGATGTAAGAACGTGCTAATCGAAGGCTTGAGAGTTGAAAGCACTGGCGGAGACGGGTTTTACGTCGACGGCGGCGCGGACCGAGGGTGGAGCGAGGATATCACAATACGAAACTGCACTGCCTACGACAATCATCGCCAGGGCCTGAGCGTCATCAGTGCCATGAACCTTGCGGTCGAGAACTGCGTCTTTGCAAGCACGCGGGGGACGCCGCCGGAAGCGGGCATCGACCTGGAGCCGGACACAGAGGAAAACCGGCTCGTAAACTGCCTCATTCGGAACACGGTTTTTCAAAACAATAACGGCCACCAGGTTCTAATTCATTTGAAACCATTGAGTCGGAAGTCAATGCCAGTCTCTATCCGATTCGAAAATTGCCTCGCACAAATGAACGATGGCCGAGGAACGACGATTGAACCCACTCCCGGCAAAGGGTTGAGCGGTGCAGCCGGGATCGTCGTCGAAGACATCCGAGATGACGGGCCTTCAGGAACTATAGAGTTCGATCATTGTGTCACGCAACGCACGAGCAAAGAGAGTTTGCGCATTTATGATAAATCATCCCAAGCAGTGCGTGTGCGTTTCGTAAACTGCGCTTTCAATGATTCATGGGCGTCCCACGAAGACACCAGCAGAGCTGTGGCGGCCCCAATTGTGCTCGCTTTGCGCCACCCCGAACTCACCACTCATTTTGGAGGACTCGATTTCATAGACTGCAACGTTTATGACCATATCAGCCGGCCGCCGATGCGCTTCGAAGATCGAAAAGGTGCCGGCGTTCTGGCGGACGTCAAAGGCACGATTCTCGTGCGAGCACCAGGGTACGTGCCGGTGGACCTCGGACAAAAAAGGAACACTGTCGATGTCAAAACCCTTTTTGAGCAAAAGAACTCGCAATGAAGGGCAGCGGGAAGAAGCGAACACGAATCTGTCGAAGCGCTGGGCCCGTCCATTCCATCACTCCCGCAAGCAGGTCAGCCGCCTGAGGTCGTTTCTCCTTCGAAGTCACCAGATTCGGAATCCTCAGCTGTAGAAGCCTCACTGGGTTTCGAACGTTTTCGAGGGCTTTTTTCGCCCTCCTGCCTGCGATGGTGTGCCCATAGTCGGCATCCAGCCGCTCAAGCAATTCAACACTTTTTTCGAGCTGATTCAAGCGACCGTACAGTTTGGCCAGGTGCAAAGCCGCCCAGGCCCACTGGTCATCCGGTATTTTGTGCTTGAGCATCTCTTCGTACTCGAGGGCGGCGGCAAGATCATTGTGGAGGTCATACCGATAGATCTCAGCGATCTTTCCCATGACGTGAAACTCGTAAGGATGGGCCTGGAGGTACTCGCGCAACAGCCGGATCGCTTCGAGCGGTTGTCCGGCAGCTCTTACTTTTTGGGCCTCCTCCAATTCAGGCACGGGTCCGGTAGGGGTTCCCGCTTCGGCCATCCAAGCCTCGGCGCGGCTTCGAATAACCCCTCGAAGATCAAAACCACAAAGGATGGCAAGCACACCGATCGACACCACCAATAAGGTTAGGTACAAAACTGCGAGACCCGATGAGGCCCCGGCAACCTGGTGAACTACCCGGGTGTGTTCGCGCCAGTAACAGAACCCGACCGACGCAGCCACACCAACACAAGTGACATACGCTGCCGTTTTGCCGGATGCCTTCATTCAGGATCGGACGTCCGAGCGGCGGAATTGGTTTCGCCCAAAACCATGCCCTCAGCCACGGTCCAAAAATGACAACCTGTCATCGGGCTCGCCCAGGCTTGATGTTCCCCCGTCATCATCGCACACGACCAAACCACGGCTTGAGCCGGTGTATTCCTCATATCCCGGAGAAAACTCCTCCAATTCCCCATCGCTGACGAAAACAACGGTCGCATAGGAGCCGTTATGGCGCACGCGGTCGCCGGCATGAACCTCTTCACCTGTTGAGTAATGTAATGGCTCGGGGTCCATAAGGAGTGATTTATGGCCCAGCGTAAGCAAATATCGGTCCGGCATTCAATCAGAATCAGCAAATAGACTTTCGCCAAGGGAACGGAGCTGTATACTTGACGGGATGCTGCAAACTCAAAACCTGCGAGTCAAAGACGCTGTTCGGCTGATGACTCCCCGGGCTCTGAAAGCTGAACTGCCGGCCTTGGAAGGCAACAATCAGGCCGTGGTCAGCAGCAGGCACAGGGTCACCCGAATCCTTAGACGGTCCGATGCCCGCCTGCTGGTCGTCGTCGGGCCCTGTTCGATACACGACGTTTCGGGGGCTTTGGACTACGCGTCGCGATTGGTCTCCCTTCAGCGGGAATTCCGAGACCAAATGGAAATCGTCATGCGGGTTTACTTTGAAAAGCCCCGCACAACAATTGGCTGGAAGGGCTTCATAAACGATCCGCATCTGGACGGCAGCTATGACATCGAGACGGGCCTCAAGCGAGCCCGGCGCCTTCTTTTGGAGCTAACGGGCATGGGCTTGCCAACTGCCACGGAGTTTCTCGACCCTATCATTCCCCAATACATTGATGACCTGGTGACCTGGGCGGCCATTGGCGCACGAACCACCGAATCGCAAACGCATAGGGAAATGGCCAGCGGCTTATCCATGCCAGTCGGGTTTAAAAACGGCACCGACGGAAGCCTGCAGATTGCGCTCGACGCCATGATCTCAGCGCGGGCGCCTCACAGTTTCCTCGGCATCGACCAGGACGGCGTTACCAGCATCATACGGACTATCGGCAATCCGGTCGGTCATATCGTGTTGCGGGGAGGAAGGGCTCGCCCGAATTATGACGCCGCGAGCCTTCGGGACGCTGAGCAGCAATTGGAGAAAGCGGGATTACCGCCGGTGCTGATGGTGGATTGCAGCCATGCCAACTCCGGAAAGCAGCACGCGCGGCAGGAGGAGGTGTGGCGTAGCGTCATCGAGCAACGTGTCGAGGGCAATCAAGCGATCATTGGCACAATGCTCGAAAGCTACCTTCACGAGGGCAATCAGCCATTTCCCCGGCCTCTTAAGGAATTGGGCTACGGGATTTCCATCACAGACGCGTGCCTGGGATGGGAAGCAACCGAGCGAATGCTTCGGTGGGCCAACGAAAAACTCGCGGCCGGAAAGCCAGCGGCGTCCGTCATGGGTTAGGACGCGCTGGCAACCCTTTGCGCGGGCGCAACGTTCCGACCCAACCATCCTGGCTGCAATCCGGGATTGGCAATCGACTGCGCAAGGGGTAAAAAGCAACCAACAAGTATGGATGAGGCGGATGCCGATTGAATGAATCTTCCGAATAAGCTGACTATTTCGCGGTTTATTCTGACGATTGCGTTCCTGGCCGTGCTGCCGATCGAACAAACGATCGCGCTGGTGTTATTCGTTGCAGGCGGCATCAGTGATTTTTTGGACGGATACATTGCCCGCCGGGACAAACTGATTACCAACTTCGGAATTCTGATGGATCCCCTTGCGGATAAGATCATGGTCTGCTCGGCATTCATAGCATTCGTGGGGCTGGGACTTCTGCCTGCCTGGATGGTCGTCATCATTGTCGCCCGCGAACTCGCAATCACCGGGCTGCGACTACTTGCCGTCTCTAAAAATGTCGTTTTGGCCGCTGAAGGATACGGCAAACACAAGACCATCTCTCAGATTGTGGCCATCATTTCGATCCTGGTGGGACTGAGTTATCGGCACTGGGGCTCCTTTGGAACCGCTATTTTCGGATTCGAGGTTTTTGGGTCGCCATGGCTCACCTGGTTTACGCGGGTTTCAACTTGGGTTGCCGTGGCTCTGACCTTCATCTCGGGCTGGCTGTATCTGTGGCGCAACCGCGCGCTCTACCTGGACGACATGTGAGACTCTGGATCGCCCAGGGCTTCGGCATCGGCCGGGTCCCATTTGCGCCCGGCACATTTGGCTCTATTCTCGGTTTGGGCTGGTTCGCCGTCCTCCTGCTCACAGGCAAGCTTTGGCTGTATTTCCTGGGGACCGCCGTTGGCCTCGGACTCTCCGTGTGGCTGTGCGGTTATGGGGAGGTTGTCCTCGGGCAAAAAGATCCCGGTTCAGTGGTGTTCGATGAAATCGCCGCAATTCCAATCTGTTTCCTCTCGTGGGTGAGCTTCTACTCATGGAAGACGGGCACTTTTCCGGCCATGCAAGTGTTCTTCAAAGCGCATTGGCTAAGCACAATCGGGGTGTTTGCCTGCTTCCGCCTTTTGGATGTCTGGAAACCCTGGCCAGTGAGGCAGAGCCAGGTTTTGCCTGGCGGCTGGGGCATTACCGTGGATGATTTTTTGGCCGGCATCTATGTTGCAGTGATCGTGCTGGTGATCGTGTCCTGGACGCTTTAGCAACCGGCACCCACCGTGAGAGCTTGTGTGATTTTCAATCCAGCCGCTAAAGGCGAGAAAGCGCGGCGCTTCAGGAAACACCTGGAAGAAGTTGGCAGGGGGGCGATCCTCAAGCTGACGACCGGACCGGGTGATGCGCGCCGGCTTGGCTGTGAGGCTGTCCAGGAAGGGTTCGACACGGTCATCGCCGCGGGGGGTGATGGGACGGTTAACGAGGTTCTGAATGGCGTGGGTGACGCGCCGAAGGGATTTGAGACCGCCAGACTGGGGGTTTTGCCGTTGGGAACGGTAAATGTGTTTGCGCGGGAGTTGGGCATTCCTTTGAACCCGGTCCGGGCCTGGGCATGTATTCAGAAAGGCAAAGAGATTCACGTTGACCTTCCACAGGTTCATTATCACGCGCAGGGAAAGGAACAGCTTAAGTACTTCGCACAACTGGCCGGTGCCGGACTGGATGCCCGCGCTGTGGAACTGGTCGCGTGGGAACTGAAAAAGAGGGTCGGGCCCCTGGCATACGTGATGGCAGGGTTGCAGGCCCTGATGGACTCACCCGCGCAAATCACGGCCACCGGGGGCTCACATAAATCGAGCGGGGGCCTGGTCCTGATCGGCAATGGCCGGCTTTATGGCGGGACTTTCCGAATCTTCCCCGCAGCAGACTTGCGGGATGGCATGTTGGATGTTTGCGTTTTCCCAAAGGTAAACTGGTTTACCCTGGCGCGATGTGGGCCGCAGTTGCTTTTGCGCGGCACTCTTCCATCGTCGGCGGTCGAGGTCTTCCAGGCATCCAGAATCGAATTAACCGCAAAGACCCGCACCCCAGCCGAGGTGGATGGCGAACTCCTTGGAGATCTACCCGCCACGTTCTCGCTTGCAAAATCAAAGCTCCGGGTGATCGCACCGTAAACAAGACCACCGCCGCCCATAACGATTGCTTTAGCCAGTTGCGCAATAGAGCGCAATGCGTCACATTTCCTCTACTTCATTTAAACCAGCAACGAACTATGAAACGACGCTCATTCCTGAAAACGGTTGGCAGCGCTGCCGGCGCGGCGGCGTTGGGAGTCCCCAGAGTATTTGGAGCAGAATCGACTAAGAATGGGAGTGCCCCCCTCCCTCGAAGGATTCTCGGGCGAACTGGTGCCAGTCTCTCAATCGTCGGGTTTCCAGGGCTATCACTTACGAAATGCGGACAGCAGGAGGGTACTGAGGCGCTGCATCGCGCTTTCGACCGCGGAGTGAACTATTTTGACGTCGCTCCCAATTATGGAAATGGCGATGCAGAGATAAAAATGGGTGTAGGATTGCAGGGGTTGGACCGGAGCAAGTATTTCCTGGCGTGCAAAACGCACAAGCGAGACCAGGCAAGCGCCCAGATGGAATTAGACCGGTCGCTGTACCGCCTCAAGACCGATCACTTTGACTTGTACCAACTCCATCACCTCGTTACGCCGGCGGAGGTAAAGCAAGCACTTGGGCCAGGAGGCGCCATGGATGCGATTCTCAAGGCGAAAGACCAGGGTAAGATCAAGCACATCGGCTTTTCAGCTCATACAACCAAGGGGGCGCTCGAGGCAATGAGGACGTTTCAGTTCGATTCGATCATGTTTCCCATTAATTTTGTCGAATTCTACACGCGCGGCTTCGGCAAAGAAGTTATGGCACTAGCGAATGAACAGGGAGCGGGGCTGATCTCGATTAAGCCAATTTCTTGGGGCACATGGCCGAAGGAAGGCAAGAAAAACCGTGAATGGTGGTACCGTTCCGTGGAGGAACCAAAACAAATCGATCTCGCAGTGCGTTTCGCGCTGTCCCATAAAGGCGTAACGGCGGCCATCCCAACCTCGTTCATCGATCTCTTTGAAAAAACGGTCGAGGCGGCAGCCTCTTTCCGGCCCCTGGATGATCAAGGTGCCGAGGAACTCAAACAAATGGCCGCCAACAGGGAATCAATTTTCCTGAATGAGGAAAAGCAGGTTGCAATGAACCATCCTCATTCAAACCCGGAATACTCATCCGGACGAAACTTAATGGCGGGATAATGTCCCGCTTTGGGCCGGGCAATCGAAAGCGATGCAACCGACCAAACCATACTCGGACCCTGTGGCCATTTTTTATGGAACCTCAGTGTCGCCGGCATCAAAGAACCAATGACCCTATCTGAAAATCAGCTGTTTGAGAGATCCATTGAGTTTGCATCTTCGATATTCATTACGGCCGCAGCCCTCGTTTCAAGCGTGTCGTTCGGCGCTGAGCCAGCCGCGTCTTCCACCACGTACCGAGTCTACTTTGGCACTTACACCGGCCAAAAAAGCAAAGGCATTTACGTCGCGGAGTTTGACTCTTCCAGCGGAGCGCTTAGTGTGCCCGAACTCGCGGCTGAAACTCAAAATCCAACTTTCCTCGCCGTCGATCCGGAAGCCAATAACTTATATGCAGTCAATGAAGTCGCGGGTTTTGGCGACGGGAAATCCGGCGGCGTAAGCTGCTTTCACTTGGATCAAAGCACCGGAAAGCTGGCCTTCGTCAACGAGGAGCGTTCCGGCGGCGCCGGACCCTGCCACCTTGCAGTAGATCCGAAGAGCCGGTGCGTTCTGGTCGCAAACTACGGCAGCGGGAGTGTGGCCGTTCTGCCAATCGAACCTGGTGGCCGGCTCCGGCCCCCATGCACTTCGATTCAACACCACGGCTCTAGCGTCAATCCTCACCGGCAAGAAGGGCCACATGCCCACTTTATCACGTGGGATCCCGCCAACCGATTTGTCCTGACGTGCGATTTGGGTCTGGATAAAGTCCTTTTCTACAGGCTCACACCAGATCTTTCCTTGATGCCCGATGACCCGCCCGCATTTGCTTCACGACCTGGCTCTGGCCCAAGGCACGTCGCATTTCACCCGAACGGAAGGTTCGCCTTCATCATCAATGAAATGGCCTCCACGGTGACCGCTTGCGAGTACCAGTCGGAGAAAGGAGAATTCAAAGAAATTCAGACCATCAGCACACTCCCTGAACAATTCAAGGGCGAGAACACTTGTGCCGAGATAACGGTGCATCCCTCCGGCCGCTGGGTCTATGGTTCGAACCGGGGCGCAGACAACATCGCGGTGTTCGAATGCGACTCAATTTCAGGCCGACTGCGAACCGTCCAGCACCAGGGCACAAATGGCAAAACGCCGCGACATTTCACGTTGGATCCCACCTCAAAGTGGCTGTTGGCGGAAAATCAGGACTCCAACAACGTCGTCGTGTTTCGAGTAGATCCCGAAACGGGAAGGCTAGCCGCCACGGGGCGAGCGATCGAACTTGGGAGTCCGGTTTGCGCAGTGTTTGTTAAAAAGCGTTAGTTCTTTTTAAGCAAACCGCCCAGTCCCTTCGTCACCTTTCCCGCGGCATCGGCAGCAGTATTGCCAAGGTCTTTGGTCAACCCCGTAGCGTTCTTTCCCAGATCCGCTATTGCGCCGGCGGCGACCTGCGCCGCCTGCTTTTCGATTTGGTTCAGGACGACCTTTGTCAATTCGGCCACAGTTATACCATCAGGCCCCTGGCCAAGACCCGTAAGGTGAATCTCCGGCAGTGCTACGGTGGCGGACTGGCCACCAAGCGCCGTGACGCTCACATGAATCTTTCCACCCGAAATGAGGAAGTCGTCAACCTGCAGCTTCCGGCTGGCGTTATTCTCTTGTTTGGAACCGGAACTCGAGGAGCCACTAAACGATTCTACATTTGCAAGGATCTTGCTCAGGTTGTTCCCCTTAAAATCCGTCTCAAATGTGATCTCTGGCGCTTGAACGTTTATCGAACGAATAATGACCTTGCTGGAGAATACAGAACCGGGCGCGATGGCAAGGCTGGCAGTTCCGACCTGTATCGCTGAAGGGCTTTTGAATCCGCTGGGGTTGCCCACGAATAGGCCTTTGAGTTTTCCGGAGCCCGACAGAAGGGAGAGGCTGGCAGAATCCAGTTTAACTTCCACTTTGGTCAGCAGAGGGCCAACTGTGTCAACACCTCGTTTCACCAGGTTGTCCATAAACAACGCGATGCAAACAGCCGCGAGAATCAACAGCGCCAAAGCTGCGATTGTTAACCGGACGAGGAGCTTTTTCATAGTTTTGTCGCGAACGGGTTGCTCTTTAAGTGCACTGATTTTCCATGGGAGTCAACTTGAGAGAATCTCCTTTACAACTTCAATAAGGTCGCTGGCCTGATACGGTTTGGCTAAAAATCGGTCTGGTCTGACAATGGCGCCGTCGAAAATGTCGCTTCCCACTGTCCCGCTGATCAACAGGATTCGCTGAGCGGGCTCGATTTGACGGCATCGTTCTATCAATTCCATGCCATTAATCGGTGGCATGGCATAGTCGGTAATGACGAGGTCCGGACGCGGCTGCGCTCGTTCAAATGAGTCCAGGGCCGCCAGGGGATCACGGAATACACAGACGCCGTAGCCGGCGGACTCAAGGATGACGCTCGCCAGGTCCAAAAGCATCGGTTCATCGTCCACCACATAAACCAACGGTGGGACGACGGTGTCGGGTTGGGCGCGGGTGGGGTGGGGGTTGGGCATGGAAGAACAGACTTTGCTTCAATAAACACTCAGAGAGGCGGAGTCGCAAGTTGGCAGTGCGTTGTTGGCGCGCCTCGATTTCAAGTGCAACGGGCGATTCCACCTTGAAATTGGGGGGTTCGCCCGTATTCTTGGTTTAGAACTCGAGACAGGGCCAATTCGTTGGCCGGGGCACGTTGAAGTAAGATGCTCATGTTCCAGAAGATGCAAACAAATCGCCGAGCGTGGCAAAGTTTTGACGAGATGCGGACTGCCGCAGAGGAAGGAGACGCGGCGGCTCAATGTTATCTGGGAATCTGCTACCAAACGGGACAGGGAGTGCAGCAGGATTATCAAGAGGCGGTGAAATGGTTTCGGCGAGCGGCTGACCAGGACGATTCTTCAGCGCAATGTTATCTCGGGTTCTGTTATCAAACGGGGACTGGCGTGCCGCAGGAATTTGGTCAGGCTGCGAAATGGTTTCGAGAAGCGGCAGAGTTGGGGGATCCAGCAGCGCAGTTCAACCTTGGGGTTCTTTATGAGACCGGCCAGGGTGTCGCTCAAAACTACACCGAAGCGGTAAAATGGTATCACGCCGCGGCCGAGCAGGGTGAACCGCAGGCCCAATTCAATTTGGGAGTCTTTTACGAGACGGGGCAAGTGGTGCCGCAAAATTTCGAGGAAGCCGCCCGGTGGTATCGGCTGGCCGCAGAACAGGAGTGCGCCCCGGCCCAATGCAATCTGGGACTTTGTTACGAGACCGGCCGCGGGGTGGAAAAAAACGTCCGGGAAGCGGTTCGGTGGTTTTGCCGGGCGGCGCGGGCGGGCGACAAGACGGCGCAGCACAACCTCGGGGTGTACTACGCCACGCTGGAGGCGGCAGAAAAAGCAACAGCGCAAACGGATGCCGAAGAAGGGGCCGCGGCGACACCCGTCGAATCGTAGCCGTTTAGGTTCGGGCGGCGCCGCTCTTTCTCTTTCAAGTGGGTTCACTTCGGTTCGTTGGGAACCCGATTTGCCCATTGACTCGGGGAGAGTGTTTGGTGAACGTAGCGCTCCATTATGGAGCAGCGTGTGCGCAGAGCATTACTTTCGGTATCGGACAAATCGGGTTTGATAACGCTGGCCGGGCGCCTGGTGTCAGCCGGGGTGGAACTTATCTCGACGGGAGGAACCGCGCGGGCCCTGAGAGAATCGAATATCAAGGTGACGGAGTTGAGCGCCTACACAGGGTTTCCGGAGATGCTGGACGGGCGTGTAAAGACTCTGCATCCGAAGGTTCACGGCGGGCTTCTGTTTATTCGTGGGAATTCCGAGCATGAAGCGGCGATCCGAGCCCATGGGATTGAACCGATCGACCTGGTTGTGGTTAACCTTTATCCTTTTGAGCAGACCGTGGCGCGGCCGGGGGTAACGCTGCCTGAGGCGATCGAAAATATTGATATCGGCGGCCCCTCGATGTTGCGAAGCGCGGCCAAGAACCATGAGAGCGTAACGGTCGTGGTCGACCCGGCTGATTATGCAGAGGTTGCGGATCAGATTGCAGCCACAGGACGGACAACGCTGGAATTGCGGCAACGTTTGGCCGCGAAGGTGTTTTCCCGGACAGCGGCCTACGACGCGGCAATAGCGGCCCACTTAGGGCGTTCGTTTTCGCCGGCCGGCGCGACGGTTCCGCCAGCGGCGCTGGCCTTGCAAGCGCCTGCGGTTCAAACTTTGCGGTATGGTGAAAACCCTCATCAATCGGCAGCGCTCTACGGCAAATTCAAGGAATACTTTCAGCAACTCCACGGGAAGGAGCTTTCCTACAACAACATTCTGGATTTGACCGCCGCAACAAGGCTGATTCAGGAGTTTGCCGGCGACGCGCCTTCCCTGGCGATTCTCAAGCACATGAACCCCTGCGGGGTCGGGCAGGGTGCCGAACTGCTGGAGGCGTGGAACAAGGCGTTTGCCACCGACCGCCAGGCGCCGTTCGGGGGAATCATCGCAGTTAACCAGGAACTGGACGAAAAGGTTGCGGGCGCAATCTCGGAAATTTTCAGCGAGGTTATCGTAGCTCCTTCATTCTCGGGGCCCGCGATGGATCTGCTGTCAAAGAAGAAGAACCTTCGACTCCTCCGAATCTTGAAGTCGGCGAAAGGAGTCGACTCGTGGGAAATCCGGGCGGTTGGGGCCGAATCTTACCTGGCCCAGCAGTGGGACAATGAAGGGACGAGTTTGCAGAATTGGAAGACTGTGACGAAACGGCAGCCGTCCGAGGTGGAACGGGCCGCAATGACATTTGGATGGCGGGTGGTGAAGCACGTTAAATCCAACGCGATTGTTTTTACGGGGCCGGATCGGACCCTCGGCATAGGTGCGGGCCAAATGAGCCGGATCGACTCAAGCCGGATTGCGGTATGGAAGGCGGGCGAGGCGGGACTTTCCCTGAAGAACAGCGTGGTGTGTAGCGACGCGTTCTTTCCGTTTGCAGACGGATTGGTGGCGGCCGCGGAAGCCGGCGCCACGGCGGTCATACAGCCCGGCGGATCGATGAGGGACGCCGAGGTCATTGCGGCGGCGGACCAGAGGGGGATGGCAATGATCTTTACCAGCGAGCGACATTTCCGGCATTAGCCCGCGGTCCAGAGGGTTACCTGACAAGCCAATAGAGGACAGCCAATTGGGCCAGGAACACTGCGGTAATAATGCCCCAGCACATGGCCTCGCCAAAACGTAACCGGCTCTGGCGCACCTCGCCGATCCAAAACTGGAGCCGGACAACTCCCAGTTCAAGGATGTCCCCGTTGCGCAACCGAGTTCCGTCGCTGGGCTGGCCGTTTACTCTCACTAAAGCGTTAGGATGAATTCGCAGGCTAAATCCTTCCCGATCCAACTCCAGGTCAAGGTGTTGCTCCCAAACACCTTCCTCCTCCAGCCTGAGGTCAGAGGAGGCGGCGCGACCGAGCCGTACAGGAAAACGGCGGGCAACCCAGGAGGTGCCCGCCATTTTGCCAGAAAGGATACGGAATTGAACCACTACCAGAGGGGGCCGCGGCGCGGAACGAAGATGTCATCCCCAGGTAAAACCTCCAGGTCGAGATTCGGGTTCCTGATGGCCTTTTTGCAGTTGATCTTAATCTTCTGACCATTCGCGCGGGTGAGAATAACTGCTGTTTTTCGGGCAAAGTCGGTGAAATCGTTGGCGGAAGCAATGGCTTTCAGCACCGTGATGCGGGAAATATAGATTTGACGATTTGGCATCTTGACTTCGCCGCGCACATAGAAGAATTGGGTTTGCGTCTTCGGACTGATACTTACGGTCATTTTGACGTAATACCGCGGGACGTACCAGTCATGGATTTCTCTCTCGAGTTGACCGCGAGTCTTGCCGGCGGCGACGAAAGTTTTTCCTTCGAGCAAAGTAATCGTGCCATCTTCCTTTATCCGCTCGTCGCGCTGCGGGATTGTGACCGCCATATCCGAGAAGTCCACGGTTACGGTGTCGCCGACGTGAAGAGTGTCGAGGGTGTCGATGGCTGCGCCGCCACCCGAACCGCTTCCACCGGAAGCAGCGCCAACCGATGCCAATTGGGTTCCGTTGGGGTCAGGCGTGCCGACGGATTGACTGTCATTCATCCCGGTCTTGCACCCCGTTTGCAACCACGCTGCGAATAGTACGCTAACAACGACTCCCCAACGCCCGCATAATCTGCTGACTTTACTCATTTTCTTGCCTATCACTGTCAGTATTTCTGCTTGATGTCCAACCTGCTTTTCTCTTCGGCTCCATTTTGAGATTTGGGCGCGGGGGCCTGCTCTTCGTTGCGGGAGTAATACTCATGATAATAACCGCTGTAGTAATAGTAGCTCTCGTCCTGAGACATGTTGATGTTGTTCAGCACGATGCCCGCGAGATTGCCGCCTACCTTTTCAATCATCTGCTTGGCGCGAATATTCATCGGCTGCGGATAGCGCCGATACTGGATGACCTGGACGGTCATGTCTACTTCGCTGGCAAGGATCGACGCGTCGCTCACGCCCATAACCGGGGGAGAATCGAAGAACACGAAATCGTAGTGCTGCTTGAGTTCGGTGATCAAATCCCGCATTTGGGTGGAACTCAGGATGCCCAGCGAACTGCTTGGCAACTTGCCGCTTGCCATGAAGTCCAACGTGGGAAGGCTTGTGGTCTGGATGACTTCCTCGAGGGTGTTCTGTTTGAGGAGGTAATTGGTCAGACCAATGTTGTTGGTGACGCGCAACATTTTGTGCAGCGTGGGCCGCCTCAAATCCGAGTCGACAACGATTACGCGTTGCCCACACTGGGCGAAAACGGCTGCCAGGTTGAAAACGGTGGTTGATTTGCCTTCGCCGGCGCCGGCGCTGACGACCGCCACGGTGTTCAGCTTGTCGTCCTTGCGCGAGAACAGGAGATTGGTTCGCAACACGCGGTACGCCTCCGCATGCGGGCTTTCCGCGCCTTCGTGGAGGAGGACACCGACGTTCTGGGGGATGACTCCCAGGACGGGCGAACCGAGGGACCGCTCGACGTCGTCGATGGTCTTGACGCTGGTGTCGAGGTACTCAATGAAAAATGCGAGACCCACGCCGACGACCAAACCAATGACGACGCCCAAGGCGATGTTGAGCGGCTTGTTTGGCCGGACTGGGCGCAAGCCGGCTTTGGCATTGTCCACGATTTCCACCATGGAATTTTTGGGCAGTTGGAGGTCCGTTTTCTCCATCGCGATTTTGGTCGTGAGGATTTGCCGGAAGCGAATGAGCTCTTCCAAATCGTGTTTGGCTTCGAAGTACGGCCTCATCTTGTTGGCCGATTCGACATCGGAATCCTGAGCGCGAGCGACCTCGTTGCTCAGGGCGGACAATCCTTCGGCCGTGGATTCGACTTTGGCCTGCAAGCCTTTGAGGATTCCATGGGTCCGATCCGTAATCTTCTGCCGCAAATCCTCTTCCTGGGCGACAAGTTTGAGCACTTCGGTGTGTTCGGGCCCCAATTCCTTGCGAATGGAAACGAGCTTCTGTTCGACCAGGGCGATGGATTCGAGAAAACTCCTCAACTGGTCATCCTGCACGCCGATGGTGGGGATGGTCTGGGTGAGCTCCTTCGGCTCGAGTTTTTCGAGGCGATCGAGAAGGGTTCTTTGCTTTACGTATTCGGTGAGGCTATCGATGCGCAGGGCTTCGATGTGCCGCAGCGTTTCAGCTGTAAGGAGAGTGGTGGGCATGTCGGAGGAAACCACGGCGTCCGGAACTCTGAGTTGGACGCGGAGGTAATCGACATTGCTCTGGGCCTGGCGCACCCTGCTTTCGTATTCGCCGACGCGGTCTTCGAGGGATTTGATGCCTTCGTTGCCGAACTTGCGACGGGTTTCAAGGCGGTAAGCCTGGTAGGTTTCGGCGATTTTGTTGGCGATGCGCGCAGCTTCATCGGCATTTTCGCTGTAGACACGGATCTCAATCAAACTGGTATTGCGAACGGGGCGCAGATCGATTTGCTTTTTGAGCACGCTCATCGTTTCGGAACTGGTGAATCTCTGGCCGGCATTGTAACGCTTGCCCCACACCTCGTTCAGATTGAGAGCGTCAATGACCTTGTACAACACGACCTCAGACTGGATAACTTCGAATTCGGTCTGGATGAAATAGGGGTCGTAAGTTCCGAGCGATTGCTGGCCGGCGAGCGTGGTGATGTCAGACTGGTCCCGCTCGACTTTAATCCGAGCCATGCTGGAGTAGGACTCCGGCAAAATGAAGGTGACGAGGGTGGCCGTAATTACCACCAGCAGGAAGACGGCAAGGATAACCGTTTTCCTGATGCGGATGATCCTCCAGTAATCCAGGAAGTGAAGCTTTGTATCCGGAGCGGGTTGAGATTTGAGAGGATCCATAAGTCAGAAAGAAAAGGGGGGCCAGTCATGACGCCCAGCCCCCCGGTCAAAACATCACTGAAGATTAGTACGACGCGGTGACACCGATGTAAACCCGGTTGCGGTCGAAGGTCCGGTTCAAAGCCGAGCTGGATTCCAGCCGGTCGTAATTATAGCCGACTTCGGTCGAGAAGTACTGGTTGAAACGGTATTCGAGGTTCAAGCCGAGCAGGTAATATTGCTCGTCGTTGCTGTTATAGGTGCCGCCCCGGTATTTCGAGTTCTGGAATTGCCCGATCACACTGGCAATAAAATGCGGGGTGATGGCGTGATTGAGCGAGAGGTAAACCACGGCGGATTCCGCGTCTAGCGTGGTTGTGCCCGGGAGCCCGGCCCCGACAACGTCGGTTGCGTTGCGGTCGTAGGAAACGCCACCCTCGACGTAGCTCAGAGGTCCGTAATTATAGCGCAGCGTGCCGTTCACGTAGGGAGTCCAGCTGGTGGAGCCAATGCCTGAAATCGCCGCATTGTTGTTATAAAAATCGGTGTAGCTGGCGCCCACGCGGAGGGCTCCTTTGAACTGCGGGGAGAAATTGTGTTCGATACCGGCATAACCGGTGTGCTCGCGGCTGTCGCGGCTTTTGCTGTAGACCCGTGAATCGCCAAGGAACGGATCGAGATAACCGCCGATGACTTCGTTCGCGTTATAGGAGACGTCCGTGAACTGGTAACCGATCAACGCCTTGGTTTCGGGCATGATCTGCATTGTGCCTTCCAGATGGGCACGATTCTCGATGCGGTTCAGGGCGCCAGCGAGGCTCGGCTGGTACAGAGTTCCGCCATCAGCCAAGGGAACCGCGACGGCCCCGCGATCCTTGTAATCATAAAACGCGTTGTCGTACCCGGCCCCAATCCCAAATTCCGGGGTGAGCTGGGCATCCACGCCGATCATTCCGTGGTTGCGGATGTTATTGCCCGAAACCCGCTGGAACGTGGAGAAGGTATTGCCCGCGCGCAACAGGTCGGGTTCCTGGCCGATGACAAAAGAGTCACTGACGTTCGCGGCGACTTGCTCGTTAAACGCGTGAGTCAAGCCCGCGTTAAAAGTGAAGGTGTTGTCGTTATGCCCGGTGCTGTTGAGGGGAATTCGATCGTAGTGCCTAAACGAGTAGAGGGCTCCCAGAGTGACAGTGGTCTGGTCGACGGACCAAGCCAGGGCCGCGGAGGGGCTCACCTCAAACCCGAAACTATCCCGATGCACACCGGGAGGCAGCGTGACATTGTTGGGGACGGTGGCAGTGTTATCGTCATAGAAACCGCGCAACGTGGCGGAGATGCTCCAGGGCTTGGAGGCATCCGGAGCTCCGAGAGCCTGGGCGGAAGCTGTTTGAATTCCCGACGCACCAATGGCAACCAAACCGACTGAGGCAACGATTTTTTTCATAGATTAGTTTTAGCTTTGTAGCACACCCGAGAAGCGGTGCCAACAATAAATCCTGAATGTTTGTATCGAACCAGTTATCCCGCGTCAACCAAATCTTCAAGTTTTTTCGCACTCTACGGGAAAGCCAAACCCGGCCATTTTCAGCCGCTTCTTTGACAAAAAACTGCTGCCGGACAACTCCCAGTGCGCGAATCGGCTTAGTCGATAGACAAGCGAGTGTTCAAAGTGTTCAAAGTTTTTTTAAGGTGGCGGTTGGAGCCAGTCCCCAGAGGCGTCAAAGGCCTCAAGTTGCACTTTGCGCGGACGAAAATCTTGGCTTGGCGTGAGCTTTGCCTTTAGCAGTTCAGCTCTTTTTCACGTAAATGCTGCCGCCACTGGTACGGAGCACGACGGGTTTGCCGCCGCCGTTGACGGGTCCTTTCAAATGACTGCGGTTGGGTTTGCCTGTTCCGGAAACCGGCAGATCACTGTGCACGGTGCCACCAGAGGTGGATGCGTCCAGGTCAAAGGCTGAGTTGTCAGGTACTCGAAGGGTGACTCCGCCGCCGGACGTGCTCAGTTTGATTTCGTCGGATAAAGGCGCGGAGAAACTTCCGGAGATGGAACCGCCTGAGGTGGACCCTTCAGTTTTGCCGTTCACATTCTCAATGGTGATTCCACCCCCGCTGCTCTCGACGTGAGCCGGTCCGCGAAAATTCCGCACCGTCACCGGGCCGCCGGTGGTGTCGCCCTCCAGAGATCCCGAGCCGCCCAGGACCTCAATGCCACCTCCGCTAGTCTGTAGCTTCAAGGGTCCGTCACAATCGGCAACGTGAATTCCACCACCAGACGTCCTCGCGTTGACATCGCCGTGCAATCGCGCGAAATGGAACCCTCCGCCGCTCGTCTCCGCTTTGACGCTGGCAAGGTCGCTTGCGGCGATGCCTCCGCCGGAGGTGCGAAGCTGTGCACTGAAGGACGCAGGGACGCTAATGGTATACTTGGCCTCGGTGCGCTGATTGCCCTGCCACAAGCCTCGCAGCTTGCTTTTGCTGTGCGAAACGACGGTCACGACATTGCCGTCCTGGGAAAACGAAACCGGGTTTTCGCGGAGGAAAGCTTCCTCATCTTGCTTGCTGGATCGGGTCACCTTGCGCAGCACCTCTACAGTCACTTCATTTGAAGCGTTGGTGGAGACGTCGATGGAACCGAAATCGACTTCGACGACGATTTTGCCGCCGGGTTGCGCATTGAATTGTTTATTCAAGGTTTCCTGTGTAATTGCAGAGGCAACCAGGGAACCGGCCAAGAGAAAAACCAGGGTTGTTTTCATGTCCTGTTACTAATGACCCGCAAGAAACGAATAAGTTTCAAAAAACGGTAAATGGCGTGGGAAGGATGAGGCACACCAAGAGGCAGAGACGCCACGAAAAGCAGAAAAAGGGGATCCCGGTTCTTACCACCTGACTCCCGTAAGCGCACAATTGCCCATTTGTGAAGTGGCCTTATGAGCGACAGCACCGACACCGCACCGCGAGAGTTTTCTGATTAGGGACTGTGGTATGTTCGTTAAGAGCCGGCGATTGGTGAGCGCCTTCGCCAAAATATGTCTGGAGGATTTCGCCCGCTGCGGGTAAACTTCGGTATGGACCCAGATCCGCCCAGTCAACCCAGACGGTGGACCAACGAAGAACTGCACAAACTGTTTCGGGACTATTTCGACGGGCTTCCGGGAATCTGTCCAGTTTGCGGCAAAGAGGTCGGCATGATGATGGATCACAAAGGCGGAGTGACCATGCTAACGATCCGCTGCCGCGGTTGTCACAACTCGTCGGTGGTCATGTCGTAACCCCGTACGGCCCGGCGGCCGTGGCAACGAAAGAGCCGGGGTCAGTCCGTCACGTTTTCCCGCGACTGCTTGCGAAAAAACTGCGAACCGACCCCGCTGGTCAGCTGTGGTCAATTGGCGGCCGCGCGAGTTGGCTTGCCATTATAGTACTGGTCCATGATTTCTTCGATGCTGGAGAACGCGTCGGCAAACGTGTGCGTAATGATGTACGAATTGATGAACGCGTCGGAATGACACATCGTTCTCAGGCGGTTGATGCAACTGACACTGGTCACCTTCACAGCGTCGCCAATTTGGTTCAAACGAGCGGCAATTTTGCCGCGGTCGCCCGCGTACAGCCAGTAAAGGTTTAAGAACGTGACCGCGACGGCTTCGTCCATTTCCATAAATGGATGAATGCCCTTGAAGTAGGCGCGGTATTGTTTGGCGTCTTCGCAATACTCAAACAACGCCATGTTGCTGATATATTGCAGAGCCCGTTGCAAGGTGGTTCGTGAGGCGTAGAGCATTCCATCCTTGGAAACGCAGACGGCCAGCACCTGGTTGAAGGACATAAAAGCGTCCAACTCCTCCAAGAACGGCAACAGAGGTTTCATAGCCGAACACATTACGTCCTGGCCTCGGTACGGACAGACGTTACAAGTTTTGAAATTTTCATCCCTGCGAACCGCCTCAGGCAGTTTGTCCGGGCTTCTCCAGTACTCGTCGGCCAATTGTTTGATTCGTTCTTTGGAGAAGTCCATGAACCGGCCGTTTTCGAAGAACAGATACAACCCTTCCTTTTTTAACGCGTTCAAATCGATGCCGGGAAATGTATGATCAGCCTGTTCGCCCATGTCCTTTGTATCGGCACAGTCTAAAGAGACTTTAGCACCCGCCGGACGAGTGAGCACCGGACCGCAGGAGACAATCTAATAGTTCGTGGATCCTTAGAGGCTTTGCCGCGCGCAGAACCCTCTGCGTCTGAAGGGTCTTTGCGTCTCCGGGATTTTGATCGGGCCTCAGCCGCGGGGAAGCCGTCCCTCACGGGCGTCGCCAAATATTTTGAGAGAATAACCTGCACGGGCTCACCGCACGAATTGAGCGCCCGGAGCTTTCAACCGGAAGAACAATTGCGGGAGGGCGATATTGTTTGTGTACGGGCTCGCGGCGCTGGGAACGTTGGTAAACGGGCCGCCGGCATTGGACGATGATTGCAGCACGAAAGTTGGGTCGGTCCAGGCGAGCACAATTGCGCCGGGCCTGTTTTGGACTGAGAGCGGGATCGGACCGGTCGAGGGAAGTGTCGAGAAGATCCAGTTGGCGATGAGAGCATGGGCCTTGGTGGTGGGATGAATACTGTCCCAAAACAGGTAATCGCTACCGGGCCCGTTGGAGCTCTTGTCTGAGAGGTTTGAGTCTTCCAGCGCGCCGACGGTGGTCTTGCTGAAGCCGTTCGCGGCGGGGTTGGCGAAGATGTTGTTGAAGTTGGTGAAAATGTCCGGAGCGATGAGATCGAGGTTTGGGCGGCCGGGGCGAAGGTTGTTTAATGCCTGCAGCAAGTTCGCGTTGTAGAGAACAATTTTCCCCCCGAGATAGCTTTGGTACGAGGAAGGGAGCGGGTTGGCGGCCGGGAGTTTCGAGAGGTCGGGCAGATTGGGGACGATAATGGTTCGAGCGCCCCTGGCGTAGAGCAATGCAACCGCGTTGGTGAGGTTATAAACGGCATTGCTGATGACTCCGGCCCAAAACGGGTCGTTCTGCGTGCCGGTGGGACTGACGTTCTTAATGAAGTCGTTGCCGCCGGACCAGACTGCGAAGATGGCGGTGGCCGCATCCGAAGGCGGTTGAAAGTTTTGCACGGCCAGCAAAGCGCCCGCGGTCAGAGAACCCGAATCGGCGTAGTTGTTCGTCTGAACATAGGCCAAACCGAGATTGGTGGATATGTATTCGACCCACAGCGGCCCGTTGGAAAAGCGGCCATTGAAATAATTGGATCCGGGAGCAGGATTATTGCCCGTATCTGTGAGGCTGTCGCCGAACGCGTACAATGCGTTGTAAGCGCAGCCGGTCGGGGCAGACCAAAAAAATAAGACACAGCCGAGCAGGCACGCACATGCAACGGGGCTTCGCAAACCTGTCCGGCGAAGGCGAGGGCAGGAACAAAGCCTGAGAAGGGATTTCACGAGGACGTACTGTATGCAAACAAGCGTTCCTGGTTCAAGGCTGCGCTTTCGAGAATAAAAGACTTTGGATTAACACATTACAACAGACGAGTTTCGGCATGACCGGCAACGGATCGTCAGCATGCCAACACCGTCTTTGTGATCCATCATCATGCTGACCTCATTGCCGCAGACGGGGCATACTCCTGGAAGTTTCCGGAAATACTCTGAGTAGAGCTTGTGCAGTTCGTCGTTGGTCCATCGCCGGGGTACATCGAGCCGATTCGATTCCATGGTGAAAAAGTAAGGGGCGGGAGCGAAACGGGCTAAAACACATTTTGGCGGAAGTTGAGCAAGATTTGGTGTCACTTATTCGTCACCCCCACAGCGGGGTTCGCCGGGACGCCGCCTTTCTGGGCAGGAGGAACCCTGTGAAACCGTTACATGCATTGCGCGCGAGGTTTTCATTGCCAATTGGGGGGATTCCCTTTACCATCAGAAAAAACCCGCACGCGAAAGGACAGCTTATGTATTTCGGCGTCGATTATCATCCTGAACAGTGGGTCTTCCCGCACGGGGGCACAGCGGAAAATCCGGAGGCGGCATGGGAACGGGATGCCGAACTGATGCAGAAGTCGGGGGTGAGCGTGGTTCGGATCGGAGAATTTACGTGGGGGCTTTGCGAACCGGAGGAGGACCGATACGAATTCGAGTGGCTGCGGAAGGTGATGGATTTGATGGGGCGCGCGGGGATCCAGGTAGTGCTGGCGACGCCCACGGCCGCGCCACCGATCTGGTTGGCGCGCAAGTATCCCGACATTTTGCCGATAGATGAGAAGGGGCTGACGATCCACGAAGGGACCAGGCGGGCGGCGTGCCTGAACAGCGATGTATATTGGGCGCGTTCGAAGAAGATCGTGAGCGAAATGGCCAAGGCCCTTGGAACGCATTCGTCCGTAATCGCATGGCAAATCGATAACGGGTTGGGGGGCAATTTTACCGAAGCATCGTTCAACGAAGCGACGCGGAGGGATTGGCATGCGTGGCTTGAGGCCAAGTACGAAACCATTGAGCGGCTCAACGCGTTGATGGGCTTGCGCCACTGGGGGCAGGTAGCCCGGCAATGGCAGGAGGTCCCGATGCCGATGTCGGCGCCCACGGTGCACAACCCGGCGCTGGTGCTGGATTGGTGCCGGTTCTGCAGCGATACGATTGTTCAATTTGTCAGGATGCAAGCCCAGGTGCTGCACGAGTTGAGTCCCGGCCGCCCGGTGACCACGAACCTGCGCGCGTTGCGCCATCGTTTCGACCACTTTGACGTCGCCGAGGCAATTGATTTCGTCTCGATCGAAAGCACCGCCGCGATTAAGGCAAAATCGGCCGAACTGGCGTGTGAAATAGACATGCTCCGTTCGCTCAAGAAAACAGATATCCGGACGCCGGACGGCGATTGCGGTTTCTGGGTGATTGAACAAAAGGCGGGCAACGTCAGCTGGCAGGAAGTGAATTCGCTGGTGCGTCCTGGAGTGCTGAGGATGTTCACGTACCAACTGGTGTCGCGCGGCGCGACTGCGATCGTATTTTTCCGATGGCGTCAACCACGGTTTGGGTCCGAAAAATTCCACGGCGCAGTGCTCCCCCATTCCGGGAAGACCGACGGACGGATCTACAAGGAAGTGGCGCACCTGGGGGATGAGCTCAAATTGCTGGGACCGGCTTTAAAGGGAACGTGTGTGCGGGCGGAGTGCTGCATCCTGTACAGCCACGACAACGAATGGGCACTGTCGCAACCGAATCAGCCCAACAAATTTTTCAGTCTGCGGGAACACATTCAGCTGTTTTACACGGCGCTGCACGACCGGAACATCGCGGTGGATTTCGCGCGGCCGGCGGAGGACCTTTCCCAGTACAAGCTGGTGTTCGCGCCCTCGCTGCATTTGCTGGCGGGGGGCGAGGCCGACCGGCTCAAACTGTATGTTCAGAACGGCGGAACCCTGGTGGCCACTTTCAACACCGGGCTGGTTGACGAGTACAACATGGCACCCGACTCAGGTTACCCGCATGACCTGACGGACCTGTTCGGCATGGAAGTGGTCGAATTCGATCCGTTGTCATCGGGAGAAGAGAATCACCTGACGTTTAAAGGCGTTTTCCCGACGAGTCACTTGCACCCGGCGCGCATCTGGTGTGACCTGATTGAGCCGAAGGAATGCCAGGTCCTGGCCACCTACGCCAAAGATTTTTATGCGGGCCGGCCTGCAATGACGTTGAACTCGTACGGGTTGGGCAAGGCCGTTTACATCGGGACCCAAAGCCATCAGCAATTCTACGGAGACCTGGTGGTTTGGCTGCGGCAAATGTGCAATTTGCATCCGCTGCTTAAAGTTCCCGACACGGTTGAGGTCAGCATGAGGCAACGAGACGACACGCGGGTGTTTTTCTTATTGAATCACCAGAACTCGCCGGTGAGAATTCAGTTTTACAAACCGATGCACGATTTTCTCACAGGAAACACTTTCACCGGGAACTACGATTTGCAGCCTCACGGTGTGCTGGTCCTGGACGAGCACACCACGCCCAAAACCGCCTGACGCCGTCGACGGATGCTGCGTTTTCCCTATCAGCACGTTCCGCCGCTTGGGCCCGGAAAGAGGTCCTCACGCCAGAAAGTCCTGGCGCAATGGCGCCGCACCGATTTGGCGCCGGTCGAGAAGGCCAACGTGTTCCGGGCGATGCCGGCCGGGGCGGTTTTGCCGAAAGTGCTTTCCGAGCTTCGCATCGATCGGAGGCGGGCCGAGGCGGAGATTCTGAAGGTGTGGAATCAACTGATCGATCCGATCCTGGTGGCGCATGCGCAGCCGACAGGGATCCGCAAAGGAACATTGTTCGTCACGGTTGACAGCAGCCCGTGGCTGGATGAGATCGTCCGGTACCGCCGCAAAGAGATTCTCGATCGGCTTCAACACAGTTTTGGGCGGGACCTGATCGCCAGGATTTCGTTCCGGGTTGGGTAGCTTGGGGGCGGTAGGTATTCACCCCAGTTCTCGTGAAGGCTCCTGGTGACACGATCGGTCAGCAACATGGGCCAAAGCCTCAACGTGCTTCTGGTGGAAGATTGTGAGGACGACCTCCTGTTCTTCCGTTTGGGGATTGGGAGGACAAGGGAAGTAGCGCTTACTCACGTTCTGACTGCGCAGGAGGCGATCGATTTTCTGGAACGCGGTCCGCTGCCTGATCTAATCGTGATGGACCTGATGCTGCCTGGAATGTCGCTCGACGACTTCTTGCGCTGGTTTCGCTCCAACCCGAGAGTTCAATCCATCCCGATTGTCATCTACACGGGTGCGCCCAACGTCTCCGAGAACTTAACTTCACTGGTCAGCAAGACCTTCTTCAAATCGGGAGATCTGACCAACACGCGATCGACCGTGCAGGAGATGCTTGACATGGCCAGGCCACACAGAGGCGGACTGCCTAGCTCCAATTGATAGTGCTGGTGGCACTCACGCCATTTCGGCTCCTTAAGACGTCGTGATTGGGGAAAGCGTCAGGGAAACTGGATTCGGTTGATATTAGCGCCAAAGCACCAAGGAGGGTTAGGGAAAAAGGGGCTGGAGCCGCCAACAGAGTCTCCGGAGTTCATCAAGGCCTGATGGAGTTGAATCCGAGTCAATTCTAAAACACTGCCGTCGGCGAGAGCTATGTTGCCTTTGGCGGCATGCATCGTAGGGAGCCAGCCGACGCCGGCATTGGCCACGAAATTGGTGCCGAGGGCGACTTTGAAATCAGGAGCATAAGTGAAGGGCGCGGTACAAAAGCCTTTATTGGGCACCAGGTTGCCGTCGGACCCCAGGTTATGGTCTCCTGTCAATAGCATGCGTGGGTTGATCTGGCGGGCATCGACACCGAGAAAATAGCTTACATTCAGGTCGTTGGTGAATGGAACTGCGTTTGTCAATCCCGGGGACAACGCACCGGCGAAGGTCGTCGCCGGAAGGCGCGACTCATTCTCAGCGGGACAAATCAAGACTTTCGGCGAAACCAACTCGTTCGAGAGACACGCATAATCCCCAAACACACCGCGCGCTGCCGTTTGTGTTTGGGCGATAACTCTTAGCCCAAGGTAATCCGCATAGCCGCCGTTTGCGACGGTCACGCGGGACGGAAAGGCGTCCTGATGGTCCTGTCCCCAAATCTGCATGGCCTGGGCGATCCCTTTCAGGTTGTTGACGCAGTAAACGCGCAATGACGGCGCTTTGGTCCGGGCAAAGGCTGGGAAGAGCGCGGCCGCACAAACAGCGAGCATCGCGATGACGACCAACAATTCAACAAAGGTAAATGCCTGGAGAGTTTTGCGGGTGTGTTTCATAACAGGGCCAGCCAGTTCAGGGTTGAAGGAACAAAGGATTGGATAGGTTCAGAACGCCACGATGCGATAAAACCGCTGCGCGCCCGAAGAATTCGCATTCGTCAGATAAGCGCGGTTTCCGATGACAGCGATTTGCGCATTGAGATCCTGCCATGCGGGATCGCTAAGGTTTTGTTTGAATTGAGCGCGGTAGGTCTGGCCGGCGACTACCGGCCAACTGAGCAGATTGGACCCAGGACTCCCGGTCTCCAAAGATACAGAAACAGCGAAATTGGACGACGTGCTGCTGCCGTACAAAGGCAACTCAAACACGTCGGCGCAGTTATTGAAATCATTCGGCGCCAGGTCCGCGGCCCAACTGGTGAAGATCAACGCCAAGCCATCCCCGCTGAACATCGGCGGCGACGATCGGTTGTGGCTGGCAGCCGAACCGGACTGGCGAGCGCTGACCAGGGCCGTCGAATTGCTGAGGCGGTCGAACAGATAAATATTTGGCACGGCATTGCTGAGCCCGAGAACGAGGTTGCTGGCAACGCTACGGTAGGCAACAAACCGCCCATCCAGGCTGATATCAGGAGAATCCGAATCCCCATTTCCCGCCGACGCTCCATTATAGCTTGTGCTGACCAACAAATTGGTGCCCGTTGCCAAATCATAGACGAACACCTGGTTTTGGTTGGAAACGGCGGCGGGCGCGCAATACGCCAGGAACCGCGAATCTCCGCTGAATCGCGGAGGCAAACTCGCCTTGGCTTGATAAGGCCCCAAACTCCAATTTGTATTCGAACCGAGGTCGACGACGATCAATCGGGAAGTGCCGGCCTGGTTCGTCACGTAGGCAAGAATTTGCCCGTCGGGGCTGAGGGCAACCGGGCCAAGGGCTCCGATCGCCCCAGTGGCACGAAAAGCAAATGATCCCGATGAAGCCAACCAAACCAAAACCTGGCTTGGCGAGAAAACTGTCAAGCCGACATGGGCGCCATCCGGGGTCATCGAAACGCTCGTCACTTTGGAGGAGACTTGGTTCGTGGTAAGCGCAACGGTCTTGTTGTTCTTAAGGTCCTTCCAAAACAAGTTTTCGACGCCGGGACTTGTGCTGATCCCGGGGACGATGTTATTGGCCAAACTGTGGAAGACCACAAATTGGCCGTTGCTGCTAAGCAGGGGGGAAAAGGACGGGCCGTTGCCCGGACCGGTGCCGAACCCATTGGCGCTCACGAGAGTGGTCGTCCCGGTCTGCAGATCACGCAAGAAAACATCCGAAACGCGATTCGTATCGCCAGTCACAAGATCGTCGGCCGAACTGGTGAAAGCGACATACCGGCCGTCGGCACTGATCGCGCTGTCGGTCGAGGGGCCATCCCCGCTGGTCCCATTGGTGTTCACACTAACCAGCACCGTGTTGTGGCTCGCAAGATCGCGCATGAAAACGTCGCGCAGGCCATTTGTGTCGTTGGAAACTAGGTCATCGGCCTCGGTCCAGAAGCAAATGAAGCGACTGCTCCAGTTGTCGTAGGACCCGACGCTGGCGCCCTGGTGGGTCAGTGATGGCAAATTGGGATCGTGAGCTGATATGACTTCCAGGCCGGCGCGGCCGGAATCCCAAGCTAAAACGTCGTAAACGTGTTTGCCATTAAAGGAATTTGCGGCGCCTTCCTGGCGATGAAAGCCGACGACCGTAACGTCGGCGCTCACTGCGGGCGCGCAACTCGGGTCAATAAAGGAGCCAGCGTTATTCGTATCCGAATCGAGCTGGGCCGTGGCCAGGGTTTGCACGTCGCGCCGGAACACATGAAAAACCGTTGGGGCTTCGTTGGTGGGCGGAGCGGGCACGCCGGTGATGAACGTGACAAACCGCCCGGCTTTGTCGATGAGCGGCGAGTCGGAAATCGATCGCGGCGCAACCGCATTGTTGGTGTCCCCGCTGATCAGGCTCGAGGTGCCGGTTTGAGAGTCCCAGAGTCGAATAGCGGTGGTTGTCCCGGAGGTATCAAGGGCGTTGGCAACGTAGGCGACGAACCGGCCATCTGGGGTCAGGCTTATGTTTTGCACCGTTTCGTAGTTCTGCGCGGGAGGAGTGGCGGCGTTGGTCTCGACAATTGCCGTTTGGGTGGTCTGTGCGTCATACCGAAGTATCATTCCCCAGGTAGGCGCGGCGTTCCCCGCATAGGCAACCGCCTCAAAGGCCACAAAGGCGCCATCATCGCTGATCGTGCCATTGAATGACACGGAGTTTGTGAAAGCGCCTACGGACTGCAAAGCGGTCAGCGCGCCAGAACTGGCGCAAGTGGTCGTGCCCGACTTCAGATCGCGCACGTAGACACCGCCCACCTGTTGAGGCGCTTGCACGAGGTTTCCAGCCGTGCTGTAAAAGGCGACGTATCTCCCATCTGGTGTGATCACGGGCATGTCCGAACCGTGATAGGGCAGTAACCAAAACCGGCCGAAGGGCGGCGGGAGGCTTCCGGCGCTGACCAGGACGGTGCTGTTACTGGCCATGTCCCGGACGAAAACGTCGACGATCCCGTTGGTATCGGCAGCCACGAGGTTGTCTGCGGCGCTGGCGAACGCGACAAACCGTCCATCCGGGGTCATCACCGCGCTGTAGGAACCGCCGTCGGCCGCTGTGCCATTCGTACTTGCCGTCACGAGCAGGGTGGTGCTGTTTTGCAAGTCCCGTATAAAGATATCCGGCGCGTCGTTAGTATCGCCCGGGACGAGGTTGCTGGCACGGCTTTCAAAAAGCGCATAACGCCCGTTTGTTGAAATGCCAACCGGAAGAGAATCACCGTTGCCTGCCCCTGCGCCGTTCAGGTCGGCGCTAATGAGCACCGTTGTACCATTACTCCGGTCGCGCAGATACACATTCAGGGGAGCTGGGACGGTCGTCCGCACCGGCGCATTGCTGCTGAGCGCAACCAGGTTTTCAGCAGTGCTGGCGAACAGCACGTACCGTCCATCGCTGCTGACGACCGGCAGGTACGAATCTCCGCCCGCGCCGGCGGCGGGTTGGACATTGAGGCCCGAGACGGAGACAAGTTCAAGAACCGAGCCGTGGGCAGCCAGGCCGAACCAAAACGGCATGAGCACAACTCCAACCAATCGTAACAAAGATCTGATATTCGTCACGGCATTCACTTTTGTTCTCCTTCAAGGCTTTTGGGACATGCCGCTAATTTAAGCACAACCAGATGGGCCCGTCAGCCCGGAAAAAAGCGGATAAAGTTGTAAGTAAATGACGCACAGCCTTCCTGCATAGCCCCCGGATGCCGGGACCGATTGGGCCGCATGTTTTGCGTGCTGTCCGCCTGGTACCTCGGCCGGCTACTGTCATTTTCCTTGCCAGATCGGCGTTCAACTGCCATTCACAGCCGAAATCCGCGATGGAAGCCGGCGAAACCAACACGTTGTACTATAAGCGGTCGCATTTTGTGACCCGTTTGCCACTGGACCGGCTGTACAGTGCCTCTCATTATTGGTTGCTGAACCAAAATGGCACCTGGCGAATTGGGTTGACCAAGTTCGCCACGCGGATGTTGGGAGAGATTGTGGACTATGGTTTTGAGATTCAGCCGGGCGGCACGATTGCCGCCGGGCAAGCCCTTGGCTGGATCGAGGGGTTCAAAGCCATTTCGGACATATTCAGCGTAATGATTGGCAGTTTTTGCGGCAGCAATCCGGAGTTAAGCAAGCAACCTGAACTAATCGACCGTGATTGCTACGGTGAGGGCTGGTTATATGAGGCGACTGGCGACCCCGGCGATCTAAGCATGGACGCGAAGGGCTACAAGGAATTGCTGGATTCGACCATTGACAAGTTAGTTGAAAAACAGAAGGCCTCAGAGTAAAGAGTAAGGGCCACATCATGTTGTCGCGAAGCCACCTAAAGCAGCCGCCTGGAGTATGACCCCCCCACGCATCCTTTTTTGCAACTGCACGTATGCCAACGTGGTCCCCGCGGAAGTCAAAGCGGCTGTTTTAAGAAAGATTTGCGATGCGGGCGTGGCGTTCGACGCGGTGGCGGACCTTTGCGAACTGTCGGCGCGCAAAGATGCGAGCCTGAAGTCCATTGCCGAAGGGGGCCCGGTCAAGATCGCGGCGTGCTATCCCCGGGCAGTTAAATGGCTGTTTGCATCGGCGGGCGCGCCGTTGGACAAGGAGCACACTGAAGTCCTTAATATGCGGGTGCAAAGTGCGGAAGAAGTCGTGGAGAACGTACTCAAAGAAGAAATAAGGCCAAACCTGCCCGAAGGAAAAGCCATGGCCTCTGAGGCGCTGCCGTCCGGCACCGCGCCCGTGCAGGAAACAACCGCAACCCAATGAGTCTGGCCGGCCAAACGACTTTACGCGTGGTTCTCTACGAAGGAACCGGCAGTCACCCGTTGCCCGCGGAAGAGCGTTACTCGACAATAAGCGCACTGCTCGAAAAAGGCTTTGCGGTTGCACGCTCAAACGGGCACGGCCAGCCGTATTCGCCACAAGGAGGCGCCCTGCTGGTCATTGGCCGTTTCGAGAACGGGGTTGCCCCCGCGCTTGAGGACGCGTCGCAGCGAGTCGGCATTGAAAGCCGCGATATTGGCGATATGACCCGGGAAGGGATTGTTGAAGCGGCGGAGGCCGCGCGCAAGCAAAGCGGGGCGGCCGATCCAGCGCAGTGGAAACCGTGGTTTCCCGTGATTGATTACGATCGCTGCACCAATTGCATGCAATGCCTTTCGTTTTGTTTGTTCGGCGTTTACGGAGTGGACAGCGACCGGCGCATCCAGGCTCAAAACCATGACAATTGCAAAACCAATTGCCCGGCCTGTTCTCGGGTTTGCCCTGAAGCAGCCATCATGTTCCCGAAATACAAAGCCGGCCCGATCAATGGCGACGTTGTCCGGGACGAAGATCTTCAACGTGAGAAAATGAAGGTCGATATCTCGGCTTTGCTGGGGGGCGATGTGTATTCGTTGCTTAGGGATCGCAGCGAAAAGGCGCGCAGCCGCTTTTCGAAGGAACGCGACGCAGACAAGGCGCTTAAAGAGCGGCAGAAATGCCTGACCAAACTGGCGCAAATGGGGGATATACCGCCGGAGGTTCTCCTGAGCCTGCCGTCGCCGGAGGAAATTGCGCGGCGCGCCGAGGAAGCGGCGGCGCGCGCCAAAGCAGCTATGGCATAATCATGGTTCCACGCCTTGTTTTTCGAACGTTGCGCAACGCCGATAAGCGTTGCCTGTGGAAATTCGCCTGGAACTTCGGGGTCAAAGGGCTGGTTTCGGTAGAAAAGTTCAAGCGCAGGATCAAGCGGGGAGAATACTTCCCGCCGTTCCTTTACCTTTCAATCGGCAGCGCCTGCAACCTTCGATGCCAGGGCTGTTGGGTGGATGTTGAGGAAAAAAACTTTATTGAACTGGAGACCCTGAACCGGGTGGTGCGGGAGGCGAGGGCGCACGGCAATTCGTTTTTCGGGATTTTGGGTGGCGAGCCGTTTATGCACCCGAACCTGCTCGAGTTTTTAGCCGCGCATCCGGCCTGCTATTTTCAGATCTTCACGAACGGGCAATTCATTACCGAAAAAATTGCGCGGCGCCTGAAGGCATTGGGAAATGCGACACCACTCGTCAGTATCGAGGGCCGCGAAATTGTCAGCGACGAACGCCGGGGCAAACGCGACGTGTTCAACAAAACGATGGCCGGTCTGCGGCATTGCGTTGAACAGGGGCTTCTGACCGGGGTGGCAACGAGTGTTTGCCAGACCAATATCACCGAATTGCTGACGCGCGAATGGCTGGAAGAATTGATTCGGTTGGGAGTCCACTACGTGTGGTACCACACCTACCGGCCGGTGGGGCCCAAGATGAACCCGGCGCTGGCGTTGAGACCAGAACAACTGGTCGAAGTCAGAAAGTTCGTGGTCGAGATGCGGGCCCGGATGCCGATCGCGATTATCGACGCGTATTACGATCACGACGGCCGCGCGCTCTGCCCGATGGCTACCGGCATCAGCCATCACGTCGGGCCAGGCGGGCATATCGAGCCCTGCCCCATCCTGCAGTTTGCCACTGAAACAATTCGCGATTCGCGGGGCATCTTCGCCACGATCCGCGATAGTGCTTTTTTGAGAGATTTCCGCGAACTCTCGGCGCAGGCCACGCGCGGGTGCGTTGTGCTGGAGCGGCCGGACCTGGTGAAAGAGCTGGTTCTCAAACACGGCGCCCGGGACACCACGGCCAGGGGAACAGCGATGGCGGAGCTCGAAGCGATGGCGCCGCGGTTCAGCCAATGGCTTCCGGGAGAAGAAGTGCCCGAGAAACACTGGATGTACCGCTGGAGCAAAAAATTTTGGTTCAATGACTTTAACGCATACGGCCGCGTGCATTCGGACGCCGAAGCAAAAGCTCGAGAGTTGCGTCGGCAATTATGTCAACCCGCAATCGCGTCCAAGCCGCCGAGAACGCCAGAAACCACACTCGCCTGAGGAATCATGCAAACCCAGAATTTCAGCCCACTCACGATCCCGCGGCCGGTCCCGGTTCAGCGGTTTCGGCAGCCTAAAAAGAACATCCCGCAAACGCTGCTCGAGAGAACGCGGGTCTTGCAAGCGGTGCGCCGGTATGTCGCCGAACATAACCCGGTGCCGCCTCTACCTGACGACCAATTGAAGGAACACGCCGCGCAGCTCCTGCGAGAGCTCAAGTGCGACGCGGTATACCGGGATTACATCGGGGTCCTGCTCAATAATGAAATGTGGCGAGAGCCACTGGCCAGGGTTCCTTTTGAACGCCGGCTGTTGCTGCTGCCGAAGTGTCTGCGCGTCGAGAGCAAATGCCCGGCGCCCTTTGACGAGCTTGGATTACTGTGCAAGCAATGCGGGTTGTGTTCGATTCAGGATCTTCAACTGGAAGCCGAGCGGCTCGGGTACGCGGTGTTGGTGGCCGAAGGCAGCGCGGTGGTCATGTCGCTGATTCAAACCGGAAAAATCGAGGCAATCGTCGGCGTCAGCTGCTTGAGCGTGCTCGAACGGGCATTTCCTTACATGGAAGCGGCAGCGATTCCGGGCGTGGCGATTCCTTTGCTCCAGGACGACTGCATCGATACAACCGTCGATCTGGAATGGGTCTGGGACTACATCCATTTGACGGCGGACGACAAAACACGCCGGCTGGATTTGGGGGCGTTGCGCGACGAAGTTGACACGTGGTTCAGCGCGGGTTCGCTGGAGAACATCATGGGTCCGGCGGAAGGAGTCACCGAAGAAATTGGCCGGGCATGGCTCGCCCGCGAAGGCAAACGCTGGCGGCCATTTCTGGCCGTGGCGGCATCCCAGGCCTTGAGCGAGAAAAACGAGGCTTCGTTGCCGCAGGATTTGAAGAAGGTGGCGGTGGCCGTTGAATGCTTCCATAAAGCGTCGCTCATCCATGACGACATCGAGGACAATGACACGGTCCGGTATGGGCAGAAAACGCTGCACGAAGAGCACGGGTTGGCGGTGGCCTTGAATGTGGGCGACCTATTGATTGGCGAAGGGTATCGGCTGATCGCCGAATGCCAGGCCGGCGCCGGGCAAAAGGCGGCCATGCTCCGCGTCGCCTCGGAAGGCCAGCGCCAGCTTTGCAGAGGCCAGGGCGCTGAATTGGTTTGGGCGAGCAAACCGTCGCCGCTGACCTCACTCGAGGTGTTGGATATTTTCCGGCGCAAAACGGCGCCCGCTTTTGAAGTGGCGTTGCGGATTGGAGCGCTGTACGCCGGCATCGATCAACACGACGAAGTTTCGGAAACATTGCGCACCTTCAGCGAAGCGTTAGGCATCGCCTACCAAATCAGGGACGACCTGAGCGACCTGGGCGAACAGGGCGAGACAAACGACATCGCGGGATTGCGTCCAAGCCTGCTGCTGGCCGTCGCTCATGAGCGCGCGACCGACAGCGCCACCAAAGAAATGACGGAGGCGTTGTGGGGCCGCAGGTTCAAGGGTAGGACTGCGTCCGTGGAGGATCTGTATGTGAGTTTGAAGGCGGATGAGCGCTGCCGCGTCTTGCTCGAAACGTACAAGGAAGAAGCCGTTCGTTCATTGCGCGATCTCGAGAATCCAAACCTCAAGGGGCTTTTGCGGCGGGTTATTGGAAAGATCTTCAACGATGTGGAAATCAAGGGCTGGTGCAAGGAGCACGAAGCCGCCCGGAAAAACGGAACGCCTCAGGCACAAATCGAAACTGTGGCAGGCTGAGCCGGCTTCGTGAGCCTGCGTCTGCAACTGCTCCAGGTCGCTCGCCTGGCTCCGCGCCTTTTGGGCGATTCCACCGAACTGGTCCGCGATTTTTACCGGCGCCAATTTGATGAACGGGGGGCGGCTTGCGATCGCTCCGGCAAACCGGATCTTTATTATACGATTTTCGCCATCGCCGGCGCCAGGGCCCTCGACCTGTCACCGCCCCTCGATCGCACCCGGGAATGGCTCCTGACTTTTGGCGACGGGCAAGGTCTGGACCTGGTGCACCTCGGGGCATTAGCCAGGTGCTGGGCGGAATTTGGCAGAGAGCAACGTCCCAAAGACATCGAAGACGGGCTCCTGAATCACCTGGAGAAGTTCCGCAAACCCGATGGCGGATACGACGGGGACCCGAATCTAAAACATGGCACCGCATACGGCGCCTTTGTCGCCCTGGGCGCGTGGCAGGACCTCGGCCGAACTCCTCCCCGATTGCTGGATCTCGTTCGATGTTTCAAACACCTGGAAAGCTCTGATGGCGCCTGGAGCAACCTGCCAGGAATGAAGATTGGCGCGCTCAATGCCACTGCCGGCGCCGTTACTATTATTCGTCACTTGAGCTTTCCAGTCAGCCAGGCAGTGGGCCAATGGCTGTTGGCCCAGGCTCATCCGCAGGGCGGGTTCAAAGCAATTCCCCAGGCTCCCGTTCCGGATCTTCTATCCACCGCGACCGCCCTTCATGCCCTTTCAGCGATGGATATCCGGCTGCAGTCGCAGCTGCATGAACGCTGCCTCGATTTCATCGACACTCTGTGGGATGCCTCCGGCGGGTTCCATGGGAATTGGACCGACGACGACCTGGACGCGGAATACACCTTTTACGGCCTGCTGGCGTTGGGGCATTTGAGCCTTTGAAAAACAGACGAGCGGCGAGAGCCTGGGCGGGGTGGGCCGACAGCCAAATTCACCGGGAAGATTCGACCCGGTAAAACCGGTTTTTCGTCTGCGGTCCATCTATCATTTCAATTGAGAACTGTGTGCCTGGGGCATTTGTCATACCGTTCCAGTGGAGAAGATCGGACGACGACTGGACCTGCCATTGATTGGTCGTAAGCGGCAAGGGAGCCCGGATATTCATTCGGACCCCGCCATTGGGCTGCGGGATAATTCCCTGAAAAACCGCGGCGGTAAAGGAATCGCCCGATGGCGCGGGAATGAGAATCCCGGCCGGGATAGGGTGCCCAAAAACCGGATCTCCGCCGGCGCTCCAACTGAAAGATTGCATGCGAATGTCTCGAGTCCAGCCGGCGCCGCTGTATTTGGCCGCGTGATAGAAAATCCAATCCTGAGTGCCGTCCAAGGAGGTCGTCAGACCGCAGTGACCCGGACCGTAAACAGCGCCGTCCGGGCCGACATACGTCGAAAAAACCGGCCCCGAAGATTTCGTCCAGGAGGCGGGATTGAGATAATTGCCGTCGGTATTGACGAGCATCCCCAGGCACTCATTGTCGGTCCAGGAAAGATTAGCGGCGTAGACAACAAAGACTTTGCCGTCACGTTGAAGCACCTCTGGCCCCTCCTCGATCCAACTCTCCCACGTGTGATTGGGCGTAGCCAAGAGCACTCGAGGCCCGCTGATTGTGAGCGGGTCGCTCATGGGTGCGATGTAAAGATTTTGCAGGCCGTCCTGTGTGCCCGGCCAACCTGACCAGATAAAATACAGCGCGCCATTGGTAGCCTCGAGCACCGTCCCGTCGATCGCCCAGCAGTCTGTGCTCGAATCATACACCTTTCCTTTGGGTTTGAACGAAAAGGTCGGACCAGTTGTATCGGATTCGGCAGCGAACATGCGATGGTTGGCGTTGTTGCCGTCATCGGCGGAGTAATACACGTAAGCTTTTCCACCGAAGAAATGAAGTTCGGGCGCCCAAACGTCCAGGTTGTACGGAGCGGATGGATAAAAAACCGTAGCCACCTGCGCCTGGCCGATTCCGCCGGGGCCGGCCAGGTGCGTCGCGCGATAAATCGCAACGCTCGATCCGGTGGTGTACGTGAGGTAATAATAGCCATCCTGAAAGACGACCCAAGGATCGGCCCCATTGGCGACAACCGGATTGGTAAAGGTGTCCGATCCACAAGCGGCGCAACCGAAGCCGAAGACAGCTACAATCAAGAGGATATGCATCCGGAAGGTCATCGGAGGAACAACGGTTATTCGATGGGTATTAGAGTAACTGACGCCGGTGGAAATGCAATTGAAGAGCAAGGGAAACAACCGAAGCGAGTCAACGCGGCGGCGAATCCAAGTCAATCCTCATCGCCAAATCGCGACAGGACGGCATTGGAAATGGATTGGGGTTATTTGGCGTGTTCGCGGCGCAGGTTGGATATGATCGGAGGGGCCAACCGCGATCGCGTGCTTATGTTGCCTGTTGCAAAAGACGTCTTGAGGCCTATCCTCTTAATTAGGGCTATTACCGGTTTCGTGTGTTCATAAACGTATGGCTTCGCCGGTTAACACGGAAATTCGAGCCGCGCTTCGAGATCAAAAGCGTGTCAGGGTCGCCATTTCCGATGGGGCGGGAACTGGCGGACTTCGACTCCTGGTTGGAGCCCTTGCGGCAAAAGACAAACAGAAACGCGAGGAGCGTCCGGCTGAAAGCCAGGGCGCAATTCACCTGACCGCGCGCGAACTTCAAATTCTGCGGCTCATTGCCAAGGGCCTGCACAATCGGCAGATTGCAGCCAAAATCCACCGCTCGATCAAAACGGTGGAGAAACACCGGCAGAACTTGCACTCGAAACTCAGCACGCATGAAGTAGCCGGCCTAACCCGGCATGCGCTGGAGTTGGGCCTGATGAATGAACGACGCGGCGGTTCCGGAAGACTCCTCAAAAATTGCAAACAACTCACGCCACGTGAACTGGAAGTGCTGAAGCTGGTCGCGCAAGGATCGGGAAACAAGTGGATTGCGAGCGAACTGCACCGGTCCATCAAGACCATTGATCATCACCGGGAGAACATCATGAAGAAGCTCGGGATTCATGAGGTCGCCGGCCTGACGCGGCACGCGTTCGAGCTCGGACTCTTGTAAACGGGGGTCGAGGGTCGATGGCCGAGTTCGCCGAGGGCCGCACGTTGATGGTCGGCGGCCCTCGACGGTCGACCAAAACTTCAGTGTAAAAACACGGCGCGGTAGAACCGGTTGTTGGCTCGAGGCGATGTCGTATCGATGAACATCTGGGTCGGGCTGGTCAGAACATTCGTGCTGAGGGCAACCCAGTTGGTCGGTGTTACTGAGAGGGCGTAATCGATTCGGTAGGTGTCTCCAACTCTCCCGCTGAGCGAAATAACCGGGAAGAAATTGATGCCCACAACCGACAGGGTGGCGTCGGAGCTATAGACCGACCCGGCTGCATTTGAAACGAGGACCCGGTAATGGCCGGCTTCAGCAGCGGATACGCCGGTGATTTTCAGAGAAGATGTAGTGGCCCCGGACACGTTTCCGCCATTCGCGAGGTTGGTCCCGTAGAACTGCCATTGGTAAGTGACACCAGTCGTATTTGAGACAACGACCGAGAAAGTAACGTTGGAGCCGGGGCCGATACTGGTTTGAACGGGTTGAGTCGTGATCACGGGCGAACCTGGAGGAGCGACCGATTCGAGATCAAAGCCGTCGGTGAAAAACGACTGAGCGCCGGTGGTGTTGTAAACATTGAGTATGAAACAACCGGCGCGTACGGTGGTGGTATTGGTGGGCGCGGTCACCTGGGGCGTCGTGTAATGGAAACCAGCCATGCCGCCAGGCCCAGTATTGGGCAGGCCGGCCGCTACGAGGTCAAAGGTATTTGTGGCCAGAACAGTGCCGGTGCCGTCGAGGAATTCAATGACGGCCAATGTCTCGGGATTGGGGCTGTTGGTTTTAAAGAAGCCGGAATAATGGGCCTCCCCCGAGGCGTAAAACGAGAGCGTGAACTTGGTCCCGGGGGTTGCGGAATTGTCCTGGTAAAATTTGACATTCAACAAGTCCCCGGTGGTTGCATTGCCCTGAAACGGCTTGAAGAAAAGGCCGTATCCATTGGTATCAACGACGTTGCACCAGGTCTCGGAGTCGGCGCCATCGTTGAAAGTGCCGGATACCGTTTTTGAAGCATCGATTATCCACCCGGTTGGAGAAGCATTGACCTGGCTCGAAACCGAGGTTTCATCGAGGTTCCCATTAAACAGCAGATTAGCGTTCGAGCTGAAGGTGAGCGCGCTGGTGGACAAAGCGACTAAAAGCCCGATTATCCGCCTGCGGGGAAAGAACAATTCAGCAATCTTGGATTTTATTTGGGATGAGGGTGTCTTCATAGCAGAAGCATTTTATTTTTGTAGATTTGGCCTTGTTACCCTTTATCGCACGCCTTCTTAGCCGGTGTCAACCCCTAACCGGGCCACCCAAATGAACCGGGCGTCAACGACGGAAACTAAATCCCAAACGTTTAACTCCCTGAGAAATGCATGAACTCGATGCCGCGACGACAGATTCTAAACGAGGCTTTTAAGCGATTTCAGCGGTTGCCCGACTGGCCAGTAGAGGAAACAAAACGCCGAGAGAGTGTTCAAAGAGAAAGGCTGAGCGAAATCGATAGCAAGGCCGGCGACCCGAAGGAGGGCAAAGGGTCCACAAGATGGCCCATCAGTACGCTGCCTTTTCCGGAGCATCGTTGCGGATGCTGAGCAAGGCTGGGCCATTACTGTTCAGCGCAAAAACCAGGGTCTTGATCAAAACGCTTGCCGGCATCGCTCTCATGATGATCTCAATCGCCCTCGCCATTGGCTTTGG
>DATGLT010000243.1:0-15443 GCA_035294005.1 Verrucomicrobiia bacterium
GTAACTCATTTCATCCACGTTTTCAGGATCCACGGTTAACGCTGCGGTGCCTACGATTTCTTCGAGCGACCCGCGCGTTGACGAAATGACTGGGCACCCGCAAGCCATTGCCTCCAGCGGCGGGAACCCAAAACCTTCGAACAGGGACGGGTAAACAAACACCTCCGCAGCGCGATACAATTCGGGCAATTCCTCAAGCGACACAAAACCAAGCGATCGAATGTCCTTCTTGTGGGGAGAATTTTGAATTGCGCGGTGAATCGCTTCCGCGCCATGCCAGTCGCTTCCGGCAAAAACCAGTTGGAACTCCGATTTGCAGGAGTTCTTGAATTTTTCGAAAGCTTGAATCAGGCGCAGATGATTTTTGCCCGGGTGCTCGAGCCGGGCGACATAAAGGAAAAATGGTGAAGTCAGTCCTAATCTATGGGCCACCCTGGCTTTGGCCTCGGGAGCCGACCCCGGTGTAAAGCGCCTATGGTCGATCCCGTTGTGAATGACTTTGATTTGGGCCTCACGCAATCGAAAAAAACGGACCAGATCCGCGGCGGTGTTGTGGCTGACGGCAATAACCCGGTCCTGCCGCATCGCCAGCCTTCGCACGACGACGCGTCCATAGAACATGCGTTTCCAATCGTATTTACCCGTTACATGAAAGGGAGCCAGGTCATGGATGGTCGCCACGAGTGGGCAAGGTTTTGGCCACAGCAAACGCCGGTAGCTGGGGACGTGCAACACATCCAGAGAATAATGACGCGCCAAACGCGGCAACGCCGACTGATGCCACAGGATGTTGCGGACCGGTGGGCGATACCGCTCCGGAACCGGGATAAGCGACATGTCCGATTTCAAGCTGTCGAACAGCGGCAGATCCTCCTCAAAGACAAATAGAAAAAACAGGTGCGACGTGGCCGCCTTTTGGAAGCCCTGAAGCAGCGAAAAGAGATACGACGCCACGCCCGTTTTTCCGCGTTGAATCATCAGGCTGGAAATGCCGATGCGCATGCTCAATTCAGGCTGCCTGGGGTTCTTTAACCAATGGCGGCCCTAGCAAAAAACTTTCGAGACGTGAGAGCCGGATAACGTTCCGGACCGCTGGCTGGAGCCCCACGAATTTCAAGCTCTCCTCGCGGCTCAAACTGAGTTTCTTGGCCCGGATCATCAAGCCCAGACCTGTGCTGTCGATGAATCGGACCCGGGAGAGATCAATCGTCTTGTGGCCGCTCGAGCAGGGACGCTTGAGGTAAGGAAGCGCAAGCTCCCACACCGACTCCGCATTGGCAGCGGTGATCTCACCGCGCCAGACCAGGGTTTCGCCAGTTGCACCGCCCTGCTCTGGCGAAGCGCCATTCTGTTCAATTGTGCCGGTGAGCAAAGCGTCAACCGCGCTCGGGTCACGCACGATTTCGAAAAAGTCGGTCAATCGCATCAATCTCAATGCGCGAGTCACGGCCGGAGTTGGAGCCAGCAGGACTAGCTTAAGGCCTGCGGCCCGGAGGTTTTTCTGCAGGCTGATGAGCCATCCCACCCCGGTGCTGTCGATAAAACCCGTCAAGCTCATATCCACCACGCAATGCACTCCCCGCCGGAAATTCTCTTCGACCAAACCCGCGTTCTCCTGAACGCTCTGCACGTCCAACCGCTCAGAGAGTTGAATTCGGCGCCACTTGTCTTGTTCAACTTCAGCTGCGTCCAAGGCGAGGTCAGGCAGGAGAGCCGGACGCGGCCCCCGCCGCACCTGCAATTGCCACCATTGCGGGAAAATGCTCGAACCGAACACCCACAAATCGGTGAGATACCGTCGGAACAAACGGCGCGGTTCCTGAATAAGCCTGAAAACCCATTCGGTCCCGCTGCGTTGCATCCAAACCGGGGCCCGGCGGACTTGCCCGGCAAGGAAATCGATGGTGGCACCGACGCCGGCGGTGACGGGAACCCCGAGGCTGCGGTAGTGCATCGCGACCCATTTTTCCTGTTTGGGACAACCAAAAGACACGAACAACAGGTCCGGTTGCGCGAGCAAGATTCGTCGCTTGATCTCCTCGTGGTCCATCTCCAGAAGCGGATTGAACGGAGGTGAATAGTGCCCCGCTATGTGCAATTCAGGATATCGTTGCCTTAATCTCGCGACAGCCCGCTCCGCCGATTCCGGCGTGGCGCCCAGAAGGAAAAGCCGATACTTCTTCCGGGCCGCGATTTCCATTAATAGCGGGACCAGGTCAGCCCCGGCGACCCGCTCGGGTAAGGCATTGCCGAGCAACCGCGATGCCCAAACCAGCGGTGTCCCGTCGCACAAAACCAGGTGAGCGTCCAAAAGGATCCTGCGCAACTCGACGTCCCGCCGCGCTTGAACCAGGAAATCCACGTTCGGAGTCACCAGGTAATGCGGATGCCTGGACTCAATCATCTGCTCGATGAGGGAGATGGCCTCCGCTTTGGTCACGTTATCAAAGGGCACCCCCAGAATGGCAACGGGCGGACGCCTTCGAGCCGGGGCGACAACGCAATCCGAAGTTTTCATCCCTGCCCCTTCGCTGTTGTTGAGTCCCACGATCTCACAATGGGTTTGGCGTCGCGCGCTTCGATTGCCAGGGCGCCCACATATCCAGGCAATGGATTAAAGCTGCACAAGGACCACGCTGCCGCGGCACCGTACCCAGGAGGCAGCTCAATCAAGCGCTCGGGTTCACCAGGAAAAAAACCAACCTCGACCTGGCCAAGCAAATGGGTAATGCCTTCGCCAGTCGCCTTCAGCCATGCCTCTTTCCTGGTCCAAAGATTGAAGAAAGCCAAGTCAATGGTTTCGGGACCGGCGTGGCGAAACTGGTCGGCTTCGCGCTTCGAGAAAAACCGGTCAACGAGGAGTTGCGCGTCGGCAAGCGGCCGAACTCGTTCCACGTCAATGCCGACTCTGGCATCCGGCGAAATCGCGAGAACGGCAACTCCCTCACAGTGGGACAGGTTGAACAGCACCTTACGCGGACCGGTCGGCCCGGCCAGGGACGGCTTGCCTTTGGGCCCGAGCTCGAATCGCAGAGTGGACGGTGCGACCAACAAGTAACGGCTCAACACTTCGCGCATCCAGCCGTGCGAAATGAGGTAATGATTCCGATGCCGCTCAAAACGGAAGCGTCCGGCCTTCTCCAGCTCGTTCTCCGAAAGGTACGTCCTGAGCCGGTGCAATTCCGGAGCCAGCGAAGCCATTTCGAGAACCCACACATGCGCTTCGTTGGGTTTGCCGAAGCGAAAGAGGCTGTCAAGGACGTTGGACATAGGCCTGGCGTTCGATTGGATCGGCAATACCCGGTTAAGATGATGTTCTGTTCGCGGATCAACCATAGCAACTCCAGACGTGTTTGTAAGCAGCGACCAGCCCGGCCCAGTCCTCCGCTCGGGTGAACAATTGTCGTTGAAGGTGGCGCCGCGTTTCGGGTTGCGCGGTTGCCGCCGGGTCGCTCAGCAACAAAGGCAAAGCATTGAACAACCGCTCCCGCGGATACCGCGGAGCGCGCGCGTCCAGGGAAGCCTTCGCCCCAAATGTTCGCAGGTTCAATAAAAGGTTTCGCCAAACTCGCCGCTCGTGGCACTTGTCGATTGAACTGAAGGCATACTCTCTCAGATTGATGAAGTTCGCCTTCAACCGCCGGTTTTCAATCCATAACCACTCGCGAAGCGCAAGGTCCGATACCGCCTGGTGCTCGGCTTTAAATTCCGCAGGCGGCTTGACGATCCGAACCGGGTTCAGTTTGAACGAAACTCCCTTCACGTGGTACGGTCGAACGGCGTCGAGTAACCAGTCCAATTCTCTGATCGAGACCGCCTGAAGCCGCCTTGACCGTTCCAGGCAGTTCCAGTGGTAAAGACCCAAAGCGGCCAGGAGCGCGTCTCCCAAAGCCAGCCAGGCTTTGGCGATATTACGCCCGATGAAATCACAATCCTGAACGCTCAATGTCGGCTTCAACAGCAATTCCTGCGCAAGCAAAAGGCCTGAGCAACGATTCAGCAACAACCGGGTCGCCTCGGATTGCGAAATATTTTTCGGGTCACGATGCCGTTCGCAGCCCACGAACAGGTCTTCGTGCCCGAAGAGCAACCTGTGTCCGCAGACAAGGTCATAACTGAATATCGAAACATCTCTGCGCCTGAGTTCGGCCAGCGAATCAATCTTGAACTCGACATGCAACCCCGCTTCCGGCGTCAGACGGGCCTCGATGTTCTTGAGAACGCGCCGGTACCGCGCCTCATTTACGACCCGGTTTCCGCGGAAAAAAGCGTAGAACTCCAAGTCATTGTACGGCGCATCGCCAGACTCACTCTTCAGAACCCCACCCTGCCCCCTGCCGTAGCCGCCACCTAGAACGAGTCCTTCAAGGCGCCGCGAGGGAACGGCCGCCAAAACGACGTCCCGTACGCTCCGGCACAATTGTTCCAACCGGCTCTCCAAAGCGGGACTCCCGTCCATCGTGAAGCGTTGTTGAGGCCGCGGTATTGTTGGTCCCATATCAAACTGCCTCGGCAACGCGCCTCGGCGGATCCGGCAGGGTCGGCGTCCGGTAATAGCGCCAGCCCTCTTTAAAGCCGGCGAGTTTGGCGCGTCTTTGCTCCCAGCGGATTTGTGCTGCGTGAGGCCATTCTCGCAGCCTGCGTGTTCGCGCGCAGTAGTTCAAATCGCGCCGCACATCGTTCAGCCAGCCCATGAGAACCGTGCGAACCCAGTTGACCTCTCCGGGCGATCGGTCCCAAACAGCGGCCAGTGCGCGGGCCTCGCCGAAGCTGCGCTTGTAAGCCTGAGCCGGCGTGTAGTTGTGGGAATGCATCACCACCGACTCAGGGCAATACACGACGCGATAGCCCTGGGCTCGGCACCAGCGTGTATACTCGTCATCCTCCGAATACTGCATTTCCTCGAGAAACCCGCGCAGACGCCAGATGTCTTTGCGCAAACCACTGCTGACCATGCTGAAGAAATGATCCCAGGTTGCTGACTCACGTTGCTTGCCGAAGCAGCGCAAGTAATCATGGGCATAAACAGCGCGGCAGTCGGGCCGCGGAACCTGGCGTCCGAACACCGCCGCGGTCGCCGGGTCCGCCAACGCATTGACCAGCGGCCGCAGCCAGTCCGTTCCCTGCGGCGTGGCGTCCGCGTTCAGGAATATCGCCAAGTCCGCGCGGGATAAAGTCATGCCGCGGTTCATCACCCGGCTCGGATTGTATTCTCCAGGGGCGATCTGGATGAAGTGCGCCGGGCCAAACTTTCGGATCAGATCGCAGGAACCGTCGGTTGAACCGGAATCGATCACGATAAGTTCCCAATTCCGATATTCCTGCGCTCGCAGAGCCGGCAAGGTGTCGACGAGAGCCCAGCCTTCGTTGAACGAGCGCATTATGATGCTTACCAACGGATCACTCATAAGGCGGCCAAAGGAGTTTTCGACAGGCAATGGTTCCTGGCGTGAGCCAGTTCCGCGTCGCGTGTCATCAGTTGGAACATGTGAGGAATCGCGGTGATGTCCTCGGGAATTTGCTCCTGGTTTGAACACAAAGCCGCGTAGCTGTGCTTGTCGCGCGGGTGGTAACCGTGCATCGCCCGGATGGGCCGCTCGCCCATATCGCTGGGCACAATCAGCACCCCCTCCTTGACGAGGAACACCAATTCGCCGAAGCGGCGATCGGGAAATAGCGCTCCCAATTCAGCCAGTTCGTTATCAGGAACGATTCGCCCTTGATTCACCTCGCGCAGCAGCCCGGTAATCAGTTCACGAGCTTGCTCTGAAAAAAACCAGAACCTCGCCATGGTCGAGTCGTACACCACCGCGAAATCCCGGGGCATCTGAAGTGGCAGCTGCCTGATTTTTGATTTCAAATCGAGCCATTCGTCACAGTTTGCCATCCCGTGATCGCTAAAAACGTAAAGCCGGACTTCCTCGTAGTGATTGCGGGCGGCCGAAAGAAGTGTCGCGATCCACAATTCATATTCCCGCAGCTTGGGGCCGATCTCGGCCGAAAGGTTGCCTACCTGGTGCAAAAGTCCGTCCAGGCCAGGCCAATAAAGGAATGCGAAATCGATTCGTTCAGACCGGATTTCCTGCAGCAAGGCCGCCAGGTTGCTTTGCTCGTCTTTTTGGGGGGCGCTCACGTGGTACGGAACCGAGCGCTGCTCGAGCCAGTCAAAAATGTTTGGACCCCGATTCATGCCGCCAGGCTGGAGCGGGCTCTTCTTCTCCGAAAAGTCGAACAAAGAAATGTGCTCGAATGGGATGTTGTACAAATCGAAGTATCCTCTGAATCGCAAGTGGCTCTTCAGGAATTTGGATAAATACCTTCTAAAGATGCGCCGGCTTGTGAGCTGGCGAGGCAACCAGCGCAATGGGCGGAGAAACCCGAAGGGAGAGTTTTGCGGGTCATAGACAAAATAGCTCCAGTTTCCATGCGATACAGGCCACCGGCCGGAAAGAATGGACGGGACGCACGCTGAGCTGTACCCGAAGACGGAATCGAGGCGCCGCCGGTGTGGAGCAATGTCTCCCAGGAAGCTGTCGGTGCGGATAATTTCCCATCCGCAAGCGTCAATAAACACGAATAACGGAAGCAAGGACTTCATCGCCCGTTCGGTTGCCGATACGGAGAATGTTAAGATTGTGACGACTGCGGGGGTATGAGGTGAAATGCCCAAGGTGTGCGGCCGACGTCACTCGGAGGAATGCACCGCGCCTATTTCGGAGCCAATTTCTTCCTGAGCACCAGCACATTGCGGTCAGGTCCGCGAACATAGCTGGCCGAGTCCATGAGGCGCCGAATGAGGTAGAGGCCGCGGCCGCTTTCGCGCTCGGGGGCGGGCAATTCAAGTTTCTGGGGCCAGTTAAAGCCCGGGCCATGATCGGTGATGCGCAACTCGACATGGCCGTGTTCGATGGTGACTTCCAGGATAACCGGCTGCAACGGGCTGCCCGGAGGGCGATGTTTAATGGCGTTGTTGCACCCTTCCACCATGGCCAACTCGCAATCCGCTCGCGCCTGCTCGCTGCACCTGTGGCAAAGCAGAAATTCCTGAACTTGCCCGGCAGCTTCACGAACCTGCGAGATGTCTCCCTTGAGGTTGAGGCGCAAAACCGGCGCATTCATGGAACCATTTCCCAAGATTGCTACTCAGAGTTCACAATTTCAAAGAAATTATCCAGCCGCGTGAGCTGGATAATCTGGCGGACGGCAGGTTGCGGATTGAGCAGCAGCAGTTTGCCCTTCCGGCTTACGGCTGTCTTTTGCAAGGCGATGAGAGCTCCCAGCCCTGAGCTGTCGACAAAAGTTGTTTGGGAAAGGTCCACCTCGATGTTGCGATGCCCTTTCTTAAGGGCACCCCGAACCCAATCGCGAAAAGCTTTGGCGTTGGCCTCACCCAGCTGTGTTATTGAGGAGACACGCAAGGCCTCTCCGTTGATTTCCATTTTCATAAAGTCAACGTCGCCTGCGCTATTTGGCGCCACCGCCTCGCAACAATTGCAACAAGGCGTGCACGGGGATTCGCAGCATCTGCGGACGGTTGTTCAATTCGTATCCTATCTCCTGCAGAATCTTTTCCATCACGTGCGCCTCCAAGAGGGTCTGTAACTGGTTCGGGGCAGAGGGCAGGAGGCCGGTCTTTTCCAGCGTTTTGATATACCATCGCAAAAAGACCGCGCTGACCCAGCGGTGCCAGAATTGGGCCCAGGGCTCGATTCGCTCAACATCCTGTTCATGCAAGGCGCCCATTTCGACCTGGCGGGCCAGGCCCATGGCCGTAACATAGTCCAAAGAACGGATCATCGAGGCAACGTCGCGGAAGGGAGAGCGTTTGATGCGCCGCTCTCCGCTCGGCCTACCGGGCTGGCCTTCAAAGTCAATGAACATGAAATCCTTGCCGGTGTACAGGACTTCTCCCAGGTGCAAATCACCGTGGCACCGGATGCGCTTGCCTTGAAGCGGCGTTTCATGAATCGCTCGCAACCGCCTGAGAATTTCCGGCTGCAACGTCAGCACCTGGTTGACATCGGCACGGACCGTTTCCGGCACTTGTTCGGCAACCCGGCGCAGTTGTTCGAGGTTGCGCACCGCCATGTTGCGCATGGATTGGAACAGGGCGCGCTGATAAAAAGGCGAGAACGGTTCGGGCGCAAAATCACGGTTTTGTGAATCCGATGCCAGGGCCAGGTGCAGTTCAGCCATGCGCTGGCCCAGCAAACGGGCCAGTTCGACGTACGTGCCGATCAAGGCGACGACCTGCTGAGGCATCTCCTTTTGACTCAACTCCAAAATCGAACTGGTTTTCGTCGCATCGGACGATTCAACAGAAGCGCTTCGCACCCGGTCGAAGTACCGGCTCAAGAGGTCCAGCGTGTATCCCCAACCGTCCTGAGCGTTGGGGAGATATTCGGTTAGCACTCCCACAGTCGTTTCTTCGCCTTCTGAACTCCGGTATTCGAGCGAACCGGCCAGGGCGGGAACATTCGGAAAACCCTTGGCCGCCAGAAACCGGGACATTTCAAGTTCGGGATTGATGCCAGGCTCCAGCTTCCGGAACAGCTTTAGAAAGAACTTTTCTCCGTAGACCACGCCGCGATTGTTCTGCGTCAGGTTTATGAAACTGGTTTCGAGGCGGGGTTTGCCGTTGGAGGCGACTCCGCGCAAGGTATGGTTGCCGTATCCCTTTAATTCCCCAGCCCAACCGGAAAAGGATCTACGCCGCGCCATAGCCTCGAGCAGAATCCGGCAGAACTCCGGGCTGCGAGCCGCGTTGTAGAGTACGCCGTTAACATTATCCCGCTGCAAACGCACGCGCGCGATGACTTGCTCGGGGAGCCGCTGCGCCAGTTCTTCCGCAGGATCACCGGTCGCAACGCTGATGGGCAGGAGATAGCGGTCTGGATCGCCTTCCGTATACTCGACCTGAATCAACACGAGGAAACCTTCCACCGCTCCTCCAGGAATGCTGATGGCATCCTGAATTTGCACGGATTTGAATCGTCTGCCCCGGCCGCCAAACCAGCTTCGCCGGCGCAAATACGACCACAGATACGCCTCCGTGCGCGGCCTCAAATCACCCAAGAGCAATTGTTCCCACGGCTCAGCCACATCCAAGACCTGGCGGGTCCGCGCTTCAAAGGACTCGTCGCGGGCCGCCGAAGGTTCCAGTAAAAGCCAAAGCGAAACGTGGGGGCCCAGCGTCAGAAAGTACGGTTTGTCGCTGATCACCGGGAACTCGGCCCGGCCCATCATCTCGACAGGAACGCTGTTTTGAAACGCGGACAGATCCAGATGCGCCGGCTGATGGAACCGTGAGAGGTTGGCCACCACTAGGATTACCTCGTTCTCGGTCTGCCGGATGAACGCGAGAATTTTCCGATTTTCTGGGTGCAGAAACTTCAGGGAGCCGCGGCCAAAAGCCGGGTGACGTTTGCGCAGGGTAATCGTCCGCTTAAGCCACCAGAACAGGGAACTGGGATTGGCACACTGCGCCTCGACGTTGATCGCCTCGTAGTGATATTCGGGGTCCAGGATGATCGGCAGGTACAGGGCCTGCGGGCTGGCGCGCGAAAACCCGGCATTCTTATCGGAGCTCCACTGCATCGGCGTGCGAACCCCGTTTCGGTCTCCAAGGAAAATATTGTCTCCCATGCCGATTTCATCGCCGTAATAGAGGACCGGGGTGCCCGGCAGAGAAAAAAGCAGGAGGTAAAGCAGCTCGATACGCTTGCGATCATTGCCCAGGAGCGGCGCCAACCGTCGGCGGATGCCCAGGTTAATGCGCGCCTTGGCATCATTGGCGTAAACGCGGTACATGTAATCGCGCTCTTCGTCCGTGACCATTTCCAACGTGAGCTCGTCGTGGTTTCGAAGGAACAGCGCCCATTGGCTGGTCTCGGGGATCGCGGGCGTCTGCTCGAGAATATCGACAACGGGAACACGATCCTCCATCCGCAATGCCATGAACATGCGTGGCATGAGAGGAAAATGGAAGGCCATATGCGATTCATCACCGCGGCCGCCGCCAAAGTAGTTCACCGCATCCTCGGGCCATTGGTTCGCTTCGGACAACAGCATCCGATCGCCGTATTTTTCATCCACGTGCCGGCGTAAGGATTTCAAGTAGGCATGCGTTTCGGGCAGGTTTTCACAGGAAGTGCCTTCCCGCTCATACAGATAAGGAATGGCGTCCAAGCGCAGTCCATCGACGCCCAGCTCGAGCCAGAAATCCAGTACCCGCTTAATTTCCCTGTGCACAAGCGGGTTATCGTAATTCAGATCCGGCTGATGCGAATAGAACCGGTGCCAATAGTAAGCATGCGCCAGGGAGTCCCAGGTCCAGTTCGACGGCTCGAAATCGCGGAAAATGATGCGCGCGTCGCGGTATTTCTCAGGGCTGTCGCTCCAGACATAAAAATCCCGCCATGGAGTGCCAGGGGGAGAGCGGCGCGAGCGCTGGAACCAGGGGTGCTGCTCCGAGGTGTGATTGACCACGAGCTCGGTTATTACTCGCAGATTTCGCTCATGGGCCGCATTGAGGAAATTGCGGAAATCCTTAAGCGTGCCGTAAATCGGGTTGATCGAGCAGTAATCGGCAATGTCGTAACCGTCATCCTTGAGTGGCGAAGGGTAGAACGGGAGCAGCCAAACCGCTGTGACACCCAGGTCCTGAAGATAATCCAGCTTTTGTTCCAGGCCGCGAAAGTCCCCAATCCCATCGGCATTGCTATCGAGAAACGCCCGGACGTGTAGTTCGTAGATGATGGCGTCCTTGTACCAGAGCGGATCCTTGGGGCCGATGAACACTTCGGAACGGCGTCGGCGCCCGGGTTTAGGAACCGGCGTCACCATGGTCGTCGCGTGGCTTGCCGTTCGGTGGGTCGCCGCACCGGTCTCTGTTTGTGAAAACATTGGGAACTCAAAGAAGACTCCGCACCGTGGCCGTGTCGCTACCAGGCCGAAAGAGACTCCAAATCGCTCCGGCCGATACGTCACGCGCTCGGGATCTTCGCCACTCCTAGTTACCTTAAGCCGCCGCTCCGGCGCATGGGGCGAAACCCGCAGCCGGCCGCTCGGGGATTACTACGGGTGATGCGTGGCCGCCGCAGGCGGGTTGGTTGAGACGGAATGAAGGGTGATCGTGGTGTCCGACAGCCACGGATGTTCCTGGTGGTCGACCACCAGTACGCGTGGGAGCAACTCGATCTCATGATTGAACAATTCGAGTGTAACCGTGCCGGGCAGAAATGTTGTGTCGATAAACACGCATTTGCCCAGGGGCACCGGGTACGGCACTGGGCGTGGCTGCGAAAATAAAAGCGTGGCTGCGGAAAACCCCGGACCGGTCGGTTGATCGTTGAAAGTGACCTGGACGTTGGTAATGGCCAGGCGCGGCTGGTTGATGACAATCGATGCGTTGCCGTTTGCATCATTGGTGAACGTAACCGACCACGGCCCCTTGCGGGTGCGACGATGCTCGATGTTGTGATAGAAAAAGGCGTAACAGATCACGGCCAGCAAAAACGCCAGGACGAAGTGTTTCAGCGGCCCATCTGATTTCATGTCGCAGGCTTAGACTTGGAGACCGCCGCGGGGAAGTCAAGCTGTTGAATTGGACAACCGCGCACAGCGGCCAAAGTGGTTGAACGAACAAGAGGGCATGGGGGTGGACAGCCGGGCCGGCCGGATCCGGGAAGGTTTGCACTAAGACTTGTTTATGCTAAAAATAAGTTTGAAACCAGGCGCAAGCCATGATCGAAATCCTCGACGCCCCGAACAGTGAAGCTGCCGCGATGAGCCTGGTTTGCCTCCGTTTGACACCGTGCCCGCAATTTTGCCCCGCCGCCAAATGTTATGAATCCTGCTGGTGAAACCCAAACCGCCGCAGCCCAGGCGTACAACCGAAAGAACCCGTTTCTGGCGGAATTGATCGGCCATGAGCGACTTACCGGGCCGAGTTCATCCAAAGATACGCGTCACTTCGTGCTGAGCCTTGCCGGCAGCGGCATCACTTACACGCCGGGAGATTCGCTGGGAGCTTTCGGGCGCAACTCGCCGGGCCTGGTCGATGAACTGCTGGCCTACCTGGAGTTTGATGGAGAGGCCCCGGTCAAAAATTCGGCCGGCCAAACGACAACGTTCCGTAAAGCGTTGCTCCAGGATTACATTGTGAACCGGGCCAACCGCAAAATCATGACGGGGCTGGCCCAGCGCATACCCCAGGGCGAGCAACGCAACCGCCTGATGGAATTGGTGGATAATCCCGAACTGTTGAGCGAGTACATCGATACCCGCGACTACGTGGACATTCTCAAGGAATTCGACGAGGCGGCGTTTGAATCGCCGGACGCTTTTCTTTCGCATCTATCTCCAGTGGTGCCACGGCTTTATTCCATTGCCTCGTCTCTTCAAGCTCATCCCAATGAAGTTCACCTGTGCGTCGCGGTAGTGCGATATGACACCCACGGGAGGCCCAAAAAGGGGCTCGCGTCGGGTTTCCTCGCCGACCATGCGGATATGTTCGTGAAAAACATCCCGGTGTACGTGCAGGAATCACGCACATTCAGGCTGCCCAAGGATCCCGCGACTGACATTATCATGTGCGGTCCCGGAGCGGGCATCGCGCCGTTTCGCGCTTTTCTCGAGCAACGGATTTGCGAAGGCGCGACTGGACGGCATTGGCTGTTCTTTGGTGAGCAACGGCGAGAATCCGATTTCCTGTACGCACAGGAGTGGCTCAATTATCAGAAACAAGGGAAGCTGCACCGGCTGGACCTGGCGTTCTCACGCGACCAGGATTACAAGATATACGTTCAACATCGCATGTTGGAACAGTCGCGTGACCTGTGGGATTGGCTGCAGAAAGGGGCCTACTTTTACGTTTGCGGCGATGCCAAGCAGATGGCCAAAGACGTGCATCGCACGCTCATTGAGATCGCGCAAAAAGAAGGGGGCCTCTCGCCACAGGCAGCCGATGAATTTGTCAACGTCACTCTGATGCGAACCGAGCGCCGGTATTTACGGGATGTCTACTGAGTGACGGACCTGGGGGGCATTTGAGCCGGCAAACACCTTACGAGCGCGGACGCTTCGCCGCGCGGCTCATTGGTCGAGGCGGGCGAGGAATTCCTGGGCCAGAAGTTCGTAGGCGGCCGAACCGGCGCTGTATTTGTCGTAGTGGATAATGGGTTTGCCGAAACTGGGCGCCTCGGCCAGCCGGGTGCTTCGCGGAATCATTGTTTCGAAAACACGCTCGCCAAAGTGCTCGCGGACTTCGCTGACCACCTGTTGGGAAAGCTTCGTGCGGCCATCGTACATGGTCATGACGACCCCGGTGAGTTCAAGGTGCGGGTTAACGCCATTGTCATGCAACTGCGCCATCACCCGGTTGAGCATGGAGATCCCCTCCAGAGCGTAATATTCGCATTGCAAGGGGACCAGGACCCCGCCGGCAGCGGCAAACGCGTTCAGCGTCAGGACACCGAGCGACGGCGGGCAGTCGATCAACACCACGTCAAATCGTCCTGACTCTGCCACCGGTTTCAACGCCGAATTGACCCGTTGCAAATGATTTTCCGCCCGGGCTAATTCGAAATCGGCCCCGCACAGGTCGACTTCACTGGGAACAACCGAGAGCCCTTTGAAAGCCGTGTCCCGAATTTTATCCGAAAGGGCTCCTTCTCCGAGGAGTACACGGTAGGCGCTGGCGCCCTCGATTTTTTCCAAGCCCAGTCCGCTGGTGGCATTTGCCTGGGGATCCAGGTCGAAAAGCAGAACGCGGCGGCCGAGCGCGGCGACGCAAGCCGCGAGATTGACAGCGGTGGTCGTCTTCCCCACCCCGCCCTTCTGATTGGCAACCGCGATGATCTTGCTGGCCACTGCGCGACATGTAAGTCGAATGACCTCGCGATTTCAAGTTCCCATTCCGCAGCGCGGCCCACGGCCCCAAATATTTCCGCCTTTTACTTTAACTGGATTTTATGCGGTCGCGACTGCATCATAGCCCCATGAACTTGATCCTTTCGACGCATAACGTAACGCTGACCAAGGCCATCGAAGATCATATTATCAGTCGCGTTTCCAAGCTGGAGCACCTGGCGCGCTTCGCCATCAATGCTCGGGTTACCCTCGAACACGACCTGGCCAAAGCCGCCGAACGGCAGTTTTCCTGTTCGATCCGGCTGTCGTTACCCGGGCCTGACCTCTTCGCCGCTGACGTCGAAAGTGATCTCTATGCCGCGATTGACCTGGTCGCCAAAAAGATCGAGCAGCAGATTCGGAAGCGCCAAAGCAAACGAAAGGCCAGGAAACACAAGGTCGCGGCTCGGACCAAACGCTCCCGCCAGGAGAGTGAAGTCTAGCACCAGAATCGTCGCGCGGGAGACAAACCCATCGTTCCGCTGTCGGATTCCGGGTCAGACAAGGCGCAGGTTCCGCTCCAGGAACCGCATCGGCACCCAGGCATGAACCTCCGTGCGCGAATCGTCTACCCATTGGCCGGTCCCCCGATCGATAACGGGGTCGTGACCGTCGAGGGCAATCGCATCAAGTCGGTTTGCAAACACGCCAGGAGGCGGCTGAAGCGGGAAATCGACCTGGGCGACGTTGTGCTCATGCCGGGCCTGGTTAACGCCCACTGTCACCTCGATTACACGCACATGGTCGGGCAGTTCCCCAGCCCCAGGCGCTTCACCGATTGGCTCAAGCTGATCACGTCGACCAAAGCGGACTGGACCGCGGTGGAGTACATGGATTCCTGGCGGCGCGGGGCGGAAATGCTCGTGCTCACCGGAACGACTACCGTGGCCGACATCGAGGCAGTGCCGCAGTTGTTGCCTGCGGTTTGGGACACCACTCCGCTCAGAGTCATTTCGCTTTTGGAAATGATTGGCATTACCCAACGACGCCCTCCTGAAACGGTACTGCAGGAGGCCGTGGAAAAGATTTCTTCCCTAACCCATCCCCGCTGCGAGGCAGGGTTGTCGCCCCACGCGCCCTACTCGACCGTCCCCGCGCTCCTGGAGAAAACGGCAAAAGCGGCTCGACGCAAAAACTGGCTTGTTTGCATTCACGTGGCCGAGTCCAAGACTGAGTTTGAAATGTTCAAGCGCGGACGCGGCGAAATGTTTGAGTGGCTGTTGAAGAGCGGGCGCGAAATGTCCGATTGCGGCCGGGGTTCGCCCGTCCGGCACCTGGAGCGATGCGGATTGTTGAACTCACGGGTTATAGCCACTCACGCCAACTACCTGGCCCCTGGGGACGCGCTCGTGCTAGCGCAAAACCAGGTCAGTGTCGTCCATTGCCCCCGAAGCCATCAGTACTTTGAACATGAAGCCTTCCCGCTAAAGCGATTATTGCGCGCGGGTGTCAACATGTGCCTGGGCACCGACAGCCTGGCCAGCGTCGTTCAACCCCGTCGCCAACCGGTCCAACTCGATATGTTCGCCGAA
>DATGLT010000244.1:0-10415 GCA_035294005.1 Verrucomicrobiia bacterium
ACATCTTTGAAGGAGACATTATCCACGCCGAATCCGGCTCAATGCAAGGGGAAGTCGCTCTCTACGGCATCCTGGGCCTGCGCGGAGGGGAATTTAATTTGCGTCCCTATGCCGAGCCCGCGCGACGCACGATTTCCGGCCATTACGAGTTCCTGTTGATGGAAGCCGCGCGGCTCAGCGACGAAGGAGCCAACCCTCTCGAGGCGGGCTCGACCACAGCCGTCGAGCAGGATTCGCCCGTTTCTCGTGAGTTGGATGGCATCCAGCCCGAGGCAGGTCTTGAGCCTCAAATGCCACTCACGGCTGGCAATGTTCAAATCCAGGAAACCGTCCTTTGCTCCGGCTCCGGCTCGGTATTGTATGAATGGCAGTCCCCCGCGCTGGAGCAACGACTCCGGCTTATGAAGCACCTGGACACACAGTGCGCGCAGTTGAGCCAACTTCTTCCCGCGGGTTTCCTGGACCGGGTTGAATTCCTGGTAGAACAGGAGCGAATCGTCTGCCAGCTTCAACCCGACATGCGTCTTTTCGTTCGCAGCCGCGCCGAATCGGCTGCGGTGCCATGAGGAAGGCCTGCTCTGAACTGCTCGCCCGTTACGCGTCGTTGCCAGGCCTTACGGCGTCCTGCTTGCGCCTTCCGGATGGGTCGATCTCTCACGAGTGCTTCACCCGGTGGCTGACGCCCACACAGGTCCGCCAGGCAATGTCGATCCTGGACGGCACACTTGAAGTGCTGCGCTCCTCCGGGGTTGTTCCCGCTCAAACCAACTGGGTATTTGCCAATTTGAGGCTTATGTCGCGTCTGCGTCCGGACCATGCGTGCCTAGCTGTTTTTATCGAGAACCGCCCCGACCTGGCGATGGCCAAGGTGAACGCCTTACTGGAGGAATTTGCCCAGTTGGAGGCAATAGCCGAGTTGTAAACCGCGGGGACGTTCCCTTTTTGGCAATGGCTCACCCCATGGGTGGTCATTTCGGCGCCTTGAGGGCCTGTTCGGCTGCCGCTCGAACCCGCGGGTCACTATCCATTCGCGCACGGACCAGGGCGGCTTGAGCGCCTTCACCCGCAAGATTGCTCAGGGCCAGGACGGCTGCCAGGCGCAGGTCGCGGTCAGCATCGCTTAAGACCCGCAGGAAACAAGTGACTGCCATTTTGCGCCGCTGCTCCGGGTCAAGCTCCCCGATAACGCCTTCCGGGGCTGCAACGGGTTCGGTCGCGTGCATGGCCGCCAGCAAATGACCCACGAAATGGCGCACTCCGGGATCGTGATCGTGTAGGGCGGGTTTGAGTTCTTCGGCCGCAGCGCGGGCTTCCGGCAGCCGGCTCCAATCGGTGTCAATCCGCGAGAGCGTTGCCGCCGCAATGCGCCTCACACCGCTGGAGGGATCTTTCAGGGCTAGCACCAACGGCCCGATGGCTTTGGCGTTCTTCAAGTTGCCCAGGGCAATCACCACCGCCTCACGCACGTCCGTATCGCTATCGGATAACGCGGCGGTCAGGGGTTCAACAGCGCTGTCCTCTCGCAGCCGCCCGAGAGTCTCCGCCGCCTCACGACGGACTTCCCAGGCGCTGTCCTGCAGGAGCCCCGCAATTGCGTTGGCGGCCTGAACGGCATGAAAACGCCCTAACGCCTCAATTGCGACGACCCGCACCTGCGCGTTGCGGTTTCGCAGCAGTGCGCTTATTCCCGGCACGGCCTCCGGCCACTCCAAACGCGTCAAACCGCTGATCGCGGCGATGCAGATCGCCGGGTCAGCTGATTTCAAAGCCTGAAATAATGGCCGCAGAACGCTCCGATCTCCCACGTGCGCCAAGGCTTCGACAATTGCCGCGCCGTGTGCCGACGAACTGGACACCAGCGCGGCCTCCAGCGCCGGCACCGCCGCCACCCCGAAACCCGCGGCTTGAAAGAACTGCGCTTTGGCGACCCGGAAATGAATTTCTTCCTCCTGATTGTCCGGCCGCCAGCCAAAGCTCTCCAGGGTTTGGGCCGCTTGCCCGCGGGCTCCGGCAAACGGGTGTTGCAACAATCGTATCAGCACCGGAATGAGTTGGTCGGCGGGACCGCCCTTCAAAGCCGCGGCTGCTGCCTGCACGACCTCGCCGTCGCGGTCCTCAAGAGCGCTCCTCAGGGCTTCAAAGCGTTGCTCGACTTCAAGCTTGCCCAGGGCCTTCACCGTCAAACGCCTCACCTCCACGTCTTCGTCTTCCAGCATCGCACGCAAAACTCGCAACGCCCGGTCCGTGGGTTTTTGGCAAAGCTGCTCGACCGCCGCGCGCCGTGCCTCGGGGTCTTTCGACTTCAATTTATGCAGAATGTGCCAAAGCATCGAAAACTCACTTAGTTTCTTAGCTTCCGGTCAGCACTTTGTCACGGCAGTTCGGATTGAGTGGGAAGTTCGAAAGCGCGCTCGAATAACCTTTGAGCCTTATGCAAAGGCGCCGTTCAGCATCCGGGACACCGCAAGAGGCCATTATTGACACTATTTTCAAACCTGATACTGTCAGGCCCATCCCCAGCTGTTTTGGCAGCGTTGCTTGAGCACATGCTCAGTCTTTCGTGCAAAGCGGGGACCAAAACGATCTGTGCGATGCCATTTCGATGTCGCGTCGAGAGCCAGCCGCGTTCTTTGGCTGAGCCTCTGGTCCTTCTTGACCGGCGCCTGCTTTTGCTCCCAGGCCGCTACCATTACCTGGATTAACACCAATGGCGGTAATTGGAGCGCCGCGACAAATTGGAACCCTGCCCAGGTCCCGGGAGCATCGGATAGCGTCGTAATCACGAATCCCGGCAACTATACGGTCAGCGTCAACGCCAACGCGCAGGCCACGGACCTGGTCCTGGGCGGTCCAAGCGGGACCCAGGCGTTGACTGTAAGCGTTGCGACGTTCTCACTGACCGCGGGCGCGAGCATCGGGACTAATGCCGTGTTCAATCTGAACAGCGCGACGCTGAGCGGCGCCTTGCTCGTGAGTGGAACGTTCAATTGCACCAGCAGCACGGTTAACGCCCACAGCCCCGTGACGATTCTAACCGCCGGCACGCTGAACCTGGCAGGCAGCACAAGTTCGTCATTGTACAGCGCGGTTACAAATTTTGGCATGTTCAACTGGACTGCGAACGGCGATGTTTACCTGTATAACAATGCGTCGGGGGGCAGCACTGGCTCGTTCGTCAACCAGGCCGGTGCGACGTTTAACGTGCAGAACGACCGCACCATTTCCAGCCAGGGCAATCCGTACATCATCAATGCCGGGACATTCCAAAAATCGGCTGGCAGCAACTCCGTTATCAACGTGGCGTTCACTAATGCGGGAGTTCTGAATGTCTCCACCGGTGTTGTGGTGCTCAACGGAGGCGGCTCGCTTGGCGGCAGCATCTCAGGGCAGGGGACCTTGAATGCGGCCAGTGGCACTTTGGGAATAAGCACGGTCGTGCCGAGTTTGCTTCTTTCCGGGGCCACCGTGGTTGGCCAAAATGCGATCATTAGCAGCCTGGTGTGGAACGGCGGGACGATCCAGGGGACCGCAACCTTTACCGGGCAGGCGCTGTGGAACGGAGGCACCATCGGCACAGGCGGTTCCGTGACGGTCGCCAGCAATTCTGTGTTGAACATCAAGGGAACTTCCGGCGAATCCGTGTACGGCCCGCTCACCAATTGGGGAACCATCAACTGGGCATCCTCAACTTACATGTACCTTTACAATGGCTTCGGCGGCGCGGCGGGCGCCATCTATAACCAGGCCGGAGGACTCTTCGACGTTCAGAACGATCAATCGATGTCCAGCGGGTCGGGTTCACCTTATTTTTTTAATGCTGGTGTTTTCCGAAAGTCCGCCGGCAGCAACACAGTCTTGAACCTGTTATTTACGAACACCGGGACGATGGACCTCGCCAGCGGAACGGTTGTGCTGGAATCCGGCGGCTCAAGCACTGGCACAGTTTCCGGGACCGGCAGCGTGAACGCTTCCAGTGGAACTTTGGTGCTGGCCGGGTTCGTGCCCAACCTGGCCCTCTCCGGGGCGACGATATCATCGCAGGGAGCAAGTATCAGTAACCTGACCTGGACGGGTGGGTCACTGAAGGGCAGTGCCACCCTTACGGCGGTCGGCGTGTGGAATGGCGGCACGATCCTTTCAGGAGGATCCTTGAATATTGCGCCGAATGCCGTGCTCAACATCAACGGCAATTCCAGCGAAGCACTTGACGGGTTATTGGACAACTCCGGCACGGTGAACTGGTCGTCGACTTCCTATATATACGCTTATAACTCAACTTCGGGCGGATCCAACGGAGGGATCATTAACGAAGCGGGAGCTGTTTTCAATGTCGAGAGTGATCAGTCTCTCAACAGCGGATCGGGTTCACCGTTCTTTTTCAATGCGGGGACATTCGAGAAAACCTCGGGAACCAACTCGACAATAAATTTGTTATTTACGAATACCGGCACAATGAACCTGGCCAGCGGCACCGTGGTGTTGGGCAGCGGCGGATCAATTGGCGGCACGATTTCGGGGGCTGGCACCCTCAACGCAGCCTATGGAACCCTGATTCTGAGCGCCGCGGCTGCAAACCTTCTCGGATCGGGTGCGACTCTCAACGTGCAAGGGGCCGGCATCAGCAATCTCGTTATGAGCAGCGGAACCCTCCAGGGCTCAGCCACTCTCACCGGTTTAGGAAGTTGGAGCGGGGGAAACCTTGCTGGCGGCAGCACTCTTACGGTGTCGAAAAACGCGGTGCTCAACATCGGCGGCAACTCCAGCGCTTACCTGTACGGGCTTCTCGCCAATTTCGGCGTAATAAACTGGTCATCGAATTCGGACATTGTCCTCTACAATTCCTCCTCCGCTAATTGGAATGGAGCAATCGTGAATCAGCCGGGCGCCGTTTTTAACATCCTGAACGACCGATCTATTTCGAGCGGGTCCGGAAATCCATTCGTTAGTAACGCCGGAACTTTTCAAAAATCCGCAGGAACGAATACCACTATAAATGTCGGCTTCACCAACATTGGAACAATCGCTCTAGGCATCTACAGTCAGAACAGCTCCGGCCAGTTCAGTCTTCCTTACAATGCCACTTTGTCCGGGTCGTTGCAGCTTAGCTTTAACACCTACGCACCCCGCGCCGGAGATTCCTTTACGCTTTTCACTTACAATTCCGAGAACGGGGTGTTTTCACCCGTTACCATCCCTACGGTGGGTCCGTGGCAAACGAACCTTTTGAACTATGGCGCCAATTCTCTGCGCCTCACGATCGGGAGCTCTTACTCGCTTGGATTCAGTTCCGTGCCCGCACAGACCAATGCTGCGGGTACGGTCCTGCCAATGGTGGTTCAAGTCCAAAACTCGGACGGATCTCCGTTCGCCACGAACGGTATTCCGGTCACGATTGGTTTGACCGCCGGTAGCGGAAAGTTGAGCGGGACCGTCATTCAAAACACCGATGCATCCGGCAAGGCGACTTTTAATGACTTAAGTTTGAACGTGGTTGGCCAAAAGACCCTGACAGCGGCGGCCGCCTCGTGGATATCGCCAGTGAGCACCAACGTCACCGTTGTCCCGGGCCAACCGGCGCAGTTGCGTTTAGTCAGAGCAATCACCGTTTCACCCCAAAAAAGCGGCTACCCGATAATCCCTGGCGCGGTCGTGCAGGTACTGGACGCGCCGGGCAATGTGGTGTCCAACGCCACTACGCCAGTCATCGCCAATGCCTTCTCAAGCGGCGGCGGTTCCCTGATCGGCGGAACTTCAGTCAGTGCCAACGGGATCGATGGTTCCGTAGCCTTTACCAATCTTGCATTCTTTCTAAAGGATCCAAACACCGCCGAAACGGTCACCGTCTACTTCACTTCGCCTGGTCTTTCGCCCACAACCAACACTGCTTTCACCGTCGATTTTGTCTGCGGACTCATCGCGCTGGTGAGTGGCAACTCTGCTGTGCAAATCGATCCGACTACCGCCAATGGCGTGTACTCATGGACGGTCGACGGCATCGAGCAGATGTCGCAACAATGGTTCTGGATCCAGTCGGGCACCAACACCACCCAGGTGTCCATCGATCAGGTTGCCACCGCGTTGGGGGAAACCATCACCGCTTCCTCAGCCTCCTTCGATTATTACACTCCGGGTCTGATCGCAAAGCTCTCGTTTTTATTGCAAGGGGGTCCTCCGGGCAGCCACGCTTCCACTCTCGTCGAGAGCGTATCCCTCCAGAACACTACCAATACTGCTTCAACCATCCATTTCTATGGCTATACGGATTTTGACCTCGGCGGAAGCACGGATGGGGATACGGTCAGCTTTCCTGCAGCAAACCTGGCTCTGCAGCAGGGCAAATCAATGTCCGCCACACAGACCCTTGGCGGGCCCGTGCCGAACTTCTGGGAGGCGAGTTGGTATGCGCTGAGTCTCGACTCGCTCCAAGGCCCAACGCATGCGGTGCTCTCCGACAAGCTGAATCCGCCTTTGGCCGGAGACCAGACCTTCGCATTCCAGTGGGACCTGGCCGTGCCGGCCGGCCAATCGATGATCCTCAGCTTTACCAACAACATCCAAAGTCAGCTGCTACAGCTGAACATTGCTCAATCCGGCGCTTCTGTTCTTCTATATTGGCCGACCAATGGCTCCCTCAATCTCAAGCTCCAAACCACAGCGGATCCATCTTCAGGCGGGGGTTGGGCCAATGTCCCTTCCATTCCTTCGATTTCTGGAAGCAACTACCAGGTTGCCATGCCCATTACGGCCGGGGCTCAGTTTTTCCGGTTGCACTGAAACCCTGGTCGAGACCAGCTCGATTGTTTGCCATTAGGAATCATTTCCACTCGTTTTAATGTAACTCAACCTTTTTTGGACCCCATTCCGGCTGCGCAGCCCTCGACGAATCCAAGTCCAGTGCACGCCACGTTTGTGACACGTTCGGGGGGACGAGTGTCCAAAAAGCAGACAGCCTGATAACAGTGCACTGCGTTCTGAGCCAGCCGCGTATTGGCATGCCTCTGGCTATTGGCGCTTGGACCGATTTGAGGTCGCGTGGGTTGTATTGGATCGATGAAGTTCAAATTGCAGAAGGCGAAACCCTGCGGGGAAAACTGCTTGTGCCACCCTGGGGAGGTTCCGCGCAGGCGAGGTGTGGCCGGATTTACTCTTGCCGAGGTGCTGATCAGCCTTGCGATTGGAGCCATGATCTTCGCGGGCCTGATTGGGGCCTATGTCCAGACTTCCTATCGCGCCGAGTGGTCGGGCTATTCGCTCGCCGCCCAGGCGCTTGCGATCCAACAACTCGAACAGGCACGGGCCGCGGATTGGGACATCAGCACCACTCCGGTCAAAAATGAAATTACCAACATCCCCATGATAACTTCGGCCATTTTGGACCTCCCGGTAAAAGGCACCAATGTGGTTTGGGCGACCAATTTCACGACTATCACTTCCATACCGATCACGAACACGGTCGGCGCCAGCGTTTACATGGTTCGCGTCGACACGGCGTGGCCGTTCATTTGGGCTGGCAAAACCCACTATTACACAAACACCGTCGCGGACCTTTTTGCACCAGATTGATATGAAGGCATTTCAAGGTTCCTTATCCAGACGCTCGGGTTGGGGAACTCAGGGCGGCATGACGCTGACCGAAATCATGGTAACCATGGCCGTGTTCAGCCTCGTCGTCATCGGCCTGGTGTATACCGGAATGTTTTGTTTCCAGCTGGACCAATTGGCCAACAGCAAAGTGGGCGCGAGCGATTCCGCGCGGCGCGGTTTCGATCAATTGAGTGCCGATATCAGGTCCTCCAAAATGTGGTTTATCGGGTCTGGAAACATCAGCAGTTTCACCCCGTGCGGTAACGCGACCAACCAGATTGGAAACGCTCTCAAGGTGCATGCGACCACAAGCACGAACAACTACGTGGTATACTACTTTGACACCAATGCGTGCACGTTGTGCCGTTACACAAACGGCATGTCGACCAGCAGCGTCATCGTCACGGGCCTGACTAACGCGACTGGCAGCAGCATGAGCTTTCACGCGGAACGCTACGACGGAACAATGCTGACCGACCTCCAATTCAAGTACGTCATCGTGGCAGTTATGGAATTCTGCCAATACCAGTACCCGTTGACCAAGGTCGGGCCAAACTATTTTTATAACTATTACAAGCTGCAGTTCAAACTAGCCTCCCATAATTTCAACTGAGTATGATAACGATGTATCGCCCGGGTGGGAATCGCGCGGACGGCTATTCACTGTTGATGGTGATGATCATCACCGGCACGTTTCTCACATTGGTGGCGGCCACCTTTAACCGCGCCACCTCGGTCGGCAAACTCAACAACAGAAACAACATCTATATCTCAGGCGAATACGCCGCCGAGGCGGCCACCGAAAAAGTCGTGTCCCGCATGAAGTACGACTACCTGCAAGGCAACCTGACTTACATCACCAACGATTTGACCACGTACCGGTCCACAACGCCGACTGCGGCGGACGATGCATACTGGAGCAGGTTTACGTTTAGCGATGCCCAGGGCCATGCCAATCAGACCTATGTGCAATGCATTTCCAACACCGCCTGGGGAGCCCTTGGCTCTCAATACGCCGGTTTGAACGGGTGGGTGACGATGTACCGGGTGCTGTCCAATGCAAAGCAGAGCGATTCGGCCTCCAACCCAACCGGGGCTGTTCAGCAGGATATCCAGCTCTATGGCATCCCGGTTTTTCAGTTCGCCATTTTTTACAACGGCTTGCTGGAATTTACCTGGTGCGCGCCTTTCACCGTCAACGGGCGCACTCACTCCAACACGAACATTTACGATGGCTCTTCGGCGAATCTGACTTTCAACAGCACCGTGACCAGCGCGGGCACCATTACCTCGCCTGCCTGGTTCGGTAAAACACCGAGCCAATACACCGGCACCATCAGTTTCAATGGAAGCCCCGGCTACAGCACTAACGTTCAAACGCTGACTCTGCCAATCGGAACCAATAATAGCCCCAGCTCGGTAGCCCAGATTATTGCCATGCCGCCCGTGGGTGAAGACCCCAACTCCGCGATGGGCCAGCAGCGTTATTTCAATAAAGCCGGAATTGTGGTGCTGGTCAGCAACCTGACCGTCTCGGCCACGTTGCAAACTTCTGGAAGCGATCTGGCACCAATCACGATCATCGCTCCGTATACCTCCACAAATTACTCCCTGGTTAGCAGCAATTTTCCTTTCCTGACGCTTACCAACAGCTTTACTGACCAACGCGAAAGCAAAACGGTTCTGGCCACCGACATTGACATCAGTCGCCTTAAGACCTGGCTCGTCACCAATCCCCTGGTGAACACAAAATTCCCCAACACGGCCGGGACTTACAACAACGGTGTATATCCCAACATCATGTATGTGGCAGATAATCGGCCTTCGAGCAGCAGCATTTTGCCTGCAGTTCGCCTGGTCAACGGGGGGATTATCCCGACCAACATGTCTCCCTCAGGCCAGCCTACCGGTTTTTCTTTGGCGACCCCAAACCCACTTTATGTGAAGGGTGATTACAATGATCCCTCTGGAGCGCAGAACTCGACCGACACGAGCCAGACGTTCCCCGCCTCCCTTATCTCAGACGCCCTGACCGTCCTTTCGCGAAACTGGAACGATTCGCAGAGCACTTTGAGCCTGAGCAGCGGGAGCAAAAACAAGGCGGTCAGTACCACGATCAACGCCGCTATTCTGGCTGGTAACGTCCCTTCGACTGGTTCCGATGTGAATTCCTACAGCGGAGGGGTAATGAACCTCCCGCGGTTGCTCGAGGACTGGGGCAACGGCAGCTCTTCGGTGGTTCTGACGATCAATACTTCCATGGTCAATCTGTTCAGCAGTTCCAGAGCGACCACTCAATTTCAGTCTCCAGGCGTCTATTACTATGCCCCAACCCGCCAGTTCAGCTTCGATCTGAACTTCATGAACCAGGCTAAAATTCCACCCGGCACGCCAATTCTGGGAGCCATCTTGCGCAACAAATGGGCCGTTCCGCCTCCTGGCACGACGACTTATGCTGGAAATTAACATCCGATTCTCCTGCCGTGTTGCCATCCTGGCCGCATGCCTGTTCAACGTTGGGGTTCGCGCCGAAAACCTGCCGGCAGAACGCCCGACGCTGGCCGCCGAAGTCCGCCACGAGGAAGGCGCAGGCCTGTTGCCGACCGACCGCGCCTACATCACCGCGGGCACCAACAAATTCGCATTCCTCGTACCCGCGGAGTTTCGACTCGATTTCGTCAATGAAACCGCCCTGGAACTCGTTACTCGCGATTACTCCAGCCGGATAGGTTTCAAAATCCTGCCGCCGCAGTCGGCGGAGGCCGGGGACATGACCGCTGACCTGTGTTCCTCGTGGGTCACGCAGCAAAGCCCGGGAGGCAAAATCATCC
>DATGLT010000245.1:0-18139 GCA_035294005.1 Verrucomicrobiia bacterium
TCGCCTTGGGCCTGGGAAAGGTTTTCAGCAATCTCATATCGCAAGTCGTGTTGGCGAGATTCTCGCAAGAGGCAATCGCCCGGTTGCGCAGGGATTTAATCAGTCAAATTCTCGCGGTTCCACTGCGCCAATTGGAACAAATAGGCTCCCCTCGAATCCTGGTTGGGTTAACGGATGATATTTTCAACATCACTCAGGCGCTATTGGCGATTCCGGTGGTCTCGGTCAACATTGCGATCCTGCTTGGCGGCGCCGCGTACCTGGGATGGCTGTCCTGGCGAATGTTGGCGGCCGTATGCGTGCTGATCGTTCTGGGCGGCTTCGGTTACCGGTTGATGATAGCCCGCGCGTTTCACTGGCTTAACTTCGCCCGCTCCGAAGAAGATCGGCTCTTCGGCTATTTCAGGGCTCTTACGGAGGGCATCAAGGAATTGAAACTGCACAGGAGCCGCAGAAGCGCGTTTTACCAAAACATCCACGATACCACCGAAACGTATCAAAAAAACAACGTCGCCGCCGAGACTTGCTTCATTACGGCTCAAAATTGGAATCACCTCCTGTATTTCGCCTTGATTGGGGTCATCCTGTTTGTCGTTCCTCGATTTGCGACCTTCAGCCGTGAAACCCTCACTGGCTATGTTGTGACTTCCTTGTACCTCATGGGCCCGCTTGCCGGAGTCATGACGAGCATCTCCCTCTTCGGCCGCGCCAGCGTCGCTCTCCGCAAAGTGGAGGAACTCGGGGTTTCTCTTGCGTCTCACACAAAGGAAGTTTGTTCCTCCGATTCCACCGACTCCGAACTTTCCTTCACCCGCCTGGAACTCAAAGGCGTCGTTCACTCGTACCATCGCGAACAGGAAGACAGCCACTTTGTGCTGGGTCCGATTGACTTTGTCATCCGTCCAGGCGAACTCGTTTTCCTGGTCGGCGGGAACGGAAGCGGCAAGTCAACTCTCGCCAAAATTCTCGCTGGCCTGTACGCGCCGGAAGCCGGGGAAGTCAGGTTGGATGGCAGGGTTATTAATGACACGAACCGCGACGAATACCGCCAATTATTCTCGGCTATCTTCTCGGATTTCTATCTCTTCGAAAACCTACTGGGATTGAGCCACGCCAACCTCGACGCCCAGGCCCAGGAATACCTGGCGATGCTGCACCTTCAACACAAGGTGAAGATCCGCAACGGCGCTTTATCAACCACCGCTGTGTCGCAGGGCCAGCGCAAACGTCTCGCCCTGTTGACCGCCTACCTCGAGGACAGGCCCTTTTACCTTTTTGACGAATGGGCTGCGGACCAGGATCCCTACTTCAAAGATATCTTTTATACCCAGCTCCTGCCCGAATTAAAGGCCCGCGGCAAAGCCATCCTCGTCATCTCGCATGACGACAAATATTTCGACGTGGCCGACCGGATCATCAAACTGGATTACGGCAAGCTCCTTTGCAATCCCCTGGAGAACCCCGGAATCGGGATGCTGCGGCCCGTGTTGTCATAATGGCCGGGGTAGGGGCGGATCCGGCCCACCCCGAAGCGGGGACTCAGCCCTTCTGCATTGGCCACCGGGCTTGAACCATTGCTTTGTAGCCACCGATTAGCGAGAAAACATTGCGATACCCCATTTTTTGCGCCGCTGAAGCTGTCAGAACCGAGCGATAACCGCCGCCGCAATACATGAGGATCTCCTTATCCAGATCGGGCACCGTCTTTTCCAGGTCCCGCTCCAGGATCCCTTTGCCGAGGTGAATGGCTTGCGCGGCGTGGCCCTGTTCCCATTCATGATCTTCGCGCACATCGATGAGCACCGCTTGCGGATTGCTCGCGAGTCGCTCCATCGCCTGCTCCAGGGTGATCTCTTTGACGTGGCGTCGTTCCTCGGTGACCAGCTTTAGGAATCCGGGTGAGTGTTCCATAGCGCAAGACTACGCCCCATGTGCCGCGGATCAAATTCTTTCAGAACTGTCTTATTTTGCCAGGCGCAGGAACGCCGAAGCAACGGCGGGCGCCACCGCCGAAACTCCATTCAGGTTGGTGCTCGACAGAATGGATGGCCGGGTCCAAAAGGCGGGGGTGAGGGTAGGGGATTGCTGGAGTGAAAAGTCCTGGGCGTAAAGAGACCATAGGAGGCGGATGTTGCCGTTGCTGGAATTGATGCCGAGTTGAGGCGCAGGAACCGCCGCATAGGGGCTAACGCCGACGCCGCCGGCAGTTGTGCTTTCGAATGCGCCGATATCTCGGGCGGTTGCGCGCGGCCGCCACTGCCGGTTGGTGATCTCGTTTTGAAAATATTCTCTGCCGGGTAATCCATAGATCAGGCCGGCGGCGCCAATGCAAGCGCTGTTGCTCGCCAGGGTGTAATCCTGCGCGGCTACGTTCCGAAAACCAGGATCGGCCGACTTGACCGAGTTGGTCAGCGGTGAGGCAGTCGCGTTTGTTTGGAGCCAATTGCTTGAGCCGATCACGGTGGCGGCGTTTGTATCCTCGATCAGCAGCGGGACCTTGGTTCCGTAAATAATGTTGTCCGAGATCTCGGCGTTCATCTGCGTGGCGTCGGCATTCGAGACATGGACGAAGGCAGAGTTGGTATTTGCGCCCACGAACGTGTTGTAAAGCATCCGCAAATTCATGGTCAATTTCGTAAGGCCCGCGTCGTTGTAAAGGGCCACAACCTGGGAGTGGTTGCCGGGAAACTTATTTTGGACGAAGACATTGCCGCGCAAGACCATCGTCTGGGAGAACGGACCTGAGGTCCCTCCGGCGCTGAAATCATCGTCGCTCATGAGGTCGCCGTCGTAATTGTTAGCTCGTGCGAACCAGTTGTATTCGAGAGTCGAATTGCTGCACCGGATATGAAAGTTCTGGCCCTGGACGCTGTCATGGACGTAGCAGTAGCGCATGGTGAGGTCCCCGCCGTACACATAGATGTTGTGCGTGGGTGAGGAGGATGAAGCGTTGGTGTTGCCGTTGGCGTTGAACTCGCAAAATTCAACAGTTGCCTGGCTGTATTGTGTCCCGCCCGTCAGGCCGTTGTCGTTCTGGATAAAAACGCAGTCTTTGATGTAGAGATTGGTTGTCCCATAATAGTAACGGATTCCTGCGGAGTTAAACGAAGCGGTGCGGCAATGCTTGAACACAATGCCCGAGATGGTGTAGTTGGCGGCGCCACTGAACTGCCATCCGCCGCGGCCGCGATCACCGGCGGTATAGCTTCCGGGAGCATTCTCCACCAGGGTGGACCCGAAATCCCAAACAGGCGGGTGCGCAGGGTCCAAAGCGCGAATGACAATTGGCTTGGTCGGACTGCCCTGGCCGGTGAGATAAACCCGAAACCGATAAGTCCCACCGGCAATGACCACTTCGTCACCCGGCCCGGCTGACTCGATCTTTGTGTAATTGTCGTTTGTTGTGACATTGATCAGAGCCGCCCAGGATGTCGCTGAAGAAAGCACCAGGAGCGCGCAAAGGAAGACTCGTTTGAAAATGAGATGGTTCATTGTCCGGACTTGAGACAGGAGCACCCGGCGTGCCAGCCTCGCTGAAATGTAGGTCAGACCACCAGCTGCTTCAATGGGACGCCGGCTTCCCACTTCAGGACGCCGTCGCGCGAGATTACAGGAGCAAAACTCAGCGGTCGTTTCTGAGGGAACCGTGCCCGAATGCACCTTGACCGCGGCATCCCTGGGTATTTAATTGCCCGAGTGCGAATCGTTTGTTCGAGTTTGGTTCTGACGACGCTGTTCCTTGCGGGATGCGGCGGGCACCGTGGCGGTTCGCCTGGTTTCAGCGAAATAGCGGGCCGGACGGGCCTGGCTCGTGACGGAACGCAGGTCATTATGACTCCCGACACGATACTGGTCGGGAAAGTCGTCAAGGTGAACACCGAAGGACGATTCGTGGTTCTGTCTTTTCCCATAGGACACCTTCCCGTATTGGAACAACGATTGGGTGTTTATCGGACCGGGCTCAAAGTTGGTGAAGTGCGGATCACCGGTCCGCAACTCGACGACAATGTGGTGGGGGACATCGCCGCGGGAGAAGCACGAGCCGGGGATCAGGTCCGTTCTCAATGACGTTCCTGCCCATTGTGACGCGGGAACTGCGCCTGGCTTCGCGGCGGCGGGCAACTTACTGGGTGCGATCGGCCGCGGCGCTCATTATGGTCATCGCCGGTGGCTGGCTTTTCCTGGTCTTGCGCGGCCAACCTCCAAAGGAACTCGCGGTTGCCCTCTTTTGTACGCTCACCGGCGGAGCGGTTTTGTTCGCCCTCATTAGCGGTCCACGGTCAACCGCGGATTGCTTGAGCGAAGAAAAACGGGAAGGAACGCTCGGCCTTCTGTTCCTGACGGATTTGAAAGGCTACGACATCGTTTTAGGGAAACTGGTCGCCGGCTCGCTCAATTCATTTTACAGCGTTTTCGCGGTGTTGCCGATGATGGCAATCCCCCTGTTGCTTGGAGGCGGTCTGACCCTGGGCGAGTTCATTCGAATGACGCTGGTCGTTATTGATGCCCTGCTGTTTTCGCTAGCGCTGGGGATGTGCGTTTCGTCCATGACACGTTCGGCGCATAGGTCGGCTTCGATGAGCGTTCTCATCCTGCTGTTCTTCGTTGCGCTGGTGCCCGCCTTGGGCGTGATGGTGACGTCTGTGACCAAGGGAAAAGCGGTTCACTGGTTTTTTTTAGCGCCGAGCATTGGGTTTTCCTATTACACGGCGTTTGACGCGCCCTACAAGCTTGGAAAGTTTGAGTTCTGGACATCCCTGGGGATCATTCACGCAATCTCGTGGCTCGGGCTCCTGGTTGCCAGCATCGTCACTCGGCGTTCGTGGCAGGACAAGCAAGACCGCCGATCGTTGCTGCCATGGTCGGAACGGTGGCCCTTGTGGACCCAGGGTTCGAGCCTTAAGCGATCGGCATTCCGCCGTCAGCTTTTGGATATCAATCCGATTCTCTGGTTCGCCGCCCGGATCCGCTCCCGGACAGCGGCGGTCTGGGTGTTTCTGGGCGTCAGCGCCGTCATTTGGTTCAGCGCCTGGTTCAAGTTCAAGCGGGAATGGCTGAACGAAGCGGTTTACGTTACCACGGCGATCCTGCTCAATTTAATTTTGCGGTATTGGCTGGCGGGTGAAGCCACCCGCAGCTTCGCCGAACATCGCAAGAGTGGGGCCCTTGAACTGCTGCTCTCGACGCCATTAAGCGTGAATGAACTTCTTCGCGGCCATGGCCTGGCGATGCGAAAGATGTTTATGGGGCCGGTCCTGGTAGCCCTTGGAGTCGAAACGCTGTTCATGTTCGCAACCCTTCACGAGGCTGTGCCGGATGAAGAGAGGACTTTCTGGCTCGCGCTCTGGATGTCGGGGATGCTGATGCTCGTAGCAGATCTTGTGGCCCTGCACTGGGTCGGCATGTGGCAGGGGTTAACTGCCAAAAACCCTATTCGGGCGGCAGGCGGCAGCCTGTTCCGGATACTGGCTCTGCCTTGGATTGCTTATGCGTTCGTTCTTTTGATGATTATCATCAACGATCTACGGGGTTCAAACGCGCAAACCAGCCCTGGCTGGAAATTCTTTCTTGGGCTCTGGTTCTGCCTGGGCATGGCCGCGAACTTTGCTTTTGGGGCCTGGTCCAGGCAAAAGCTAATGACCGAGTTTCGCCTTGCGGCCCAGGAGCGCTATGGGTCGGGTGACAAATCGAAATCAAGGTTTTGGCCGACCAAACCGTCCTCGTCCAAGGCTGCGCAGCCAACACGCGAAGTAAGCGTGTGACAGCCTCTTACAACGGAAACATAGACGAGGATTTGGCATCCGATGTGCTATTCTGGAGTTGTTGGTAACTCAGGTCAGATATCGATCCTGTTGGAAACTGAAAGTGAATCTGAATGCACATGCAGACGATCCTTGAGACAAAAAACCTACGGGTCGAATTCAAGGCTCAAAGTCCCAGCCGCGGAATTAAGGTCGCGGTCAAGGATTTGAACCTGAAGGTGTACGCCGGAGAGGTCTTTGGCTTTTTAGGACCGAACGGTGCCGGCAAGACCACGACCATGAACGTGTTGCTCGGGTTTGTAAATGCAACCAGCGGCTCAGCTTTCCTTTTTGAGGTCGACGTGCGGCAACCGATTGCCCGGCAACGGATCGGTTACCTGCCGGAACTGACTTACTACTATAAATTTCTCAATGCGGAAGAACTGCTCCGATTTTACGGCCGTATTTTCCGGGTTCCATCAGGCGACCTTGACAGGAGGATCGACGAACTACTCAAGCTCGTTGAGTTGGAGCATGCCCGCAAACGACCGATCAAGACCTATTCAAAAGGGATGCAACAGCGTGTCGGCCTGGCCCAGGCGCTCATCAATGACCCGGACCTTCTCATCCTCGATGAACCGACCAGCGGGCTTGACCCGATCGGCAGAATGAAAGTTCGCGAAATCATTCAACGTTTGAAGCAGTTAGGCAAAACCGTGTTTTTCTCATCTCACGAACTGGGCGAAGTCGAAACGGTCTGCGATCGCGTCGCGATTATCAACCAGGGCGAATTGAAGGTCGAAGGCCGCGTCTCGGAACTGGTGGCAAAGCACAACACGAATCTCGAAAACATTTTTCTGAACATCATCGGGTATCAACCCGCGCTTGCCGCATGAACACGATCTTTGCTTTGTCAGGAGTCGTCATCAAGGAGCTTTGCCGTCGCAAGGATTTTTACGTCCTGTTCATTCTCACGGCAGTGCTGACGGCTTTGATGGGCTTTGCCAACTTCTTTCACGACGACAAAATCGTGCGGTATCTGAAAGAGATTTGTTTGCTGCTGATCTGGGTCTCGGCGCTGGTTATCGCCATCGGCACTACGGCACGCCAAATCCCAGCTGAGCGCGAAAACCGCACCATATTTCCCTTGCTGGCAAAGCCGGTCAGCCGGGCGCAGGTAGTCGCCGGCAAGTTCATGGGTTGCTGGTTGGCCTGCGGTTTGGCGTTGATTGTCTTCTACATTTTCTTTGGCGTGATTAGCGGATCCCGGGAACATTACTGGCCAGTGTTGGAATGGTTTCAGGCTTTTTGGCTGCAATGGGTTATGCTCGCGGTAGTGGTTGCGATGGTGCTGCTGGGCTCGGTCGTATTTGCTGCGCCTTCCTCCAATGGCACAATTTGCTTTATCGTGGTGTTGGGCATCTTGCTATTAGGCCGGTACCTGAACCAGATCGCGCTTCGTGAACCTGAACCGCTTAAAACCGTCGTTTACGGGTTGTATTTCATGATCCCGCACCTCGAGTGGTACGACATTCGCGATTTCGTCATTTACGACCGAAACCTCATCGATTGGACGAGTTGCGGTCTGGCCACGGTTTATGGGGCCGTCTATTCGGCCTTTTTGTTATTTGCGACATGGCTGGTGTTTCGACGCAAAGCCCTGAACGTATGACCCGGTTTTCGCCGTTCTGGATCCTTTTGCTGCTGCTGGCGGGCTGTTTCTCACTGGCGACCCTGTTACAACCGCGCGTCGATGCCTGGGACCCACAGGCCGGCTCCGGGGGCGTTCTGAAATTGATTCTGGGCGACAGCCGCAGGCTCATTGCCGATCAATTCATGGAACAGGCCGACGTTTCGTTCCACAGCGGATATTACCCATCCATCTTTGATGAGCGGAAAGCTCCCAAGGGGACTGCCCATATGACCAGCAAAGAGGGAAGCGCTGAAGAGGAAGACCATGAACAGAAAATGAGTTTCCTGGGACCGCCCCGCGACTTCATCGAGCGGTTTGGACGCCATTTCCTCATCACCGAACATACGCATCTTGAAAATGGTAACCAGCGCGAGATTCTGCCATGGCTCCAGATTTCAGCGAACCTCGACCCGCACCGCATTGACACCTATACGGTCGCCGCGTTTTGGCTGCGCAACTCCCTGGGCAAGGTCGATGAGGCTGAGAAGTTCCTCCGGGAAGGCCTCCGGAATAATCCCGGAAGCTACGAATTGTGGTACGAGCTGGGTGTTTTATACAGCGAGAACCGCCATGACTTTGTAAAAGCCCGCAACGCCTGGGAGCTGTCGCTTCGCTACTGGCAAAAGGATGAACCGGCAAAGAAGGAGCCGGATTTAATCGGGTTCGAGAAAATCGTTGTTCACCTTGCCAATGCCGAAGAACGGTTTGGGAACCTGGAAAAGGCGGTTGAATATTACAAGATGGCTCTTAAGACCTCGCCCAATCCGGATGTCGTCCGCCAGCAGATAAAAGAACTGGAACAAAAAATCGGATCCCAGCAGTCGACCAACCTCACCACCGCTCACCAGCCTTAGCCGGACCTGGCCCGGGGCGCCGGGCAATTGGCTTTGAGTTTGACCGGAAGGTTTGATTTAATTGCGCGACGATGAAACAGCGTCGGGCGCAAATCAGGCGAAAAACCCGGGAAACCAATGTCCAGCTGGACCTGAATATCGACGGCAAAGGCCGTTCCTCGATTCGGACCGGGATCCCGTTCTTCGACCACATGTTAACCCTGTTCGCCAAGCATTCCGTGGTGGATTTGAAACTTAAGTGCGAAGGGGATCTCGAAGTCGACGCCCACCATACAGTCGAGGACTGCGGCATCGCTTTGGGCCAAGGCTTTCTAAAGGCTCTTGGAGACAAAGCTGGAATACGGCGGTATGGAACCGGGTTCGACCCCTCAAATCCGCTCATCGGGGAAGCTTACGTGCCGATGGACGAGTGCCTGGCCCGTTGCGTGATAGATTTCAGCGGGCGGCCTTACCTGGTCTGGCGGGGATTAAATCAACTTCCAATGAAGCGAATCACCAGGGCGGAAAAGGAACAGGATATGTCCAGCAGCTTTCGGTTCGGCCTGGCGCGGGAGTTTTTTCAAGGGTTCGCAAACGAGGCTCGGTGCAATCTGCATTTGGAGCTGCTGTATGGGGAAGAGCCCCACCATGTGAGCGAGGTATTGTTCAAGGCATTCGCCAAGGCCGTAGATACTGCGTGCCAGAAGGATCCGCGAATTGCTGGAGTGTTGCCTTCGACGAAAGGGAAACTGTGAGCCTGGTTGAATAGACCGCTCACGCATACCGTCGAACCGATGACCGACTCGGATCATTCCTCAGCAGAGGATCAAGCGCTGGTAAAAGCGGCGCAAAAGGGCGATATGGCCGCCTTCGAGGAACTGGTCGCCCGGCACAGGGATAAAATCTATGCCAGGGCCTACAGTATGATGAGGAATGAAGAAGAGGCCATTGATCTTTCACAAGAAGCCTGGGTCAAAGGCTGGCAGCGTTTAAGCCAGTTCCAAGGCGAATCCGGCTTTGGCACCTGGATGACGCGGATCGTCATCAATCTTTGCCTGGACCAGTTGCGCAAACACAAACGACAGCGTACAGAGTCCATCGAAGAAATGAACGAAGAGACCGGCGGTGTTGAGCGCCAGATGCCGGTCATCACGACCAACCCGACAGCCGGGCTGGAACGGGGCGAGCTTCGGCAACGCATCGACCGCGCTTTGGGCCAGTTGTCCTATGAACATCGTACAGTGCTGGTCCTTCACGAATTTGAAGAACTGGAGTATAAAGAGATTGCCAAGGTCATGGGCTGCTCGATCGGAACCGTGATGTCGCGTTTGTTCTACGCGCGCCGCAAAATGGCGGCCCTCCTGGCGGATGTGAAAAAAGAAAATTGGAAATAATGGAATATCAGGAACAACTAAAGTTGCAATCCTACCTGGATGGTGAGCTGTCAGAGGCCGAATCCAGGGAAGTGGCTGCGCGCCTGGCGCAGGATGCGGACGGCGTCGCCCTTTTGGCGGAGTTACGCCAAACCCGCCAGACCCTCGCCGGGTTCGAACGCGGAGTTAAGCTCCCCGAAGCGCGGGAGTTTTACTGGTCCAAAATCCAGCGCCAGATCGAGACGGTCGAGAGGACTCCCGCTCCGGTGGCGAGCATCCCTTTGTTGGCGCGGTTACGGCGGTTTCTTATGCCGGTTGCGGGCCTGGCTGTTTTTGCCCTGCTCGGCCTGGTGGTTACGCACGAATCCGGCGGCGATTCCGGCGATACAAGTGCTGAAACCGCAATGGGCGATTCCGGCGCTTTTACCTATCACGATTACTCCGCCGGTGCTACACTGGTCTGGCTCTCTTACCCTGCGGAAGACGAAACGGCGAATTCTGAAGATCCGGATCCTTTGGACTAGTTAATGACAGCTACATTCAGGCCCGTCGGCGCTTTGGGGCTAATTTGCGCCGCTCTCACGCTCGTACTTTGTGCGCAGTCGGACGCCCAGGCGGCTGAACTCAGATTGCAATCTCAGCTCATATGGGGCACAGACGATTCAAAGCCTCCCGAAGGCAAGGACTACAAACCAGTCGAGCCGGCGATCCAAAAGAAGCTCAAAGAGCTTCCTCTTAAATGGAAGAATTACTTCGAAGTAAAACACATCGACTTTTCCGTGACCCCGGCTGTCATGAAGAAAGTTCCCCTGAGCGACAAGTGCGAGCTGAATGTATTAAACCAGGCCAATTCCTTGATCGAAGTTTCTTTGATCGGCAAAGGCAAGGAGGTGGTCAAGCGAACCCAATCCTTGCCCAAGGGCGAAATCCTGGTTCTGGGCGGAAATGCTCCCAACGCCACGGCGTGGCTGGTCGTGCTTAAAAGAGTCGACTGATCGCCTCGCGACACCGCCAGGTCTTTCTGATCGGAACGTGGTGTTTTAGTGTGCTTCCAGGAGTTCCCTGCAGTGGTCCAATCCCAACGAATAACTCTGCAGTGTTTCGGCCGCGACCTGGATTTGCTCGCTGGCTTCCGGCCAGTTTCGTTGTTCGATGGCTTCGCGAATCCCAGGAAGAGTTTTTACGCCGTAGCCGGTATAGAATCCCGGCGCATAGATCACGTGCCGGTACCAGGGCCGTCGCGGCAAGCCTTGGCCCGTCAGTTTTAACTCCACTTGCAACAGGGCCTGGTCCAGTTCCGCCTGTTTTGCCTTAGACAGCGTTGCTTTGTCGCGACTCTCGGCTGAGCGGCGGGCCCTTTCAAAATCCGCTGCGCTTTTTTGCAAAGAAGCCAATGCATTCTGGAGCGGGGCAAAATTGAGGTAAGGGACAGGCGGTTTAGCTGCGGGTGTGATATAAACAAGCTTCGGGTCGGCCACGTCCGCCAGCAATTTGTCCGATATCCAACCGTTAGTCTCGGCGGTCCCGGCGCGCATGTCATCGGTCAGCTTGGTGAGTTCCTGAACATATTTTCCAATTGTGTCGGCGAAATTAGAATATTCATACGGGAGCATGTCGGCATCGGCGAGGCGAAGCATGGCTCGTCCGCAAGTTCGGGCCAGGACCAGGCCGTATTGAAAATCAGGATCGCCAAAGCGTGTATAATGGTCGAACGAATCATAGATCGAGTGGTAACAACCGCCACCTTCTTCACCTCCATAACCAATGTTCAAACAAGGAATCCCAAGGTGTTGAAGAAAGGGAGTGTAATCGGACCCGGATCCCAGGGCGCCGATGCGAATATCCGCGCGTTGGCTAATTTCATTCCGCTCACCCGGAGTCGCTTTGATGAGTTTTCGGGCCCGCAACCGCTGCGCGACGGTTTTCCGCGTCTCCGGGTCTTGAACATCGCGCGCAACTTGATTTAGCAGCCGTTCCAGGGTGTGCGAGCCTTCCGCGTTGAGAAAGCCCCTGTCGTTCGTGTCGCTGTTGACGTACGCCACCGCCTTTCGCCGGAGCTCTTCGGCGTGGGTTTCGACCCATTCCGTTGAACCCAGCAGGCCGGGTTCTTCGCCATCCCACACCGTGTAAACAATTGTTCGCTTTGGCTTCCAACCCTGAGCCGCCAGTTTTCCGATGCTGCGGGCTTCTTCCATGAGCGCAACGGTGCCGCTTACCGGGTCTTCCGCGCCGCAAACCCATGCGTCGTGGTGGTTGCCGCGGATGACCCATTCATCCGGTCTTTCATCGCCGGTTAGCCGGGCGATGACGTCATAGAGCAGGGTCTGCTTCCAATCGCACTCGAGTTTAAGGTGAACCGTGGCAGGCCCCGGCCCAATATGATAAGTCAGCGGCAAAGCCCCGCGCCAAGCTTCGGGAGCAACAGGTCCACGCATTGCTTTCAATAAGGGCGTTGCATCGGCGTAAGAAATCGGCAGGACCGGGATTTTAGCAAGGCTCGGGGCATCCTTGATGGAGAGCCTTTGCGCGTCGGCCGTCGCGCCGATACCAGGGGTGAGCGGGTCGCCGGGATAAAGCGGAAGGTCGCAGACCGACCCCCGTTGCGCGGCATTTTCATTACGCCAGGAACCCTCCGGGTAAACGTCTCCCTCGAAATAACCGTCCTCGTGCGGGTCGGAGTAAATCAGGCAGCCGATGGCTCCGTGCTCAGCCGCCACTTTGGGTTTAATGCCTCGCCAGCAGCCGCCGTATCGGGTAATGACGATCTTGCCGGCGACATCGATTCCATTTTCAGCCAGGACTTCATAGTCGTCCGGGGTTCCAAAATTGGCGTAAACCAGTTGGCCCGAAACGTCTCCATCCTTTGCGTATGCGTTGTAAGTCGGCAATTGCTCGGCCGTAAGTCCGGAGGTGGAATCTCCCTTGATCGGCGGCTCCTTGAGCGTGGCCGAGTATTGTTCCGGCGCGGTCATTTCAAGCAACCGAATTTTTGGCGTCGGGAACAAAACGCTGAACTGCTCGATTCGGGTCTCATATCCCCACGACCGAAACTGCGCGGCGATGAATTCGGCATTCTCCTTGTCGTACGACGAACCGAGATGGTGCGGATGCGCGGTCAGACGCTGCATCCAGTTCCTGAGATTGTCGCGGTTGAGTTCCTGGTCAAAACGGACTTCGAGGCGCTTTTCGGCTGCAGCTGAGTCCGGATTGAAACCCAAGAGAGCGCCCTCGTCGGCGCCGAAAACTTCGGTTAAGTAGGCCGTCGACAGTCCCAGGCAAATGGCAATAATTGCTCGATTCATAAAGGATACGTTTAACACGCGTCTATGGCCGCTCTCAAATATCCGAGAGCATAGGCCATCCCCGCTTCCCACGGTGCGCCACAGCTCATCTGCGGCGCGTGATCAGGAATGATAACTCCGTCATAACCGTTCCGCTTAAGGATTTGCACAACCCGCCGGACATCCACGTCGCCATCATCAATGAAGCTTTCTTTATAGAACGGGGCTTTGCCGCGAACGTTGCGGAGGTGAACATATGCGATTTTACCCTGGCGGCTGTACGTTTCAACCGCCTCATAGATATCTGCGCCGGGCATTTCGGCAAGTGTGCCGACGCAGAATTCGAGGGCATTGGCTGGACTGGGGTACGAGTCCAGCAGCTTCTGGTAAAGGTCAGGGCGGTAGACCAGTCGCGGTTGGCCGCGGACGATTGGTAACGGTGGATCATCGGGATGGGCGGCCAGCTTGACGCCGACCTCCTCGGCAACCGGCAGCAGGGATTTTAAAAAATCATCCAGGCGCTGCCAGAGTTGTTGCGGGGTTGCGGAAGGCGTGTCTCCAGCTGAGGCCGATGGATCAACAACCATGTTCCACACCATGCCGTTGGGCATCGGCTTGTCACATGGACCGTCCATCCCCACGGCTAGCGCACCACCCCGCGCAAAAGGTCCTTTAATTCGGCCGGCGACGCCTGCGATCGAGAAATTGTACCCGAAAATGGGAATCCCGGCAGAGCCAACGGCACGAAGGATCCGCTTCAAGCCATCGAGTTGCAGGCTTTTCTTCGGGCCATCCAGGAGCACGTCATACCAATGCGCCGGGTCGAAGTTCTCAATTGCCTCGAGCTCCAAACCCGCGGCGTTGATTCGTTTCTTGATCGCTGCAATTTCTTCGTAAGTCCAGAGCTGGTCGGGGTCGCCGGCCAGGCCCCAGCCGTGATCATCCCCAACAGGTTGATCTCCCGGCAGGTTGCTTTTTGAGGAGCGAAAATAATCGACAAGGTGTATGACCAGGTGCGTGCAGCCGCATTGACGCGCAAATCGAAAATGCTCGTCGTCGAGTTGGTGTCGATACAGACCCAGCCCCAGTTTCATTGGGCGAAGAATGCATTTTCTCTGGCTGATTTACAACAACGCCGCGCAAAAGCAGATCTCGTCGTAAGTGGCGGGTTGGTCTTTTCCGCCTAACCGAGGCGCCAGGAATGGACTGGCGACGTTCCAAACCCAACTAACTACATCAGTATTCATGGGCGTGGCCTAAGCCTAGCGCATGTTGCCTTGCGTGAAGCACGTGGTCGATGATCTCGTCGAGGCCTTGCCCATGCTTGACCTGTGCGAAGACAAACGGACCATTGCCACGCATTTTGAACGAGTCGCGCTTCATCACACCCAGGTCAGCGCCGACCAGTTCGGCCAGGTCGGTTTTGTTGATGACCAGCAGGTCAGACTGGGTGATCCCAGGCCCTCCCTTGCGCGGGATCTTATCTCCTCCCGAGACGTCGATAACGTAAACCGTGTAATCCGCGAGTTCGCGGCTGAAATGCGCTGCAAGGTTATCGCCGCCGGACTCGATCAAAAGCAGTTCGGGATCGCAGTCACGCTGAAGTTCCTCCAAAGCGAGGAGATTTGCCGAAATATCCTCACGGATGGCGGCATGGGGACAGCCGCCCGTTTGGACAGCCCGAATCTTTTCGGGCGCGAGCGCCTGGTGCTTGACCAGGAACTCCCCGTCTTCCTTGGTGAATATGTCGTTGGTGACCGCGGCCAGTCGGAGGCGATCGCGCAAGGCCTGACAGAGGGCAAGCATAAGAGCGGTTTTCCCACTGCCAACCGGTCCGCCAATCCCGACAGTGAAAGCTCGTTTAGTATAGTCCCGCTCGATGGTTTGCTCCCTTTGGTGAAAGCGGCCGGGGCCCGGAAGTTGGGGATGCGTATGCGGATGATGAGGATCGTGATGGCGAGTGCTCATGTTTGAAAAAGCGTAGAGTAGAGCCGATCGTGCGCGCCCTGGAAGACCTCAAGAAGAGGTGACGTCTGAGTTAACTGGTCAAGGCCCAGGCTGGCGCAGGACGCGGCGATGCTCTCGGCGTGGGGATTAAGTTCCACCTGCAACTCCTGCGCCTGCATCGGCCCGACAATCCCGAGACGGATTGCTGCTCCTATAAGGCCGCGGAGGCTCATGAATAGAAAGAGCCGAACGCACATTTCATGTGTGATTTGCAGTTCACGCAGAACGGAGCCGAAGGTCGGAGCGAAGTGGCACGGCCATTTCTCTTTAAGCGCGGCGGCCCGGAATTGGGCAAGGGTAATCCGGTCAAAGGCTTGCCCAGTGGCCAGGGCGAATGCTTTGCCTTGAGCCCGGCTTCCGCGATTGGCCACGTGATTGGAAAGGAATGCGTCGCAGAGCGCATCCAATTCAGCAAACGGATGCGTTTGCTGAAACGCGCTGTTCACAAACGGCAATGAGGCCCGCCCGCTCTGGGATAGGTGCGTTTGAATAAAGCGGCTCAAATCCTCAGTGGACTCAATTTCACGGAGTTGCCATGCGGCTTCCAATCCCATGGAATGTGCGAAGCCGCCGGTCGGGAATGCCGAATCGGCCAATTGCCACAAAACCCATTCGCTGGCATGGGTGGATGAGATCGTGCGCGACCCGGAGACACTCAACCTCTGTTCTGCGCTGGGCGCAGCCAAGCTGTGATTTTCAGCACCGATCCACGTCCTCGGAACGATGCGGTCGTGCCGTGCTGCGCATTCGTTCCAGTTGGAGCGGTCACTCACGGTTAAAACAGGCAATACCGCTGCGCGAGCGGCAGAACTTGCGCAGGTTCGCACGTCAGCAATTCGTCGTCGGCCCGCACCTCGTACGTTTCGGGATCAACGGTGATTTTGGGCAACGCATCGTTCCACTTCAGGTCGCATTTTCCGATTTTTCGGCAGCCGCTGACGGACTCAACGCGCTTTTTCAACCCGTACCGACGAGCGACACCCTTGCTCTTGGCCGCTTTGCTGACAAAACTAATTGAGCACGGCCCGGCAGCCTTTCCAAACGCGCCAAACATCGGGCGCATGAAGACCGGTTGAGGTGTTGGAATGCTCGCGTTGGGATCGCCCATTTGGGCCCAGGCAATCACCCCGCCTTTGATGACCATTTCCGGTTTTATGCCAAACAAAGCGGGCCTCCATAACACTAGATCCGCCAGCTTGCCGGTTTCGATCGAACCCACAAACTGGCTGATGCCGTGGGCAATGGCGGGGTTGATGGTGTATTTGGAGATGTAGCGTTTGATCCTCAGATTATCGTTCGCGCCTCGTTCGTGCGGCAAGGATCCGCGCTGGGTTTTCATCTTGTGCGCTGTTTGCCAGGTTCGGGTGATGACCTCGCCGATTCTGCCCATTGCCTGGCTGTCGCTGCTCATCATGCTAATAGCGCCCAAATCGTGCAGAATATCCTCCGCGGCGATGGTCTCCCCGCGGATGCGGCTCTCGGCGAACGCTACGTCTTCGTGAAGATTTGGGTCCAGATGGTGACAAACCATGAGCATGTCCAGGTGTTCATCAATGGTATTGACCGTGTATGGCCGAGTCGGATTTGTGGAACTGGGCAGCACGTTGGCCTCCCCGCAAACTCGGATGATGTCGGGGGCGTGTCCACCGCCTGCGCCTTCCGAGTGATAAGTATGGATAGTTCTGCCTTTGAAAGCCGCAATGGTGTGTTCGACGAAACCTGACTCGTTGAGAGTGTCCGTATGGATCGTGACTTGGATATCATGATCGTCGGCCACCTGGAGGCAACAATCGATGGCGGCGGGAGTCGTGCCCCAGTCTTCGTGGAGCTTGAGCCCAATGGCTCCGGCCTCAATTTGCTCGAGTAACCCCGCGGGCAACGCGGTGTTTCCCTTGCCAGTGAAACCGAAGTTCAACGGAAGGTCGTCTACGGCGCGGAGCATCGTCTCCATGTGGAACGAACCCGGGGTGCAAGTGGTGGCACAAGTTCCCACGGCGGGGCCGGTGCCGCCGCCGATCATTGTCGTCAGGCCCGCAGCAATGGCTTCGTGCGCCTGTTGCGGACAAATGAAGTGGATGTGTGCATCAATTCCGCCGGCGGTGATTATCAGGCCCTCTCCTGCAATCACCTCGGTGGTTACTCCGATGACCATTGCTTTTGCCACACCCGCCATCACATCGGGATTGCCAGCTTTGCCGATGCCGGCGATCAGGCCTTTCTTGATCCCGATATCGGCTTTGTAGATCCCGGTATAATCCACAATCAGAGCGTTGGTGATGACCGTATCCAGCGCGTCGGCATCCCCAACACCGGCGGCCTGGCCCATCCCTTCCCGGATTACCTTTCCCCCGCCAAACTTGCATTCCTCTCCATACACCGTGTGGTCTCGTTCGACCTCGAGCACCAGAACCGTGTCGCCGAGCCGCACCTTGTCACCGGTGGTCGGGCCAAACATCTCGTTGTAATGCGACCGTTTCATTTTATGCGGCATTAGAGAACCCTTTCGCTTTGACTCGTTTCATTGCCGACTTCAAGCCGGCGTTGGAAACCTTGCCATTGGCAAGATTGTTCCCACCCCTGATGATTTTGGTTCCGGCGATGTCGACCAGTCGAACGCTCCTGGTTTCGCCGGGTTCAAACCGAACGGCTGTTCCAGCCGGTATATCCAACCGCTTGCCGTAAGCTCTGGCCCGGTCGAATCGCAAAGCCGGATTGGTCTCGATGAAGTGATAATGACTGCCGACCTGGATGGGCCGGTCGCCGAGATTTGTGACTTCCAACTCGGTACTCGCCCGGTGCTCATTAAGGCATAACTCAGCATCGGCCACTTCAATCTGCCCGGGGAGCGACTCTTCCTGACTCGGGGTAAACACGGCCAAGCTCGGGATTGGCAGAAAACTGCCATGCAACGCGAGACTTAGGTCGCCATTTTCTGAGGAAACAGGGTGGTGAACTGTGACAAGCTTTGAGCCGTCCCTAAACGTGCCTTCGACCTGCACTTCCGTGATCATTTCAGGCACGCCATACATTACCTGGTTGCGTCCCAAAAACTTTCTGCCCAGGTTCATCAGTTCTGAAACCTGGCGGCCTTCGCGGATAAACTCCAGCAGCTGTGTGGCGATCAGGGCAACGGATTCCGGGTAGTTCAGGCAAAGGCCGCGCGCAAGCCGTTTCTGCGCCAGGAACCCGGCGTTGTGCAATAATAGCTTTT
>DATGLT010000246.1:0-6525 GCA_035294005.1 Verrucomicrobiia bacterium
TTTGAGTGTGCTGAACCTGCCGATTGTTAACTGGCAACCGGGCGCGGCTTTGTGGCTGGTCTGGCAAATGACCGACCCGGCCGGCAAAGCCCAGGGTCTGGCCATCGATAATCTGAGCTTCTCAGCTGCTTCAGGTTCAACGCCTCTGCCGCTGCCGCTGAGTTTCCAATCCAGCTCAACCAATCTCACCCTTACTTGGACTGGCGTAACCGGACAATCCTACCAACTCGAATACAAAGATGACCTGAGCAGCACAACCTGGCTGCCCCTGGGCAACCCCATCACCGGAACCGGCGCCGCCCTTAGCATTTCGGCCGACTTCTCCCTGTCCACCCAACGCTTCTATCGGTTGCATGTGATTCATTAAACCGGAAGCAGGCCTGCGAATAGTAGACGGCTCAACACTATCTGCCTTCGGCTGGGCCGTCTTCGGGAGGCCCAAAACCGAAGCCACCGGGAGGACCGTCATGGAGAGGTGCCAGGGTGCGGTCAATGCCGCCGCGCAACTGTTCCTGGGTCAGAAAGCCGGTTTTGTCCCTGTTCCATTCATTGAACCACTTGGCAAAACCAGCGGAAAACTCCTCGTGCGAGAGTTTCCCATCTTTGTTGGTGTCGAACGAATCCATAATAGTATGCGACAGGAACATTCCTGGACCGAAACGGCCGGGGCCGTCGGCGCCGGGGTGAAATCTTCCCTGTCCTGGGCCGAAACCGAGTTCCACCAGGGTCTCGCCCTTGGACTGGCCGGCCAACTGGTCATTGACGGATTGGGAGCGGGCGACGACGAAGGCTTTGATCGGTTTGGCCGACCCCATAAAACCGCCCGGGCCGAAACGGCGCGGTTCAGGGCCCTCGCCTTGCCTGGCGCCCATCGGTCCGCCAAACCCCAAACGCTCAACGGATTTTCCCGCCACGACAGTGTCAAAGCGCTGCAGCTTCAGTTCGGATTCCTCAGCCACGGCAGGCCGTATAGCGGCTCCAACGTCATCCACCTGTTTTGACAAGCGCTCTGGAACGAAAACCGTTTTCGCCAGTTGTTTCATGCTTGCAAGGTAAAGCGTTTTGAAGGGTTCGGAATTGAAGACCCGCTCCAGGAATCGGTTCGACCCGCGCCAGGGTTTCACGATGCTTAATTGCTCGCGCTGTTCCTGCGTGCCGCCCATGGGGAATTGACCAAACGAATGGTCCAAATCCCACGGCAGGAATTGGAATTTGTGCGTTTGCGGATGCAGATAAAGGTAAAAGTTCTGCCCCATCATCAAAATACTGTCCAAGGTGGACAACCAAACCGTGGCGGACATAAATCGGGCGAATTCGTCCAGGTCCAAAAACTCCGCGAGCCGGGCGGAAAATTCGGCGTCCGATCCTTTGGTTACCAGTTTCGAGAAATCGATGACACGCTGTTTATCACTTCGGGACAGGTCCGTTTTCGGATCGTACATTTGGGTGTAGTCGGACCAATCCTCGCCGAGGTACCCAAACAGCGTCGAAGTGACTGGCTTGAACAAGACCCCTTCCCTGGATCCGAAACGGTCCTGAGCAAAATGCGTGTCGACCTCCTCGACCAACGAATAGAGACCGAAATATTTTCGGTCATACTGGCCGGGCACGGTCACGTAAACCTTGGCATAAGCGGTGCGCGAGGCGGGGACATTGGCATCGCGAAAAGCCCGGTAAGAAAGCACTTCGTTCATCCAACTCGCGTCGGTGACATTGTTATGCAGGTTCAGCTTGGTTTGGCCCGCGATTTTCTGCCCTTTGACGTACTTATTCAGATCGATTTTGAGCGAGCGCTTGATTGAGCCGCGGGATTCCATGAACGTGCCGTTTCCTTTGTAGCGCACGGCAACATCCCGGTAGGAATGTCCTTCGAACTCCAAATCAGCATGGACGTACTTGAAATCGATGCCGGCGGCGGATGCCAGGCCATTTCGGTGCCCGTTCTCACCGAGGAGTGGAGGCCCGGGAGGCCCTGCGTTGCCGCCCGCCAGATTGCCGGCAAACGTCGCGTTCATTCCGTCGCGCAATTGGTCCTCTCCAACTTGACCTGCTTTGGATGAATCCCACTCAGAAAACCATTTGTCGGCCAGGCCAAGAAACTCGGCCTTGGAGAGCTTGCCATCGTTGTCCTTGTCAGCTTTCAAAAAGGCGGGCACCAGGAACATTGCCGGCCCCGCGCCACCGGGGTGGCCCGGGTTATCAAATCCAGGCCCGCCCCGCATCGTTTGCTCCTGGACGGGTTCCATCGCTTCCCACTGCTCTTTGGTAAACAGCAGGTGGAGCGTCCAAACTTTTGTGAGTTGGAACAAATCCGAAGCCTGAACGGGAACCCCGGAGGGCTCTGCCGCTAGGGAATGAATGGAGGCAACCACGATCAGCCAGGTGGAGACATATCGACTCGCCATGAGAATTGCATGGCCCGCGTTCGCGAGAGGCAAACGATTCGGAAGGTGCGTTTTCATGGGGGAATCTTAACAGGGGCACCTTAAGGCACCATTAAGCCCGAATGCAAACCAAGCAGCTTGCGTAACTATTTGGTGCTTTGCTTTCGCGCCGCAACCAGGTCGCGATGAGCGAGCACTACGTCCGGGTCTCGTTGCATCGCTTCAAAGTAGTGTTTCGAGAACCCGGAGCCGGCCTCGGAAGGGCGCAGCAAGACCTCTGTTTGGCGAACCAAGGCGGCGATCGCGCTCGAACTGAGCGGCTCTTTGGAGTCGATCGCTTCGTCAACCGATACAATCAGCTGGGAAAGCGGACTAAGCCAGGCGAACCATGGATCGGTGGTCAGCAACTGCAGAAAATGGTTGGGTGACTTTATTTTACCCATGGTCCTTTCGTATTCGATACGTTCGGAGTCGACGAGCGCTTTGTGCAGCCGCAAGAGCGGTCCTCGCATCCCAACAAGGCGCGCGGGGTCCCCTGGAACTTCCGATCGGGCGGGATCGCTCATCAGACTTACCATAACACGTTTTGAAGGAAAAACAGGAGGAACTGGTATTGGGCTGAATTTCAGAAGATCCGGGCCTCTGATCCGCAATTATGCTCGCTTGATAATGGCTGGCACCGGTCCTATTCTGCCGGGGAGAAATGAGCCTGAAGAGGTCCAACCCGCATAGTGGAACAATCGCAGAGCGGCTCTGCCCTCGTCAAAATCTTCCGACCCGATACCTCGGATTTACTCTGATCGAACTTCTCGTTGTCATTGCGATCATTGCCATTCTGGCCAGCTTGCTTCTGCCAACCATCTCCAAGTCCAAAGCCAAAGCCGTCAGTATCCGCTGCTGTTCCAACCTGCGCCAAATGGGAGTCGCGTTTATCATGTACGCTGATGACAACGGACAGAGGTTGCCGGACCTCTACACCAAATGGTGGACCGGCAACGACGTCGCCCCGGGCGGTTCATGGTGGTGGCAAACTTTGTCCAGCAGCCGATACGTTGTGTCCCAAGCGATTTCGAACAACGTGTGGCGCTGCCCGGCGGTCCAAGACAAAGACATCAGCATCGTTTTTGGCGCGCGCTGGGAAGGCTACGGCCCGGTCGAAAGCACGGTCATTCGCTACGGGTACAATATGAGTCCAGCTCTCCCGCTGCACAGCCGCAAACTCCAGGAAATTTTAAGGCCCACCCAGGTCTGGTTAATGGGCGACACCGGCGTACCTTACAATCCCAACAACGTTCCTTTCAGCGGTTACACGACAGAAATCGTCACCTTCCCTCCCGACCCGGCCACTCACGATTGGAAAAATTACACGCCACCGAAACAACCCGGATGCCGCCACGCGCTCCGCGCCAATATCATCATGGTCGATGGCCATTATGAATCCTGGGCTTACCGGGACTTGAAAATGGACAAAAACGACGTGTTCGGATTTTACGATTTGTACTTCCAGTAAACAAGGTGGCGCGGCTGCCATTCCGAGCAGCGACGGCCTTTTGAATCGCACCTCGGCGGCACTGAAGCATCCTTGGATTTTTCCATCAATTTATTCCAGCAGAAAGCTTTACCGGTTTCCGCAGCTAGCCTTATCATGGGGCGTACGTTTGAGATGAGAACCCTTTCCCAAGCGATGCTCGTAGTGCTCCGGATAGCCTGCTGCGCGTTGGTAATTTCTGCCATTGAATCGTCTGCGGCGACGACTCAGGCAAATTCAGCCGCTCACGTGGTGTTTGTCATTGGTGAAAACGAGTATCACACATGGGAGACGCTGCCGGATTTTGCCAGGCAAGAGCTTGAGCCCCGAGGAATAATCTGTCAGTTCGTGATGGCGAGCCCAGGCGAGCACGACAACTACTTCACAAACTTTGATCTGATCAGGAACGCGGACCTATTGTTTCTCAGCGTTCGCAGGCGCACTCCGCCCAAAGAAATGATGGCGCTGATCCGCGCTCACCTTGAGGCCGGCAAACCCCTGATTGGAATTCGAACCGCCAGTCATGCGTTTGGAGCCGACACGCCGGACGGGGATCACGAGGGTTGGCGCACATTCGACCGCGACATTCTCGGCTGCAGTTACCAGGACCATTACAATAACGTGGGGCCGAACGCGCCCACGACGATCGTGAAGGTGCTGGCTGGCGTGGTCCACCCAATCCTCATAGGGATCCCCACAAACGACCTGCGGGTGACCTCGCATTTGTACAAGAGCCGTGACCTGGCCGCGACGGTCACGCCCTTAATGAACGGCCACGTCGAGGGTCAAACCCAATCCGAGCCCGTGGCGTGGGTGAACACGGACAAGGATCGGCGGGTTTTCTACACGTCCCTTGGAAGTCCCGACGATTTCAAGCAGCCCTTTTTCGGGCGACTATTGTTGAACTCGGTTCTTTGGTGCCTGGGCAAACCGGTTCCACAACAGGTAAATGCCCAGAGTTCCAACGCAGCGCTGTCGAATGCCGACCAGGCGACCAGTTCCCAGCCAGCGCGCCAAGAGCAGCCACTGAGCCCGGCTGAATCATTGAGCCGGTTCACTGTTCCCGAAGACCTCACGGTCGAGCAACTCCTTGCCGAACCGCTCGTGCGCCAACCCGTGTTCATGAACTTTGACGAGCGGGGCCGACTTTGGGTCGTGGAATACCTCCAATATCCCTTCCCGGCCGGATTGAAAATGCTCAGCCATGACAGCTTCTGGCGCGCGGTGTATGACAAGGTCCCGCCTCCGCCTCCCCACCATTTCCTTGGGGCCGACAAGATCGCGATCTACGAGGATCCGGATGGAAGCGGCCGTTTCACGAAACGCAAATACTTCCTGGAAGGTCTTAATATTGCGACCGCGGTCGTTAAAGGTCGAGGGGGTGTATGGGTTTTGAATCCTCCGTATTTGTTGTTCTATCCTGACAAAAACAACGATGACATCCCGGACGGAGATCCCGAGGTCGTGTTATCCGGATTCGGACTGGAGGACACGCATTCCGTGGTGAACAGCCTCAGATGGGGACCTGACGGCTGGTTGTACGGCTGCCAGGGAAGCACTGTTACGGCAAGGGTCATGCGGCCCGGATTGGACAAGGAACCCATCGTTCAAACCATGGGTCAGCAAATCTGGCGGTATCATCCCGAAACGAGGCGATTCGAAGTCTTCGCCGAAGGAGGCGGGAACGCCTTTGGCTGCGAGATTGACGAAAAGGGGCGGATATTCTCGGGACATAACGGCGGCGACACACGGGGTTTTCATTACATGCAGGGAGCCTATCTTCAAAAGGGCTTCGACAAGCACGGACCATTGTCCAACCCGTATGCGTTCGGATACTTCCCACCCATGCAACACCCGGCGGTGGAACGGTTCACCCACAATTTCATCATCTACGACGGAGGAGCCCTCCCGGCCCAATACAACGGGAAACTTTTCGGAATCGAACCTTTGCAGGGGCGGGTCGTGGAAAGCCAAATTGAACCCGATGGATCGACGTTCAAAACGTGGGACCTGAGTTACCCGGTTAAAACGACCGACGAATGGTTCCGGCCGGTGGACATAAAGGCAGGACCTGACGGCGCGATCTATATCGCGGATTGGTACGATGCGCAGATCAACCATTATCGCAACCACGAGGGCCAAATTGACAAGAGCAATGGCAGAATATACCGCCTCAAAGCCAGGGGCGCCCCTGCCCTGCCCCCTTTTGATCTTGGCAAACTCAGTTCGGCTCAGCTGGTCGGATTTCTCTCGAATTCAAACAAGTGGTTTCGACAGGAAACACTTCGGCTGCTGGGTGACCGGAAAGACGCCTCGATCGTGCCGCTACTCTCGAACATGGTCCGGACGAACGCCGGTCAAATCGCGCTTGAAAGTCTATGGGCTTTGAATCTCTCGGGCGGGTTGGATGAAGCTTTTGCGTTAAAAGCGCTGGACCACCCCGACCCATTCGTTCGGTTGTGGACGGCCCGGCTCAGCTGCGATGCGGGTAAAGTCAGCGATCCCGTTGCTGCCAAACTGGCGCGGTTGGCCAGGGCCGAGCCCAATGTCGAAGTGCGCGCGCAACTGGCTTGTAGCGCCAAAAGACTGCCGGCTTCTCAAGCCTTGCCGCTC